>NZ_JBHRXN010000036.1:251911-365461 GCF_042648525.1 Vogesella facilis
CTACGCTGATGCCCTCCGGATAAAAATTTGCGATGTGCCCAGGTGGCGGAATTGGTAGACGCACTAGGTTCAGGTCCTAGCGGTGGCAACACTGTGGAAGTTCGAGTCTTCTCCTGGGCACCAGCATAAAGAGCTGCAGATTATGTCTGCAGCTCTTTTGCATTGTCACCCCCACAAGCAAAAGCCCCGCCGCGGCGGGGCTTTGTCATTGGTACTCAGCTGATGCCGGGCAGGCTGCGCGGCAGCCTTGGGTTAAGGTGCCCCCCCACCGGCTGTACCGCCTCACCATTGTTCAGCAGCTGCTCTTCGTCCACGCTCAGCCAGCGCTTTGCCAGCAGACTGCCGGTAATCACCGCCTTGTCGGCGTCCTTGCACGACAGGCATACCGGCCTGCCCTTGCGCTCGCGGATCGCCTGATCCACCCGCGCACCGTGCAGCACCTTGCCCTTTTCCTGCTGCCAGGACAACAAGGTGTTGGCCAGGTAGCGATAGGACGGGTCTTTCATACCGTAAACGTCGCGATAGGCGGTCAGCCACAGCTCGCCGGCCTCGTCTTCGTTCAGCACCAGCGGCTGGTAGGCGATGGTGACCATGGCTCCAACATTCACCCAGTCCGCCAGTGCCAGCGCATTTTCATTGCGCAGCCGCACACAGCCGTGGCTGCGCACACCCGGTACGCTGCCCGGCTGGTTGGTGCCATGAAAGCCCAGCCCCAGCCGCGGCTCGCCAAAGCGGATGAACACCTTGCCCAGCGGATTGTCCGGCCCCGGCGGTATCTCGGTTTTCACCGGTTTGCCCTGCTTGGCCATTTCCGCCTGGATAGACTTGGGAATATGCCAGGTAGGATCACGATAAATACCGGTAACGCTGTAGTTGCCGGTAGGCGTCTGGGTAAGCTGCTTGCCGACGGCAATCGGATAGGTCTTGAGCAGCAGGCCATCCTGATACAGGTGCACGCGGGTCTGCGGCAGGTTCACGACCAGATGCTGCCCCTGCGCAGCAATGGCGACATCCGGCTCCGGCTCGGAAGCCTGCGCCGCGACGGCATAGCCGGCCAGCAGACTGCACAGCAGCCCCAGGCGCAGCATGGACGGGATAGATGGGACGGTTTGCATAGCCGTGATGGTACCAGATGGACCCTCGTTTGTTGCGTTGCGATAGATAGCGGCCATTGCCGTGCGTTTTACTGTGGTTTCTGCGACAATTAACGCCTTTGCCCTAGCATTTTGACTTACAAAACAATGACTCAACAGCAGCTTGCCCATATCGAATCACTGGACCACGAAGGCCGCGGTGTTGCCCATGTAGACGGCAAGACCATCTTCATCGAAGGTGCCCTGCCCTACGAGACCGTGAGCTACAGCAGCTTCCGCAAAAAGCCCAGCTACGAAAACGCAGTTGCCGTCGATATTATCAAGGACAGTTACATGCGCGCCGAGCCGGCCTGCCCGCACTTCGGTGTCTGCGGCGGCTGTTCGATGCAGCACGTCGAATTCAGCGCCCAGGTCGCCATCAAGCAGCGCGTAATGGAAGACAACCTGACGCGGCTTGGCAAGGTAAAGCCACAAGTGGTGATGACGCCGATCGCCGGCCCCACCTGGGGCTATCGCCATCGCGCCCGCCTGTCTGCCCGGCTGGTGGAGAAAAAAGGCGGCGTACTGGTGGGCTTCCACGAAAAGCGTTCCAGCTTCATTGCCGACATGCGCGAATGTCGCGTGCTGCCCAAGCACATTTCCGACCTGATCGTGCCGCTGCGCGAGATGATCATCAAGCTGTCGATCAACAACCGCATGCCGCAGGTGGAAGTGGCCGTCGGCGCCGAGGTGGATATCCTGGTGTTCCGCAATATGGAAGCCATTACTGATGCAGACTTCGAGATCCTGCAGAAGTTCTCCGACCAGTACTCGCAGCCCAAGCGCCCGCTGCAAATCTGGCTGCAGCCCAAGGGCCCGGAAACCTGCTACCCGATCTACCCGCTGGACGCGCCCAAGCTCACCTACCGCCTGCGCGACTTCGACGTGGAAATGCCGTACTACCCCACCGAATTCACCCAGGTGAACCCGGACATCAACAACGTGATGGTCAGCCGCGCGCTGCGCCTACTGGACCCCAAGGCCGGCGAACGCATCGCCGACATGTTCTGCGGCATCGGCAACTTCACCCTGCCTATCGCCCGCAGCGGCGCCGACGTGCACGGCATGGAAGGCAGCGAGGCGCTGGTGAAGCGCGCGGTGGAAAACGCCACCCACAACCGGCTGCAGCACAAGGTGAGCTACGAGATGGCCAACCTGTTCGAGGTAACCGAGGAATCGTTCGCCGCGCTGGGCAAGTTCGACAAGATGCTGATCGACCCGCCACGCGACGGCGCCATCCAGCTGGTGAAGGCCATCACCGAGGAAACCGCGCCGCAGCGCATCGTGTATGTCTCCTGTAACCCGTCCACCCTGGCGCGCGACGCCGGCGTGCTGGTGCACACCAAGGGCTACACGCTGAAATCCGCCGGCATCGTTAACATGTTCCCGCACACCGCGCACGTCGAGTCCGTCGCCTGGTTCGAGAAGACCGGCCCGTGCAAGACCCACGCCGAGCTGGAAGCCATGGAAGCCGAGGAAGAAGCGCAGCGCGCCGCCGCCCGCGAGATCGCCATTACCGCCCGTCTGGAGCGTGAGGCCACGCTGGCCGAGCAGCAAGCCGCGGAAAAAGCCGAAAGGTTGGCCGCAAAGGCCGCCCGCACCGCCGAGTTCCACGCCCGCACCCAGGCCAACGCCGACAAGCGTGCTGCTTACGAAGCGCGCCACGGTGGCGAAGGCGAACAGGCGGAGTAAGACCGCGGCGGTAACCCGCCCAAGCACACAGCCGGCACTCACCCGCCGGCTGTTTTTTTTGCGCCGCCGGCCAACACCGCCCTGCCCGCCGCCGACCGGATTGCGCCTTGCCCCCTTACCGATCGCTGCCGACAATACAGCGGAATAGCGCACATCGCCCCGATGCGCCGCTGCCGACACGGAAGGGCCGCTCCGCATGGAACTGAACCAGCAACAGCTACAACAGGCAACCGAGCGCGGCTTGCTGACGGCGCAGCAGGCCGCGGCGCTGTGGGCCTTTTTGCAGCAGCAGGACAAGGCGACGCCGCGCTTCCAGCTCACCCACATCCTGTATTACCTGGGCGGCATGATCGCCATCGGCGCCATGACGCTGTTCATGAACCTGGGCTGGGAACGCTTCGGCGGCGGCGGGCTGCTGCTGATTTCGCTGCTGTACGCCGTGGCCGCGCTGGGCTGCAGCCGCTGGCTACTGCAGCAGCGGTTTGCCATACCGGCCGGCATTCTGGCCACGCTGGCGGTGTGCATGACGCCACTGGCGGTGTACGGGCTGCAGAGCATGCTGGGCCAGTGGCCGGTCAACACCCATTATCAGGACTACCACCGCTATATCGACTGGCGCTGGCTGCAGATGGAACTGGCCACCTTGGCCGCCGGCAGCATTGTGCTGCAGCGGCTGCGGCTACCATTTCTGGTAATGCCTATCGCCGTGACGCTGTGGTACCTGAGCATGGATCTGGCGCCAATGCTGTTCGACCCGGAATATGTCGGCCACTACTGGCGGCAGTGGGTGTCGCTGTGGTTCGGTCTGGCCATGCTGCTGCTGGCGTTCTGGGTGGACCTGCGCAGCCGCAGCGGCAAGGATTACGCGTTCTGGCTGTACCTGTTCGGCACACTGGCGTTCTGGGGTGGGCTGAGCCTGATGAACTCCGACAGCGAGCTGAACAAGTTCATCTATCTGTGTATCAACCTGCTGATGATCCTGGCCAGCGCAGTGCTGGCGCGGCGGGTGCTGGCGGTATGCGGCGCGCTGGGCTGCGCCGGCTATCTGGGGCACCTGGCCTACCAGGTGTTCCGCGACAGCCTGCTGTTCCCCTTCGTGCTGACGCTGATCGGCCTGGCGGTGATCTGGCTGGGCATCCAGTGGCAGCGGCACGAGGCCGCCGTCAGCGCCCGTCTGCGCGCGCGGCTGCCGGCAGAGCTACAGGCGCTGCTGGCACGCCGCGGCTGAAGCCGCTAGCGCGCCTCCACCAGTTGCGCCAGCAGCTGCAGCGACTGCTGCCAGCCCACGTAGCAGCTTTCCGGCGGAATGGCGGCGGGGATGCCCTCCTGCACGATGCTGAGCTCGGTGCCGCAGGACACGGCGGCAAAGGTGATGGTGGTGCGCATCTCGCCCGGCAGGTTGGGGTCGTCGAAGCGGTCGGTGTGGCAGATGCGTTGGCCGGGCACCAGCTCCAGGTACTCGCCACCGAAGCTTTCGCTCTGGCCGCTGCCAAAATGGGTGAACGACATGCGATAGCTGCCGCCGACGCGGGCGTCGAGGCTGTGCACATGGCCGCTGTAACCGTGTGGCGGCAGCCACTTGGCCAGCGCGTCGGCATCGAGAAAGGCGCGGTAGAGCTTGTCGGGGGCCGCGCAGATCACGCGGTGCAGATGTACGGTATGGCTGCTCATGGCGAGGCTCCGGCTGGGGGATGTCACCAGTCTAGACCACGCTGCCAGCGCGGCCGGGCTCAATTGCCAGCGGCCAACTCCGCCACCCGCTGCAGGCCGCGCTGGTAGGCATCGCTCCACGGGTAGCAGCAGGACAACCGCAAGCAGTTGCGGTAGCGGCCGCGCGGCGAGTACAGCGCGCCGGGCACCAGCAGCATCTTCTCGGCGTAAGCAGCGCGCGACAGCGCCAGCGAATCGGCCTCGCCCGGCAGCTCCACCCATAACACACAGCCGCCGGTGGGCGACGTGGCGCGGGTGCCGGGCGGGAAGTAATTGGCCACCACGTCCTGCAGCCGCGACATCTGCGACTGGTAATGCCGGCGCAAAAAGCGCAGGTGCTGGTCGTAGGCGCCGTCCTGCAGGTAGCTGGCCAGGGTTTCCTCCAGCAGCCGCGGCTGCGACAGCGAGGAGGCGAACTTGAGCCGGGTCAGCTCGCGGCGGTAGCGGCCCGGCGCGATCCAGCCGGTGCGAAAGCCCGGCGCCAGCGTCTTGTTGAAGCTGCCGCACAGCAGCACATAGCCGTCGCGGTCGAAAGCCTTCACCGCGTCCGGCGTCAGCTGGCCGTAGAACAGATCGGCGTGCGGACAATCCTCGATCAGCGGCACCTTGTGCTCGTTCACCAGTGCGGCCAACCTTTTCTTGTTCTCCAGCGGCATGGTAGCGCCCAGCGGGTTGTGTACCGTGGGCATGGCCACGATGGCGTTGAGCCGCCCTTCGCTCAGCAGCAATTCCAGTGCGTCCAGCGACAGCCCGGTGGTGGGGTGGGTGGGAATCTCGATCACCTTCAGCCCCAGGCTTTTCAGCAGCGGCAACAGCAGAAAATAGGTGGGCGATTCCAGCCCTATGGTGTCGCCGTGCTTGCACACCGTGCGCAGCGCCAGCTGCAGCGCCTCGGTGCAGCCGTTGGTGGTGACGATGTCGTCCGCCGTCAGCGCCACACCCCAGGCCAGCGCGCGGCGCGCCACCTGCTCGCGCAAGGCGAGCGAACCCGGAGGGTAGCTGTAGTCGGTGGCCAGCTCCGGCTGCTCGCGGGTGAGCTTGCCGAGGATGCTCTTGAGGCGGCTGGTGGGGTAGAAATCGCTGCCGCGCGGCGAGGCCATGGAAAGATCCAGGTAGCCCGGCTGCTGCTGGGCGGCCAGCACCAGCTCGATGTTGTCCAGCACCTCGTCGCCGGTGGCCACGGTGCCGCTCTGGCGCCGCATGTGCGGCAGCGGCAGCCGCGTCTGCGCCCGCACGTAGAAGCCGGACTGCGGCCGCGCCTCCACCAGGCCGCGTTCTTCCAGCAGCCGGTAGGCGGACAGGATGGTAGCCGGGCTTACCTGGTATTGCTCGCAGGCCTTGCGTACCGACGGCATCTTCTGCCCCGGCTGCAGCACCCCACGCTGCATCATGGTGGTCCATTCGCTTACCAGCCGCATATAGAGGGATTCTTGCGCCATATTGCACCTGCACAGTTTGGGGCATCATCGACCATAACAGTTCTGCCAACAACAAACTGTTATGGTTTCAAATTGAAATTTCTGAATCTGTTATTGTAGCGCGGCAATGCCTATCATCACAGCCATCGAAAACAGCTTTGCGAACCGGCGTCATGAATACCGCAGCTCTGGTGATCTACCTGGCCGTAATGGCCATCACCCCCGGCCCCAATAATCTGATCCTGGCCGCCTCCGGCCTGAATCACGGCTTCCGCCGCACCGTGCCGTCGCTGTTCGGCATCGCCACCGGCATTGCGCTGCAGGCGGCCATCATCATCCTGTTCATGGGCCAGCTGACCGGGCTGGTAGGCAGCTTCAAGCCGCTGCTGACCGTGGCCGGCTGCGGCTACCTGCTGTACCTGGCCTGGCAGATCCAGCGCAGCAGCATGCTGGATGACGAGGATGGCGCGGTGCAGCCGATGTCCTTCATGGGCGGTATCTGGTTCCAGTGGCTGAACCCCAAGACCTGGATGATCAGCCTGAACATGGGCATGGTGTTCCTGCCGCAGAGCATGCCGGCCAGCCAGGCGGCAGTGCTGTTCTTCGTGGTGGTATTCGCCACCATGATGCCGTGCATCAGCGTGTGGGCCGGTGCCGGTGTGGCACTGCAACGGCTGCTGCACACCCCGCGCCGCATGCGCCTATTCAATACCGCGATGGCACTGACCCTGGCTGCCACCGCGCTGTGGCTGCTGCTGGCCAACCTGCCGGCCAGCCCTGCCCTGCCGGCCGGCCTTAACGCCTGATCGCACTGTTCCGCACAACGTTGGCCGCATTGCCGCAAGGCATGCGGCCAACTTGCTTTGCGCCACCGGTTTGCCCGCGCTTTGGCCGGCAACGTACAATAGCCGCCTTACCGAATTTCCCGTTCAGGCGTAGACCATGATCCGCACCCGTTTTGCCCCCAGCCCCACCGGTTTCCTGCACATCGGTGGCGTGCGCACCGCGCTGTTTTCCTGGGCCTTTGCCCGCAAGAATGCCGGCACCTTCGTGCTGCGCATCGAAGACACCGACCTGGAGCGCTCCACCCCGGAATCGGTGAAGGCGATCATGGACGGCATGCACTGGGTAGGCCTGGACTACGACGAAGGCCCGTTCTACCAGACCCAGCGCTTCGACCGTTACAAGGACGTGATCCAGCAGCTGCTGGCCAGCGGCCACGCCTACCATTGCTACATGAGCAAGGACGAGCTGGATGCGCTGCGCGCGCAGCAGGAAGCCAACGGCGAGAAGCCGCGCTACAACCGCCTGTGGCGCCCGGAGGCCGGCAAGACCCTGCCGGCGATTCCGACCGACGTGCAGCCGGTGGTGCGCTTCAAGAACCCGATCGGCGGCTCGGTGGTGTGGGACGACGCGGTGAAAGGCCGCATCGAGATCAGCAACGACGAGCTGGACGACCTGATCATCGCCCGCCCGGACGGCAGCCCCACCTACAACTTCTGCGTGGTGGTGGACGACTGGGACATGAACATCACTCACGTGATCCGCGGTGACGACCACGTGAACAACACCCCGCGCCAGATCAACATCCTCAAGGCGCTGGATGCCCCACTGCCGGTGTACGCGCACCTGCCGATGATCCTCAACGAGAACGGCAACAAGATGTCCAAGCGCCGCGACGCGGTGAGCGTGGTGGACTACGCCGCCAAGGGCATCCTGCCGGAAGCGCTGCTGAACTACCTGGCGCGCCTGGGCTGGGGCCATGGCGACGAGGAATTCTTCAACATGGAACAGTTCGTGGAATGGTTCAGCCTGGAGGCGGTGAGCCCGTCCGCCAGCCGCTTCAACCACGAAAAATTCATGTGGCTGAACGCGCAGCACATCAAGGCCGCCGACAACCAACGCCTGGCCAAACTGATTGCCGGCCGCCTGGCTGCGGCCAACGTTGATACCGGCAACGGCCCGGCGCTGGCCGACGTGGTGGCACTGGTGAAGGAGCGCATCCAGGACTTGAATGCCCTGGCGCAGGAAGTGGACTACTTCTACGCCAAGCGCGAGCCGCAGGCCGCCGACGTGGAAAAACACCTGCAGCCCGACAGCCGCGAGCGCATGCTGCGCTTTGCCGACAAGCTGGCCGCACTGGAAAGCTGGAACGCCGAGAGCATCCACGAGCTGTTCAAGCCGTTCTGCGCCGAGGAAGGCATCAAGATGGGCCAACTGGGCATGCCGCTGCGCGTGCTGGTCTGCGGCACCACCCAGACCCCGTCGGTGGATGCGGTGCTGGCGCTGATCGGCAAGGACGAAGTGCTGCGCCGCCTGCGCGCCTGAGCCAGGTTGGCCGCAATGCAAAACCCCGGCAACGCGCCGGGGTTTTTGTTTGCCGCCGCGCCAGCATCAGCCCACCACGACTGCACGCCGCCCGAAGCGCGTGCGACAGCGCGCTACCAGCACCGCCCGCGATGAGCAAACAGGCCGGCAGCGGGAAGTCGCCAACGTGGGCGACCCCACCTGCCGCCGCGAAGATGCCGCGCCCAGCCGCCGCAATGCAAAAAGCCAAATCACCGCAACGGTTGATTTGGCTTTTTAAATTCTGGTCGGGGTGAGAGGATTCGAACCTCCGGCCTCTACGTCCCGAACGTAGCGCTCTACCAGGCTAAGCTACACCCCGAATTAGGTTTTGTTGCAAGAAACAGCTCTGGTCGGGGTGAGAGGATTCGAACCTCCGGCCTCTACGTCCCGAACGTAGCGCTCTACCAGGCTAAGCTACACCCCGTTTTAGGCTGCACTTGCAATATGAATGAAATGGTCGGGGTGAGAGGATTCGAACCTCCGGCCTCTACGTCCCGAACGTAGCGCTCTACCAGGCTAAGCTACACCCCGCCGTGAATTCATTCATCGTGAAAGACAGGTAGATTGCGGCGTTTTTGCGCTACAATCTGTCGATCACTGAGGCGAAAGATTATCTATCAATTATGTGGTTTAAGCAACTCTCTTTTTTCCGGCTGGATGAAAACTTTGCCATCGACGGCGACAAGCTGACCGACGCGCTGGCCACCCGCCCTTTCCAGCACTGTAGCGGCCTGGACTGGTTCAGCGAAGGCTGGGTCACCCCCGCCGGACACCTGGATACCCCGCTGTACCAGCAGCGCCAGTACCGCCTGCTTAGCCTGCGGCGCGAAGACAAGGTATTGCCTTCCGGCGTGATCCGCGACCACCTGGACAGCAAGATCAGCCAGATCGAAGCCGAGGAACTGCGCAAGGTTGGCCGCAAGGAAAAACTGGCGCTCAAGGAGCAGATCACCGACGACTTGCTGCCGCGCGCCTTCACCCGCTCCAGCCGCACCACTGCCTATCTCGACGGCCAGCGCGGCTGGTTGATGGTGGATAGCGGCACCGCCAGCAAGGCGGAAAACCTGGTGTCGCAGCTGCGCGAGGCGCTGCCGCCGTTCCCGGCCGCACTGCCGCGTACCGCGCTGTCGCCACACGCGGCGATGACCGACTGGCTGGCCAGCGGCGAAGCGCCCGGCGGCTTCGAGCTGGATGCCGAGTGCGAACTGAAGGACGGCAGCGAAAACGGCGCCGTGGTGCGCTGCACCCGCATCGACCTGACCGCCGACGAGATTCGCCAGCACATCGCCACCGGCAAGCAGGCCACCCGCCTGGGGCTGATCTGGCGCGAACGCATCCGCTTCGTGCTCACCGACCAGTTGCAGCTCAAGCGCCTGCAGTTCCTGGATGTGCTGCAAGAGGAAGCCAGCCAGGCCGGCGACGACATGGCCAGCCTGTTCGAGGCCACCTTCCTGCTGATGGCGGAAGAACTGGGCGAACTGGTGGACGAGCTGGTGCTGGCACTGGGCGGGCTGGACGACAGCCAGCGTGCCGTGCAGCCCGTCACCGAGGCGACCAGCAGCACCGTCAACACCGCCAGCGACACGGCAGCGGCCAGCGACAGCAACGACGTGCCCTGGGACTAAGCCCCCTAGCGGCAACCCACAGCGCCAGCCGCAGCTTTGTTCCCTGCGTCTGGCGCTGCGTCGTTCCGGCCGTGGCGCCGCCGCCAGCGGCCAGCACAAAAAAAATCGCCCATTCCGGCGGGAACGGGCGGTCTCTGAATGATGGTGAGACAGAAGCAACGGGACAGACTCTCAAGCGGGGGTCTGCATGCAGACTCCGCAACCTACATTGAGCAATCCCCGTGCCAGCGCCAGGGCGCGCGCCGGCGGCGGATGCGCCCATCCATGGCACTGACATCGGCCAACCGCGCCCAGAAGCAGTGCGTCATGCCCCGTATTGAGACTTGCCGCCCGCCGGCCCGCCTGGCGGCCACCGTGCCAGGCAAAATCGTGTACGCTTGAGTATGTTGACCGTCTATTGCCATCCCACCGATGAATATCAAGGCCAGTAAAACCAGCACCGCCGCGCCGCCGGAACCGCCACCGTTGCCGGCGCTGGAGAACGAAACCTATCTTGCCAGCCAGGCCAGCACGCATGGCGACCAGCTGCTGGCGCTGAACAGCAACGGCAACATCATTTATGTGTTTGCGCGCCGCAGCCTGGCCAAGACCTCGCTGTCCGACTTCTACCGCATCCAGTTCCAGGCTTATGCCATGGTGCAGGGCACGCAGTGGAAGAGCATGCAGGGTGAAGCCAGCGACTGGATGAACACCCGCAACTGCCTGCAGGTGAGCGTGGACCACGCGCGGCGCCTGGTGCAGTTCGGCCCGCGTTCCGGCTTCTTGCTGAGCCCGGAAATCGCCGGCCTGGGGCTGACCAGCTACGCCTATGCGCAGATTATCCAGTGGCTGAAAACCCACTTTGCCGATTACAGCGTGCCGCCCACCACCCTGCCCAGCCCGGAAGCCGACGGCGAAGAGGCACGCATCAAGCGCAATTCCCGCCTGGCGGCGCAGGGCTTCGACTTTGAATGGCTGGACAGCGAGCAACGCTCCGGCCGCTACTTCAAGGAGCGCGTCGGCCAGCTGATCAGCAGCTGGGAAACCGACAAGATCACCGAGGTGCCGCTGAGCCTGCTGCTGGACAGCGTGGCGCGGCTGGATGGCGACAAGCTGGAGCTGCAAAAGCAGCTGACGGCGGTAAAAAGCCAGGAGCGCTCGCTGGAGGTATCGCTGGCCAAGGAGCGGCACACCAACCTGATCTTGACCGGGGTGACCTGCTTTGTGCTGGTGTTCACCCTGCTGGGCATCTTCGGCCTGTACTAAGCCGGCAGCAGCACTCGCCATCGGGGCCAGCGCGACGCGCCTGGCCCCGATGTTTTGGCTCCGGCGCACCCCCTCCTAGTCGAAAGCCAGCACCCGCGGCTGCGCCACCGCATACCGGCAACCAGCCAGGCATCGAAGACCACACCTGCCACTGCCCCATCTCCGGCATCACCCTGGCTGCCAGCGTCACCCGGCCGATGCTCTTGCAGTACAGCAGCACCGTGCGGCCAACGTCGGCCAAGGCCGGATCACCCGACAGGCGACACCCCAGCACCGCGCGCGGGATATTCGGCGCGCCGGCCAGATGCTCGGCGGCAAACGCCGCCGGCTCGCGCACGCAGCAGGCCCGCCGCCAGCAGTTGCTGCGCTTGCCACACCGAATATCTCCGGATCTGGTCACTAGCTGCCGCAACCAGCTCATGTGCCGTTTGCTTCTGCCTTGCACTTTCCGCGAGCAATAGTGAAGCCACGCCGCAAGCACCGCCGGCGTCAGCCAGCTTGTACATTATCTTTTTTTATATTATGTTTACAAACATAGAAACTCGGCATGAGCCGACGGAGAGCCCCGCCCATGTCCCGCCCCAACTTGCTGCTCGCCAGCCTGCTGCTACTGTCCAGCGCTCACGCCGCCCCGCTAGCCACCCTGCAGCTGGGTGGCAGCAGCGCCGTGCAGCAATACCGCATCCAGGGCGTGGTCCAGTCGCAGCGCAGCGCGCAGCTGTCGGTGCCGGTAGCCGGCCGGCTCACCCGCCTTGCCGCCCACGCCGGGCAAACGGTGAAAGCCGGCCAGCTGCTGGCGCAGGTGGATGGCGAGGCCGCACGGCAGAGCGCCGCCGCCGGCCAGGCGCAGATTGCTGCGGCCAACGCCCAGCTGGAGCAGGCGCGCCGCGACTACCAGCGCAGCGCCAAACTCGCCGCCGAGCACTTCCTGAGCGGCGCGGCGCTGGAGCAGGCCGGCGCACAGCTGAAGACCGCCGAAGCGCAGGCACGCGCGCAGATCGCCACTGCCCGCGCCGCCGGCGCCCAGGCCGGGCTGTACCGGCTCACCGCACCGTTTGCCGGCACCATCGCCCGCGTCGACGGCGACCAGGGCGCGCTGGCGATGCCGGGCCAGTCCATCGTGGAGCTGTACGACCCCACCGCGCTGCGGGTGGAACTGCAGCTGCCGGCCAGCGCCTATGCCGACATCCGCCAGGATGCGCCGGTGAGCCTGAGCTGGCGCGGCCAGGCGCTGAAGGTTGGCCGCATCGAGTGGTTCCCCGCCGCGGATGCCGGCAGCCAGACCCGCACCGTGCGCATCAACCTGGCCGCCGGCAGCCAGCCGGTGGTGGGCGAGATGGCCAGTGCCAGCTTCGCTACCCGCGGCAAGGCCGACGTGCGCCTGAGCGTGCCGGCCGGTGCCGTGAGCCACCAGCGCGAATTCGATGCCGTCTACGTGGTGGATGCCACCGGCAAGCCCAGCCTGCGCTACGTGCGGCTGGGCACGCCACAAGGCGATAGCTACCCGGTGCTGTCCGGCCTGAAGGCCGGTGAGCGCATTGCGGCCAACGCCGAACAGGCGGCCGCACTGACCATCACACACGCAGGTACACGCTGATGCACGCCGGCGACAAGATGGGCATCGCCGGCCGGCTGGCGGCCTTTTTCCAGAACGCGCGCATCACCCCGCTGATCGCGCTGCTGGCGCTGCTGCTGGGCCTGTTCGCGGTGCTGGTGACGCCGCGCGAGGAAGAGCCGCAGATCAACGTCACCATGGCCAATGTGCTGATCCCCTTCCCCGGCGCCAGCGCCGACAGCGTGGAAAGCCTGGTGGCCCAGCCGGCCGAGCAGGTGCTGGGGCAGATCGACGGCGTCGATCACATCTACAGCGTGTCGCGCCCCGGCATGGCGGTGATCACCGTGCAGTACAAGGTGGGCGTGCCGCGCATCGATGCGCTGGTACGGCTGTACGACACGGTGAACAGCCATGCCGACTGGCTGCCGCCTGGCCTGGGCGTGGGCCAGCCGCTGATCAAGCCCAAGGGCATCGACGACGTGCCCATCGTCACCTTTACCCTGCACAGCCGCGACAACAGCCTGGGCAGCTTCGAGCTGGAGCGCATCGCCCACGCACTGGAAGGCGAGCTGAAGCGCGTGCCCGGCACCCGCGAGGTAAGCACCATCGGCGGCCCCGGCCAGGCCATCAACGTGAGCCTGCAGCCGCAAAGGTTGGCCGCAACCGGCCTGACGGTGGACGACCTGCGCCACGCACTGGCCGGCGCCAACTTTGCGCTGCCGCTGGGCCAGACCGTGGATCAGCGCGCCATCACGCTGGAGGCCGGCCCCTTCCTGCAGAACGCCCGGCAGGTGGCCGAGCTGATCGTGGCGGTGCGTAACGGCAAGCCGGTGTACCTGCGCGATGTGGCCGAAGTCAGCGCCGGCGCGCAGCAGCCGTCGCGCTACGTATGGTTTGGCGATGCCAAAGGTGAAACACCGGCGGTGACCATCAGCATCACCAAGCAGCCGGGGCAGAACGCGGTGGACATCGCCGATGCGCTGCTCGCGCGCGTCCAGCAGCTGCACGGCAGCATGCTGCCGGACAACGTCGAGGTCACCCTCAGCCGCAACTACGGCGCCACCGCCAATGACAAGGCGCAGAAGCTGATCCAGAAACTGGCGTTTGCCACCGCCTCGGTGGTGGCGCTGGTGATGCTGGCGCTGGGCCGCCGCGAGGCCGCCATCGTTGGCGTGGCGGTGATCCTCACCCTCACCGCCACCCTGTTCGCCTCCTGGGCCTGGGGCTTCACGCTGAACCGCGTATCGCTGTTCGCACTGATCTTTTCCATCGGCATCCTGGTGGACGACGCCATCGTGGTGGTGGAGAACATCCACCGCCACCGCCAGCTGCACCCGGCAGCCAGCCTGGGCGAGCTGATTCCGCGCGCGGTGGACGAAGTGGGCGGCCCCACCATCCTGGCCACGCTGACGGTGATAGCCGCGCTGCTGCCCATGGCCTTCGTCTCCGGCCTGATGGGGCCGTACATGAGCCCGATCCCGATCAATGCCTCCATGGGCATGCTGATCTCGCTGGCCATCGCCTTCATCCTCACCCCGTGGCTGGCGCGACGCTGGCTGGCCACGACCCACCAGCCGCACCACGGCTTGGCCGCAAAGCTGCAGCCGCTGGCCGGCAAGCTGTTCGCGCCCTTCCTGCACCCGCACAAAGGCGGCCGGGCACGCACGCTGCTGTGGCTGGCCGTGGCCGGCATGGTGCTGCTGTCGCTGGCGTTGCCGGTGGCAAAACTGGTGGTGCTGAAGATGCTGCCGTTCGACAACAAGTCCGAGCTGCAGCTGGTGGTGGACATGCCGGCCGGCAGCCCGCTGGAAGACACCGCCGCCCTGATGAAGGACATGGGCGCCTGGCTGGGCAGGCAGCCGGAGGTGGTCGACTACCAGGCCTATGCCGGCGTGGCCGCGCCGATCAACTTCAACGGCCTGGTGCGCCAGTACTACCTGCGCAGCGGCTATGAAAGCGGCGACATGCTGATCAATCTGCAGGACAAACACCAGCGCAGCGAAGCCAGCCACCGCATCGCGCTGCGCTACCGCCCGGCGCTCAGCGCCATTGCCAGCCGCTACGGCGCACGCATCAAGCTGGTGGAAGTGCCGCCCGGCCCGCCGGTGATGGCGCCCATCGTGGCCGAGGTCTACGGCCCGTCCGCCGAGGGGCGCGCCGGCGTGGCGCAGCAGCTGGAGGCGCTGTTCAAGCGCAGCGGCCATATCGTGGACGTGGACAGCAGCGTGCAGCCGCAAGCCCCGAAAACCGTGCTGCTGATCGACCGCGAAAAAGCCATGCAGCGCGGCGTGCCGCAAGCCGACATCGTGACAACGTTGGCCGCAGGGCTGGGTGGCGACAACGCCACCTGGTTGCACGACAACAGCAAGTACCCGGTGCCGGTGCAACTGCGCCTGCCGCTGGCGGCGCAGGCCGATACCGACGCGCTGCTGGCGCTGCCGGTGCGCGCCGGCAATGGCAGCGTGCTGCCGCTATCCGAGCTGGTGCACGCGGTACCGGCGGTGGTGGAGCACCCCCGCATGCGCAAGGACGGCGTGGCGGTGGACTACGTGCTGGCCGACATGGCCGGCGGCGAGGACAGCCCGCTGTACGGCATGTTCGAGATGCGCGGCCAGCTGGCCGCCATCAAGACCGCCAACCTGCAGCCGCTGGGCGAATATTTCATCCACCAGCCGCAGGACACCCAGCGCCAGTACGCCATCAAATGGGACGGCGAATGGCAGATCACCTACGAAACCTTCCGCGACATGGGCGCCGCCTACGCGGTGGGCCTGGTGCTGATCTACCTGCTGGTGGTGGCGCACTTCGGCTCCTACCTGATGCCGCTGATCATCATGGCGCCGATTCCGCTGACCCTGGTCGGCGTGATGCCCGGCCATGCGCTGCTGGGCGCGCCGTTCACCGCCACCAGCATGATCGGCATGATCGCGCTGGCCGGCATCATCGTGCGCAACTCCATCCTGCTGGTGGATTTCATCCGCCTGGAGGTAGACGCCGGCAGGGATCTGGCCAGCGCGGTGGTGCACTCCGCCGCCACCCGCGCGCAGCCGATCGCCCTCACCGGCCTGGCGGCGATGACCGGCGCGCTGTTCATCCTGGACGACCCTATCTTCAACGGCCTGGCCATCGCGCTGATCTTCGGCATCCTGGTCTCCACCCTGCTGACGCTGCTGGTGATTCCGCTGCTGTACTACATCGCCTTCCGTGGCCTGGCTACGGACACCCCAGGGCGCCTTGAAAAACCCTGACTTCTAAGCGATACAAGGCGCGAACGAAAAATTTCGACGCAGCATATGTTTGATATGTAAGGAGAAATTTTTCGTGAGCAACGCAGTATCGCGACGAAAGCGGGAGTTTTTCGAGGTGCACTCAACACTGAAAGGACACCACCATGACCATAGAACGCGCCATCCGCTTTTTTGCCGGCCTGATGATCCTGCTGTCGCTGGCGCTGGGCGCCGAGGCCAGCCCGCTGTTCGTCAGCAAGTACTGGCTGTGGCTGACCGCCTTCGTCGGCGCCAACCTGCTGCAGTTCTCGCTGAGCAACGTCTGCCCGCTGGCCATCCTGCTGAAAAAGCTGGGCGTGCCGCAGCAGGCCGGCTGCGAGGCCGGCAAATGACACGCCAGCTACCCGCCGGAGCCGACATGCTGCACACCAACGTGCTGGCCCGCCCCACCCCGTTGCTTATTGCTGAGAGGAGCCAATCATGATCGCCTGGCTGAAGAAACTGCTCTCCCCCACCGCCGCGCCCAGCCTGCCGGCCGGCACCCTGCTGCTCGACGTACGCGAGCCGCAGGAATACGCCGCCGGCCACGCCCCGGGTGCCATCAACATCCCGCTGCCGCAGCTGGGTAGCCAGATCCCGCGGCTGCAGGCCAACCAGCCGCCGGCACTGCTGCTGTACTGCGCCAGTGGCATGCGTAGCGCCGCCGCCTGCCGCCAGCTGCAGCAGGCCGGCTTCCGCCAGGTGTACAACGCGCGCACCCGGCAGCAGGCTGCGGCCTGGCTGGCGCAGGCTTCGTCGCCGGATAAGCCCTAGCCGCCTCCGCGGACATGCGGCCAACGTTGGGAGGCGCACTCCCGGATGCGCGGCTTTCTGCTGCTTGTCCTGGGTGCACTACGCTTATCCGGGCTACGGGTCTGCTTTGCTTGCAAGGTTGGCCGCCTGGCGGCACGGGTTTGCGTCGGCGGCTTACACTGCGCCAGTCCGCGGATGCGCTGCGCTTATCCGGGCTATGGGTTCTCGAATCAGCGGCATGAAAAAAGGCACCGTCTGTCGACGGTGCCTTTCACTTGCGGTGTAACGCGCTGGCTTACAGGCCGAACGGGTGACGCAGCACGATGGTTTCTTCGCGGTCCGGGCCGGTGGACACGATGTCTACCGGTGCGCCGCACACTTCCTCGATGCGCTTCAGGTAGGCCTGGGCGTTGGCCGGCAGGTCTTCCCAGCGCTTGACGCCCACACTGGAGTCGGTCCAGCCCGGCAGGGTCTCGTACACCGGTTCGCACTTGGTCACCGCATCGGAACCGAACGGCAGGATGTCGACCAGCTTGCCATCCAGCATGTAGCCGGTGCACAGCTTGATTTCTTCCAGGCCGTCCATCACGTCCAGCTTCATCACGCACAGGCCGGATACGCCGTTGATCTGGATCGAGCGCTTCAGCGCGGCGGCATCGAACCAGCCACAGCGACGCGGGCGACCGGTCACGGAGCCGAACTCGTTGCCCTGCTTGGCCAGGAAGGCGCCGACTTCGTTGTCCTGCTCGGACGGGAACGGGCCGGAACCCACGCGGGTGCAGTAACCCTTCACGATGCCCAGCACGTAGTTGAGCATCTGCGGCGGTACGCCGGCGCCCGGCGCGGCTGCGCCGGCCACACAGTTGGACGAGGTCACGAACGGGTAGGTACCGTGGTCGATGTCCAGCAGGGTGCCCTGGGCGCCTTCGAACAGGATCGGGGTGCCGGCCTTGTCCATGTCGTACAGGGTACGCGATACGTCAGCCACCATCGGCTTGATACGCTCGGCCTGCTGCATGGTGTCAGCCAGGATTTTGTCGTAGCTTACCGGCTCGGCCTTGAGCAGATTGGTCAGCAGGAAGTTGTAGTAGTCGACGTTTTCCTTCAGCTTGGCGGCGAAGCGTTCCGGGTTGAACAGGTCGATCACTTTCAGGGCGCGGCGGGCTACCTTGTCTTCGTAGCACGGGCCGATGCCGCGGCCGGTGGTGCCGATCTTGCCGGCGCCCAGCGCGGCTTCGCGCGCCTGGTCCAGTGCCACGTGGTACGGCAGGATCAGCGGGCAGCCTTCGGCGATCTTCAGGCGGGCCGAGGCGTTGACGCCGGCGGCTTCCAGTTCGTCGATTTCCTTCAGCAGCGCTTCCGGCGACAGCACCACGCCGTTGCCGATGAAGCACTCCACGCCTTCGCGCAGGATGCCGGACGGTACCAGGCGCAGAACGGTTTTCTTGCCGTTGACCCACAGGGTGTGGCCGGCGTTGTGGCCGCCCTGGAAGCGCACCACGGCACGCGCGTGGTCGGTCAGCCAGTCAACAATCTTGCCCTTGCCTTCGTCACCCCACTGGGTACCGATCACCACGACATTCTTGGACATGGGAAAAAACCTCTTCTGTTTCAAGTTCAAATTATTTGAAAGGGACCAGCTGCCACTCGCCGGCGGCGAGCTGTAGTTCGCGGTCGCAATTGAGTGCGGCGGCAGATTCGCCCAGGTAATCGATGATCACGCGTTCGCCGGCGGCGCGCAGCTCGGCCACCTTGGCGGCGGCCTGCGGCAGCAGGCGGGCGGCCAACTTGATGCCTTGCGCGCTGTCGCGCTGCGGCAGGATGCGCACCAAGTCGCGCAGATCCAGGCTGAAACCGGTGGCCGGGCGGGCGCGGCCAAAGCGGCGGCCAACGTTGTCGTAGCGGCCACCGCGCGCCAGCGCCTCGGACCAGCCCGGCGCGTAGGCGGCGAACATCAGGCCGGTGTGATAGGCATCGCCGCGCAGCTCGGCCAGGTCGAAGCTGACCTGCACGCGGTCGCCCACGGCGGCGGCAATGGC
The DNA here is from genome assembly GCF_042648525.1 of Vogesella facilis. Taxonomy (NCBI): domain Bacteria; kingdom Pseudomonadati; phylum Pseudomonadota; class Betaproteobacteria; order Neisseriales; family Chromobacteriaceae; genus Vogesella; species Vogesella facilis. The sequence goes on from NZ_JBHRXN010000036.1 coordinate 270,697, forward strand.
GGACAGCTGCATCAGCGCCAGTTCAATCTCGGGCAGCGACGGCAGGCGGTTGCGCGCCTTTTCCAGCACGCTGGCCGGGCCGTACAGCTCCGGTAGCGCCAGGAAGGCACTGCGGTACGGTTCGGCCACGCCGGCCACCAGTTCGCCAGCGGTGGCCACGTCCTTGGCCTGCAGCGCGGCGAACAACTCCTGGCGCACGTCGGCCGCCAGACCGGCAGCCGTAGCCAGGCCGCGGAAGATGCCGATGTGGCCCACGTCCAGGCGCAGCTGGGACACGCCCACCTGGTCCAGCGCATCCAGCATCAGGCCGATGATTTCCACGTCGGCCTCGATGCCGGCGTAGCCGTACAGTTCGGCCCCCACCTGCAGCGGCTCGCGCGAGCTCATCAGGCCGGACGGACGGGCATGCACCACACTGCCGGCGTAGCACAGGCGGGTAACACCGGTACGCGACGACAGCAGATGGGCGTCGATACGTGCCACCTGCGGGGTGATGTCGGCGCGCAGACCGAGCTGACGGCCGGACAGATGGTCGTCCAGCTTGTAGGTTTTCAGATCCAGCGTGGCGTCGTCATCGGACACCAGCGCGTCGGCGTACTCCACCAGCGGCGGCAGCACGAGTTCGTAGCCGGACACGCGGAACAGCTCCAGCATCGCTGCCTTGGCGGTTTCCACCTGGCGTGCGGTTGCCGGCAGGATGTCGGCGATATGTTCGGGTAACAGCCAATTGCGCATTTTGCCTTACACACAAGAAAAGGCGGGATTCAGGATCCCGCCTTGTTATTCAGCAGCGCGGCCTGCGGCCAACGTGCCTAAATGTCAGCCCAAATTGTATCAGCGTGAACCCGGTTGCGCACGCTTGAAATACTTGAAGAAATCCGAACTCGGGTCGAGCACCATCACGTCGCTCTTGTTGCGGAAGGTCTGCTTGTAGGCTTCCATGCTGCGCCAGAAGGCGTAGAACTCCGGGTTCTTGCCGTAGGCCTGTGCGTAGATCACCGCCGCCTTGGCATCGCCCTCGCCCTTCAGCTGCTGCGCCTTCTTGTAGGCCTCCGCCAGAATCACTTCGCGCTGGCGGTCGGCATCGGCACGGATGCGCTCGGCCTCGGCCGAACCTTCGCTGCGCAGCTGGTTGGCCACGGTGCGGCGCTCGGAGTTCATGCGTTCGAAGACCGAATCGCTGATTTTTTCCGGGAAGTCCACACGCTTGAGGCGCACATCGAGAATGGCCACGCCAATCTTCTGTGCTTCGCCATCCGCACGCTTGCGCACGACCTCCATCACTTCATCGCGCTTGCCGGAAATCACGTCGGCCACGGTTTTCTGGCCGAACTCGGCGCGCAGGCCGTCGTTGATGGTCTGGCGCAGGCGCTGCACCGCCACGGTATCGTTGCCGCCCACGCTCTTGTAGAAGCGTTCGACATCGATCACGCGCCATTTGACGAAACTGTCCACCAGCACGTTTTTCTTCTCGCGGGTGTTGAACAGCTCCGGCGCTTCCGGATCGATGGTCTGGATGCGCTGGTCGAAATAGCGCACGTTCTGCATCAGCGGGATCTTGAAATGGATGCCCGGCTGCTTGATGACGCTGACGACTTCACCGAACTGGAACACCATGGCGAACTGGCGCTGATCGACGGTAAACAGCGAACCGGCCGCCAGCAGCAGGCCGGCGACGATGGCAATAATGACGGGAAACATGCGTTCCATCTGTTTATCCTCTTAGCGGCCGCGAATGACTTCGCGTTCGGTGTGCGCGCGCGGCGCCGGGGCGGACGAGCTGTCGCTCTGCGGAATGGCCGGCGCTTTCGGCTCGGCGGCACGCTCCGCGCCGGTCTGCTGCATCAGTTTGTCCAGCGGCAGGTACAGCAGGTTATTGCCGGACTTCTGATCCACGTACACCTTGCTGCTATTGCTCAGTACCTGCTGCATCATGTCCAGGTACAGGCGGTCGCGCATCACCTTGGGTGCCTTGCTGTATTCGGCCAGCACGCTCTGGAAGCGCGCGGCATCACCCTCGGCGGTGGACACCACTTTCTGCTGGTAGCCTTCGGCCTCCGCCAGCAGGCGCGAAGCCAGGCCCTGCGCCTTGGGCACCACTTCGTTGGCGTAAGCCTGGCCCTCGTTGCGCAGCTTTTCCTTGTCCTGGCCGGCTTTCACCGCGTCGTCAAAGGCGGCGATCACCGCTTCCGGCGGCTGCACGTCATTGATGTTGACCTTGGCCACCCGCACGCCCATGCGGTAACGATCCAGAATCTGCTGCATGATGCGCTGGGTTTCCGCCGCGATCTGGCTGCGGCCTTCGTTCAGCACGAAGTCCACCTTGTTGCGGCCAACCACTTCGCGGATGGCGGTTTCCGCCGCCTGCTTCACTACGTCCTGCGCGTCTTCCTCCAGCGCCAGGTTGTTGAACAGGAAATCCCGCGCGTCCTTGACGTCGTACTGCACCGACAACTGCACATCGATGATGTTCTGGTCTTCGGTCAGCATCAGCGACTCTTCCTTCACCCGGTTCTTGGCATTGCTGCGATAGCCGATTTCCACGCTGCGCAGCTGGGTAAGGTTGACGATTTCCACCTGTTCGAACGGGTATGGCGCATGCCACTGCAGGCCGGATTCACTGGTGCGGCTGTAGCTGCCCAGACGCAGCACCACGCCCTCTTCGCGCGCATCTACCACGTAAAAGCCGCTGGCCAGCCACAGGCCGCCCAGCACCAGCAGCAAGCCGGCGGCACCGAAACGCATGCCACCCGGCATGCGCGGGCCACCATTGCCGCCATTCGGCGTCTGCGGCTGGCGCGGCTTGCCCCCTAACAGGCGTGATAATTTTTCGTTCAGTTGGCGGAAAACTTCGTCCAGATCCGGCGGCCCGTCATTGGGACCGCGGTTATTGTCATTCTGTGCCATAGGTGTCTTCTTGTTGAAAGTGCGTTGCTGTCGTTCCCGACACGCGTTCGGCAATGGCCTCCCGCAGGAGTTCCAGACCGGCGCCGGTCAACGCCGATACGCGCACGCCGACGACGACACCATGCTCGTCGCGGATGATCTCCGGCGGCAGCTCGCGCAGATCGGTCTTGTTCCACACCAAAAGCTGCGGCACATCGGCAGCGTCGATCTCCTGCAGCACCTTGTTGACCTCTTCCACCTGGCGGTCACGCACCTCGCTGGCCGAATCCACCACGTGCAGCAGCAGTTCGGCGGAGATGGTCTCCTCCAGCGTGGCACGGAACGCCGCCACCAGCGAGTGCGGCAGATCGCGGATGAAGCCCACGGTATCCGACAGCACGATGGACACCTCCGGGTTGATGTACAGCCGGCGGCTGGTGGTATCCAGCGTGGCAAACAGCTGGTTGGCCGCATAGCTGTTGGCCTTGGTCAGCGCGTTGAACAGCGTGGACTTGCCGGCGTTGGTGTAGCCGACGATGGACACCGAGGCCACTCCGGAGCGGGCGCGCCCCTTGCGCTGGGTCTTGCGCTGCTTCTGCACCGTGGCCAGCCGCTCTTTCAGCGCCTTGACGCGGATGCCGAGCAGGCGGCGGTCGGTTTCCAGCTGGGTTTCGCCCGGGCCGCGCAGGCCGATACCGCCCTTCTGCCGCTCCAGGTGGGTCCAGCCGCGCACCAGGCGGGTGGCCATGTGCGACAGCTGCGCCAGTTCCACTTGCAGCTTGCCTTCGTGGCTGCGCGCACGCTGCGCGAAGATATCTAGGATCAGGCTGACGCGATCGACCACCCGGCACTGCATGGCGCGCTCCAGGTTACGCTCCTGGATCGGCTTCAGGTCATGGTTGAAGATCACCACATTGGCCTCGGTGGCGCGCACCATGGCGGCGATCTCTTCCACCTTGCCTTTGCCGGCAAACAGCGCGGCGTCCGGCCGTTGCCGCTTGCCGCGCAAAATGCCGCAGACACCCACGCCGGCACCCTTCACCAGTTCCACACACTCGGCAACACCGTCTTCGTAGTCGGCTTCGCCAAAATCCAGACACACCAGTACTGCCTGGTCACCCAGGTCGGGACGGTCAAACACTCGGGGAGACTTTCAAGAAATGGGGGCTGGCCGATCAGATGATCGACCAGCCCCCGAGATGAAGCAAAAGTTAGGCGTCCTGTGCTTCCGGCTTGGCAGCGTGGTGCTCATGCGGAATGCTTACCGGGCGGGCCGGTACCACTGTGGAAATGGCATGTTTGTATACCATTTGAGTCACGGTGTTTTTCAGCAGAACGACATACTGGTCAAAGGACTCGATCTGACCCTGCAGCTTGATACCGTTTACCAGGTAGATGGATACCGGTACGTGTTCCTTGCGCAGGATGTTCAGAAACGGGTCTTGTAACATTTGCCCTTTGGCGCTCATTTTTTGTTCTCCAATTTCAAAGAGTTTCTGTAATTCGGTTCAAGCGGGCTGGTGCTAGCAGTCTTTGTAGCATAAAAAATTCCAGCCGACTATTTGAGGCCTTTATGGCGCATCAAACCTGGTTTGCCGCCTGTGGCTTCGACCTCAAACGGGTTGTCACTCGATTTGTACTGTACCCGCAGCGGCGTGCCTTGCAAATGAAAAGCCTTGCGGAACATGCCTTCCAGATAGCGGGTGTAGCTTTCCGGAACCCGATCCAGCGCATTGCCGTGAATCACGATGATCGGCGGGTTCATGCCGCCCTGGTGCGCATAGCGCAGCTTCGGACGCACGGTACCGGCGCGCGGCGGCTGCTGACGCTCGGTTGCCACCTGCAGGATACGGGTCAGTTTCGGCGTTGGCAGCTTGCTCATCGCCGCCTTGTAGGCATCGTCGATGGACTTGAACAAATCGCCCACGCCACGGCCTTCCAGCGCCGAGATGTAATGGAACTTGGCAAATTCCAAGAAGCCCAGCTTGCGCAACACATCACGCTTGATGGTTTCCTTTTGCTGAAGTTCCAGGTTATCCCATTTATTGACCGCTACCACCAGCGCCCGCCCGGCTTCCAGCGCGAAACCGGCGATGGTGGCGTCCTGCTCGGAGATGTCCAGCTGCGCATCCAGCACCAGCACGGCAACGTTGGCATCCTCGATCGCCTTCATGGTCTTGATCACCGAGAACTTCTCGATGGCCTCGTTGACCTTGCCACGACGCCGCACGCCGGCGGTATCGATAATGGTGTATTTGCGGCCTTCGCGCTCAAAATCGATATAGATGCTGTCGCGGGTGGTACCGGCCTGGTCGAAGGCAATCACCCGCTCTTCACCCAGCACCGCGTTCACCAGCGTGGACTTGCCCACGTTGGGGCGGCCGATGATGGCGAACTTGGGGTGGTGAACCTTCTCTTCTTCCTCGGCGTCCGAGAACTGTTCCAGCACCATTTCCACCAGCTCGCGCACGCCATCGCCGTGCGAGGCGGAAATCGTGTACGGATCGCCCAGCGCCAGCTCGTGGAATTCGGCGGCGGCCATCGCGTGGTTGACGCCTTCGGCCTTGTTCACCGCCAGGAATACCGGCTGCTTGGACTGGCGCAGGCGGTTGGCAATGATCTTGTCCTGCGGCGTCAGGCCGGTACGGCCATCCACCAGGAACACGATGGCATCGGCCTCGTCCACGGCCTGCAGAGTCTGCCGCGCCATTTCAAACAGAATGCCCTCATCCACTACCGGCTCGAAACCGCCGGTATCCACTACCAGGTACGGCTTGCTGCCGACACGGCCGTGACCATAGTGACGGTCGCGGGTAAGACCCGGCTGGTCCGCCACCAGCGCATCGCGCGAGCGGGTCAGCCGGTTGAACAGGGTTGATTTGCCCACATTGGGGCGGCCCACCAGGGCAATAGTTGGTTTCATCTTCTACAGCTTAGAGGGTCAGTGCAGCCAGCGTGCCGTTTTTGCCGTACACGTAGGCGGTATCGCCCAGTACCAGCGGGCGACTCATGGTGCCGCTGACGTCGAGCCTGCTGCGGCCAACCGTGTGTCCATCAAGAGGCGAAAGCAGGTGCGCATAGCCTTCGCCGTCGAGCACCAGCAGCTGGTTGCCCAGCTTCACCGGTGCGGTGACATTGCGATAGCGGAAACTGTCCTGTTTCCACAGATTGCGACCGGACTCAATGTCGAAGGCCCAGATCGCGCCGTCTTCGGCGGTGACATATACCGCGCTGCTATCCAGCGTCAGGCCGCGGCTGCTGCCAACATCACGCGCCCAGGACTGTTGCCCGCCGCGCGCCTCGAAGCAGGCGGTACGGCCCTGGAACGCCACGGCGCAGACACGGCGGCCATCGAACACCGGCTGGCTGACCACGTCGGTAACGCGCTCCAGCTCGCTGGCGCCGCGCGGCGAGGCCACGGTGGCCTGCCACAACTGGCGGCCCTGCTCTACCGCGTACACCGAAATCTTGCCGCCGGTTTCGCCGGACAGCAGCACGTCGTCGCCTTCGGTCTTGAGCTGCGGCGTGGTGGCGCGCACGGTCAGCGACGGCAGCGGCTGCCATTGCGTCCACAGTTGGCGGCCGCTGGCCCGGTCAAACGCCGTCACCCGGCCGTCACCGGCACGCACCACCAGCAGCTTGCTGGCCAGTTGCGGCGGCTCGGCCAGCACGCTGGTCAGGTTCTGGTGCCAGATGCTCTTGCCGCTCTTGCTGTCCAGCGCCAACAGCTCGCCGCTACGGGTGCCGACAAACAGCATGCCGTCAGCCGCCGCTACGCCAGCACTCAGCTCCAGTTTGAGGTCCAGCGTCTGCATGGTGCGCCCGGTCAGCGCCTCCAGCGCCTTGACCTGACCATCCTCGCCCGCTACCCACAGCGTGCCGGCATCGTAGAACGGCGGGAACAGGCCATTCTTGGCCTCCGGCACCGACACCTGCCACTTCACGCGCAGCGCCTGTTCCGGCTTGATGTCGGCCAGCGGCGTCGGTTGATAGGCATCCTCCCCGGCGAACCAGGAAGCGCAGCCGGACAGCAGCGGCAGGGCAATGGCAGTAGCAAGCAAGTAACGTTTCATGTCAGTTCCCCACGGAATCCAGCTTGGTCTGGATGAAGTCGCGCGCCGGCGCATCCGGCGCCGCTTTGGCCAAGGCGGCCTTGTAGCTTTCGCGCGCACCGTTGCTATCACCGCGTGCCACCAGTACATCGCCCTTCAGGTCGAGGAACTGGCTGTCGAAAGCCGCCGGGCGCGGCAGGGACAACTCGGCCAGTGCGGCATCGTATTGTTTTTCGTCCAACAGCACGGTAGCCAGACGCAGGCGCGCCACCGCTGTCACCACTTCGTCGCCCTGCTGTGCCAGCACCCACTTCAGCTGGGCACGGGCAAAACCGAGATCATTGCGCTCGAACGCCAGCTTGGCGGCCAGCAAGGCGGCATTGGACGACAGCGCCGACGCCGGATAGTCGCGCTGCAACAGCGCGACGGTGGACTTGACCTGCTCCAGCTTGGCGCCCTGCAGCTGGGTTTCCAGCTGGCTGTAGATCACCGCGGCAGCCTCGGCCTGGCTGCGCTGGTAGAACTGCCAGCCCTTGACGCCGAGAAAACCCAGCGACACCGCCAGCACGGCGCCGCCGATCAGTTTGCCCCACTGCGACCAGAACGCCTTCAGCGTGTCGATCTGTTCCTGTTCCTGCAAGTCGTAGGCCATGGCCTTCCCCTTATTCAGCCTTGAAGCGGGCAACCGTGGCAACCAGGTTGGCCGCAGCAACGGTTTCCTGTGCCAGCTCGGCGCGCAGCGGTTTCACCACTACCTGGCCGGCCGACACTTCGTTTTCGCCGATGATCAGCGCCACCACGGCACCGCTGCCATCGGCTTTTTTCATTTGCGATTTGAAGCTGGCATCGCCCATGTGCTGCACCACGCTCATGCCGGCCTGGCGCAGTTGCTGCGCCAGTTGCATGGCGTAGGCAGTAGCGCCCTCGCCCTGGTTGACGATAAAGGCATCCACGCTGCGACGCACCGGCAGCAGGCCTTTTTCCGCCAACAGCAGCAGCACGCGCTCCATACCCATGCCGAAGCCGATACCCGGTGCCGGCTTACCGCCCAGCTGCTCGATCAGGCCGTCGTAGCGGCCGCCGGCACACACCGTGCCCTGCGAACCCAGCTCGGTGGTCACCCACTCGAACACCGACTGGTTGTAATAGTCGAGGCCGCGCACCAGACGCGGGTTTTCCACATAGTCGATGCCCAACGCGGCGATCAGCGCCTTCCAGCCCTGGTAGTGGCGGCGCGACTCCTCGCCCAGGTAGTCGCTCAAGCGCGGCGCGGCATTGGCCATCGCCTGCAGCGCCGGGTTCTTGGTGTCCAGCACCCGCAGCGGGTTGCTGTACAGGCGGCGCTTGCCGTCCTCGTCTAGGATGTCGACGTGACCTTCCAGGTATTTGATCAGCGCCTCGCGGTGGGCGGCGCGCTCGTCCTTGTTACCCAGGGTGTTGATTTCCAGGCGTACGCTGTTCGCCAGGCCGAGGCGGCGCCACAGCTCGGCGGTCATGGCGATGATTTCGGCATCGATGTCCGGGCCGCTCATGCCCAGCGCTTCCACGCCGATCTGGTGGAACTGGCGGTAGCGGCCCTTCTGCGGGCGTTCGTGGCGGAACATCGGGCCGGTGTACCACAGCTTCTGCGTGGTGTTGTACAGCAGGTTGTGCTCCACCACCGCGCGCAGGGTACCGGCGGTGCCTTCCGGACGCAGGGTCAGCGGCTCGCCGTTGAGGCCGTCGGCAAAGGAATACATTTCCTTTTCGACGATGTCGGTCACTTCACCGATCGAGCGCACGAACAGCGGCGTGCTTTCCACGATCGGGGTGCGGATGTTCTGGTAGCCGTAATCGTGCAGCCAGCCACGCAACACCGTTTCAAAGTATTCCCACTGGTGCGATTCGGCGGGCAGCACGTCGTTCATGCCGCGAATCGCTTGTATTTTTTGTGCCATTGCTTGTTCCGGAAACAGTCAGATTCTTTACAGGTTGGCCGCAGTCACAGCGACTTGATCGGGATGGTGCGACTCACCAGTTCGCGGCGCTTGGCGCCGCCTTCGCCGTAGCGGCTCTGCACGTAGTGATCGACGATGGCCTTGAACTCGGCGGCGATATTGTCGCCCTTCAGGGTGACATCCTTGTGGCCATCGACGTATACCGGCGCCACCGGCACTTCGCCGGTACCCGGCAGGCTGATGCCGATGTCGGCCAGCTTGGATTCGCCCGGACCGTTCACCACGCAGCCCATCACCGCCACCTTCATGTCTTCCACCCCCGGATACTGCAGGCGCCACACCGGCATCTGCTCGCGCAGGTAGCTCTGGATGCTGTCGGCCAGTTCCTGGAAGAAGGTGCTGGTGGTGCGGCCACAACCCGGACAGGCGGTAACCAGCGGCGTGAACGAGCGCAGGCCCATGGTCTGCAGCAGCTCCTGCGCCACCACCACTTCCTTGGTGCGCGCCTCGCCCGGCTGTGGGGTCAGCGAGATGCGGATGGTGTCGCCGATGCCTTCCTGCAGCAGGATCGCCAGCGCGGCACTGGAGGCGACGATGCCCTTGCTGCCCATGCCGGCCTCGGTCAGGCCCAGGTGCAGCGGGAACTGGCAGCGACTGCCCAGATCGCGGTACACGGTGATCAGATCCTGCACATTGCTGACCTTGCACGACAGCAGGATGTGGTCGGCCGCCAGGCCCAGCTCCATCGCCTTGTCGGCAGACTCCAGCGCCGAGACGATCAGCGCCTCGCGCATCACCACCTCCAGCGGCTTGGGGTTGGCCGCATGGTTGTTGGCATCCAGCATGCGCGCCAGCAGCGCCTGGTCCAGGCTGCCCCAGTTCACGCCGATGCGCACCGGCTTGTCGTACTCGATGGCGGTGCGGATCATGTAGGCGAACTTCTCGTCGCCCTTGGCGCCCTTGCCGACGTTGCCCGGGTTGATGCGGTACTTCGCCAGCGCGCGGGCGCAGTCTGGGAACTCTTTCAGCAGGCGCTCGCCGTTGAAGTGGAAGTCGCCCACCAGCGGCACATTGCTGCCCATGTCGTCCAGGCGCTGGCGGATCTCCGCCACCTTCGCCGCTGCTTCCGGGCTGTTGACGGTGATGCGCACCACCTCGGAGCCGGCCTGCGCCAGCTCGTACACCTGCTGCGCGGTGGCGGCGGCGTCGGCGGTGTCGGTGTTGGTCATCGACTGCACCATCACCGGCTGCGCGGAACCCACCAGCACGTGGCCGATGGCAACCTGATGGGTCGGGCGGCGTTTACTTGTTGCGTCCATCACGATATTCAATTGAGTTCGAGTTTGGCCGTGGTGCCGCGAATCTTGCTCTTCAGATCGACTGCGGCGCCGTCATAGGACAGCTCCACCTGGGCGGCATTGCCGATGGTGAGCTTGAACGGCGGCACACCGTTCGCCTGCTTGTCGCTGCCGGCCGGCAGCAGGCCGTAAATCAGTTTCTTGCCACTGGCGTCGGTCACCGTCACCCAGGATTCCTGGCGCGTAGTCAGCCGTACGCTTTTCTCACCCGCGGCGGCGGCCACCGGCGCCGAGGCTACCGCCTTGGCGGCAGCAACTACCGGCGCCACCACGGCCGGCGCGCTAGCCGGCAGCGGTGCGGCTTGCACTGCGCTGGCATCGAGCTGCACCTCGCTCAACGGCACGCTGGCCTCGGCCAGCGGCGCGCTCGCGGTGGCCATTTCCAGCGGCAGCGCCTGCGGCTCGCTGCTGGCGGCGGGCTGCTGGCTGAACTGCCACCAGCCGGCCACGCCACCGGCCAACAGCAGCGGCAGCAGCCAGAGCCAGCCTTTGCCACTGCCGGACTGCGGCGCCGCCGGGGCGGCAGTCGCCACCGCGGCCGGCTCCAGCTTTACCGGCGGGAACTGCTCGTCCAGCAGCGCCATCAGGCCACTGCTGTCCAGTTCTAGGAAACGCGCATAGTTGCGCACAAAACCACGGACAAAAGTCACACCGGGCAGGCGATCGAACTGACCGGCCTCGATGGCCTCCAGCTGACGCGGCGACAATTTGAGACGATCAACCACATCCAGCAGGCTGAGGCCTTGAGCCTCGCGTGCGCTGCGCAGTTGCTGGCCAATCTGTTGGGCGGGAGAAAAAGTCGAATCCTGAGGCTGCATGCTGAAATCAGTTTCCACTTAAGAGCTGTTGGGTTTCGGGACTATCCGGGAAGCGTTTCTTGAGTTGCGCCGACAAGCGCTCGCGCGCGCCTTCGTCGTGCTTGAGCCTGGCCAGGCGCACCCCCAGCCACAGCTCGGCTGCGCTGCCGCGACGCTCGTCGATGGCCAGACGCTGATAGTAGAACTCGGCCAGCTGCGCATTATTGCCATTGAGCGCAAAACGCGTCAGCTCACGCAGGGCGCTCGGGTCGTTCGGCACCCGCCGCAGCGTGGCCAGCAGCAGCTGGTTGGCTTCGTCGCTGCGCTGCATGCGCTCCAGGCACAGCGCCTTGCTCACCATGGCATTCTGCGGCGAGGCAAAGAACGGGTCGGCCAGCGCGCGGTCGAACATCTGCAGCGCGTCGTCAAACCGGCCACGACCGCACAGGAAATTGCCGTAGTTGTTGTTGACTTCCGGATTGCGCGCGTCGATGCGCAGCGCCTGCTGGAAGGCTGTATCGGCCTCTTTGTCCACGCCCAGCTGCATCAGGATCAAGGCCTTGGCCAGGTAGCCGGACTGAAAGCTGGGGTCGGTGGAGATGGCCAGTTCGGCGTTTTCCATGGCCACGCGCATATTGCCGAACTTCATGTACTCGATGGCGAGCAAGGCACGCGTCTGCGCCAGTTCGCGCGCGGGCGCGGAGGCGGCCATGACTGGCGTTGCGGCCAGCAGGCCCGCCAGTAACAGAGCAACGACGCGTGTCTTGATCATCAGGACCTTTCCTCGCTAATGCGTATCCACTTTTCCTGGCGCCGGGTCTTGTCCTGCACCTGGCCGGCAAGTTGGCCGCAGGCGGCATCGATATCGTCGCCACGGGTCTTGCGCACGGTCACCACAAAGCCGGCCTCCTGCAGAATCTCGCGGAAGGCACGGATGGCGTTGTTGCTGGAACGCTCGTAACCGGAATTCGGGAACGGGTTGAACGGAATCAGATTGAACTTGCACGGTACGTCACGCACCAGCGCAATAAGTTCACGCGCATGTTCCGGTCTGTCGTTGACCCCGTCAAGCATCACGTATTCAAAGGTAATGAAATCGCGCGGCGCCTTCACCAGGTAGCGCTGGCAGGCCGCCATCAACTCCTTGAGCGGGTATTTCTTGTTCAGCGGCACGATCTCGTCGCGGATGCGGTCGTTGGAGGCGTGCAGGCTCACCGCCAGCGCCACCGGACAGGCCTCGCGCAGGCGGTCCATCTGCGGCACCATGCCGGAGGTAGACACCGTCACCCGGCGGCGGCTCAAGCCGTAGCCGTGGTCGTCGAGCATGATCTGCAGCGCCGACACCACGTTGTCGAAGTTGGCCAGCGGCTCGCCCATGCCCATCATCACCACGTTAGAGATGACGCGCTCGTTCCTCGGGGTGACACCCATCGCCTTGTTGGCCCACCACAGCTGGCCGATGATTTCGGCGGTGGTGAGGTTGCGGTTGAAGCCCTGACGGCCGGTGGAGCAGAAGGTGCACTCCAGCGCACAGCCGACCTGAGATGATATGCACAAGGTGCCGCGGTCATCCTCGGGGATGAACACAGTCTCGACACCGTTGCCGGTGCCCACGTCCAGCAGCCACTTGCGGGTACCATCTTCCGATTCCTGCGACACCATCAGCTCCGGCACACCGACCATGGCGGTGTCGTGCAGCTTGGCACGCAGCCCCTTGGCGATGTCGGTCATGGCGTCGAAATCGGCTTCGCCCATCTGGTGCATCCAGCGCATGATCTGCTTGGCACGGAACGCCTTTTCGCCCATGGCGGCAAAGTGTTCGGTGAGCTGAGGGAGGTTGAAGTCGAGCAGGTTGGTCTTCATGGCAATACTCAGAATAATGGCGGCCGCCAGCGGCGGCCGCCGGATACAGCTTAGCGTGCAGCGATTTCGGTGGCAGCGAAGAAGTAGGCTACTTCGATAGCAGCGTTTTCCAGGCTGTCGGAACCGTGTACGGCGTTGGCGTCGATGGAATCGGCGAAGTCGGCGCGGATGGTGCCGGCTTCAGCTTTCTTCGGATCGGTAGCGCCCATCAGTTCGCGGTTCTTCAGCACGGCGTTTTCGCCTTCCAGCGCCTGGATCATCACCGGGCCGGAGATCATGAAGGACACCAGGTCATTGAAGAACGGGCGCTCTTTGTGCACGGCGTAGAAGCCTTCGGCTTCGGCGCGGGACAGTTGCTTCAGTTTGGCGGCAACAACTTTCAGGCCGGCGGATTCAAAACGGTCATAGATCTTGCCGATAACGTTCTTGGCGACTGCGTCCGGTTTGATGATGGAAAGAGTACGTTCGATTGCCATATAAAATCTCCCTGTTTACAAGCGAAATGGTTACACTTGACAGGCTCACAATCGAGCCTGCGGGTCACCCAATTTTGAGGAACCCGTTATCTTACCAGCGTTCACCAGCCTTTGCTGCACTGAATTCAAGACGCGATGAAGCCCACGCCCAACGACCCCCAGCAGCACAGCGACCTCCCCTCTACCGGCCTGAGTCCGGAAATGCGCAAGCGCCTGGCCATCGCCGGCGGCCTGGTTGCCGTGGCGCTGGCCGCCATCCCGGTACTGGAATCGTTTAGCGGCGGCGAGAAAACCGCCGCGCCCAGCAGCAGCACACCGCTGAGCTCCGGCCGCATCGTCAGCAAGGAAGATGCAGCATCGGCGCCGGCACTGGTAATCGCCCAGCTGCCGGAAAGCAGCGCCCCGCTGGCCGCCAGCACCCCCGCCGTGGCTGCCCCGCTGGCCGCCGACAGCCATGCTGCCATCGACAACACCCCGCCGGCACCGACGCCCGGCAGCCCGGCAGCCGCCGCCCCGGCACCAGCGAGCCGCCCAACGTTGGCCGCAACCGCCACGCCGGCCAAGCCCGCCGCCGCAGCCCCCCTCCCGGCCAGTAAGGCGACGCCGCCAGTCGTCCATGCCAACCCCACTCCCGCAGCTGCAACCGACAGCAACGGCAGCGCGCCGGCCGGCAAAACCGCCGCGCCGCAAGCTGCTGCCGCCAAGCCGGCTCCACTGCCGGCACCGGCCCGCACGCCGACCCTGGCCACTGGCAACAACCACCCGTCGCTCGGCTACCAGCTGCAGCTCGGCCTGTTCGCCAGTCCGGGCAATGCCGAAAAGCTGGTCGCCGATCTGAAAAAGCACGGCCTGAGCGCCCGCACCGAGACCCGCGTGCAACTGGGGCCGTTCCGCACCCGCGCGGAAGCGGAGGAAGCGATGCAGCGGCTGCGCGAACTGGGTTACCAGCCCTTGCTGGTGCCGCTCGGCACGCAGTAAGCCGCCACAAAAAGCACAAGGCCGCAGCTTACTGCGGCCTTGTTATTTGCCGGGACGGCGACTCAGGTCTCGACCACGCCGTCGCCGATCTTGAAATTGTCCACCAGGTGCGGCAGCTGCAGATAGCTCTGCGACTGCATCTCGGTGAGCCGGCTGGCGGTACGGAAGAACTCGCTGGCCTGCATGCCGTCGGTGTAGATATCCTCCGCCGCCACCGCACTGGACGCCACCAGCTTGACGCGGTGATCGTAGAACACGTCCACCAGCCAGGTCAGCCGCCGCGCGACGGAAGCATCGCGCGCCTCCAGCTTCGGGATGTCCGACACGAACACGGTATGGTATTCGCTGGCGATCTCCAGGTAATCGGTCTGCGCGCGCGGGCCGTCGCAGATGGCGCGGAAGTCGAACCAGACCACGCCCGGCGCATGGCGCCGCAGCGGAATCTCGCGCCCCAACACTTCCAGCACATGCGGTAGCTCCGCCGCCGCGCCCGCCAGCCGCTCGAACATCACTGTCAGCCGCGCACTGGCCTCGTTGCCGGCCGGCACCAGGAACAGCGGCTCGCGCGTCAGCTCGCGCAAGCGGTAGTCGTTGCCACCGTCGACGTTCACCACCTCCAGATGCGCCTGCAGCAGCGCGATGGTGGGCAGAAAGTTGCTGCGCATCAGGCCGTTGGGGTACAGCTCTTCCGGCGGATAGTTGGAGGTCATCACGCAGATCACCCCGCGCTCGAACAGCGCGGTGAACAGCCGCCCGAGAATCATGGCGTCGGCGATGTCGCTGACGTGGAACTCGTCGAAGCACAGTAGGCGCACATCGCGGGCGATGCGCTCGGCCACGGTCTGCAGCGGGTCGGCCTCGCTGGACAGCGTGCGCAGCTGCTTGTGGATCTCGGCCATGAAATGGTGGAAATGCACCCGGCGCTTGCGGCGGTAGCCGACGCAGCTATAGAAGGCATCCATCAGGAAGCTCTTGCCGCGCCCCACGCCACCCCAGAAATACAGGCCGCGCGGCACTGGCGGCTTACGCAGGCTGCGACCGAGGAAGCGGTTGCGCTTGTCCTTGAACTCCTGCAGCGACTGCCACAGTTCGTCCAGGCGCTCGATGGCGGCCGCCTGCGCGGCGTCGTGAATGAAGCCGGGCTGCAGGCTGGCAGCCTGATACCAGGCACGGGGGCTGAGCGAGCCGTCTTCCGGCGGCGAGAATACGTGTTGGGACATGGGATCGTGTGTACATCAGGGTTGGCCGCAGCATGCGGCCAACGTTGCATCAGGAAAACAGGCCGGTAGACAGGTAGCGGTCACCGCGGTCGCACACAATGGAGACAATCACCGCGTTGTGCAACTGTTCATTGAGGCGCAGCGCCACCGCCAACGCGCCGCCGGACGACGGCCCGGCGAGGATGCCCTCCTCGCGCGCCAGACGGCGGGCGGTTTCCTCGGCGGTGTGCTGGTCCACCAGCAACAGCTCATCGATCCGCGAGAAGTCGCAGATGCTGGGCAGGTATTCGTCTTCCCACTTGCGGATGCCGGGAATCTGGCTACCGGGCTGCGGCTGCACGCCGATGATGCGGATCGCCGGGTTCTGCTGCTTCAGGTAAGTACTGGTACCCATCACGGTGCCGGTGGTGCCCATGCTGGACACGAAGTGCGTCACCGTGCCGGCGGTGTCGCGCCAGATCTCCGGGCCGGTGCCCTCGGTGTGCGCCAGCGGGTTGTCCGGGTTGGCGAACTGGTCGAGGATGCGGCCAACCCCGGCCGCCTGCATGCGGCGCGCCTCGTCGATGGCGCCGGGCATGGACAGCGCCTTCGGTGTCAGGATCACCTCGGCGCCGTAGGCGCGCATGGTGTCCACCCGCTCCTGGCTGGAGCCTTCCGGCATCAGCAGGATCATCTTGTAACCCATCACGGTGGCGGCCATCGCCAGCGCGATGCCGGTATTGCCGCTGGTGGGCTCGATCAGGGTATCGCCCGGCTTGATCTCGCCGCGCGCCTCGGCATGCTGGATCATCGACAGCGCCGGCCTGTCCTTCACCGAACCGGCCGGGTTGTTGCCTTCCAGCTTCACCAGCAGCACGTTGCTGCTGTTGCCGGCCATGCGCTTGAGGCGCACCAGCGGGGTGTTGCCGACAAAATCTTCCAAGTACTTGAATTGGGGCAGGCTCATCACGCTCTCCATTGATGCGGCGCATTATACCGGCTTGCGTCGCGTGTTCCGCACTGCGGCCAACCCTCATTCCGGCAATGGCAAAGCTTTTCCATAAAAATCATGAGTTTAGCCATGAAATTTGCCTTGGAATTTTACAGCACTTGAATATAACCGGATGATCACCCGGCAACTGCCGCCAGCAGCACGCAGCCGCTGGCACAAGAAAAAAGCGGCCACGCGGGCCGCTTTTTCTGTCGTCGGGAAACGACTTACTTCTGGTACACCGGGAAACGGTGGCACAGCTCGGTGGCTTCCTTGGCCACGCGCGCCAGTACTGCCTCGTCGGTCGGGTTGTCCAGCACGTCGGCCACCAGGTTGGCCACGATGCGGGCTTCTTCTTCCTTGAAGCCGCGGGTGGTGATGGCCGGGGAGCCGATGCGGATGCCGGAAGTCACGAACGGGCTTTCCGGGTCGTTCGGAATGGCGTTCTTGTTCACGGTGATGTGCGCCTTGCCCAGTGCAGCATCGGCCGCCTTGCCAGTCAGGCCCTTGGCACGCAGGTCAACCAGGAACACGTGGCTCTCGGTACGGCCGGACACAATGCGCAGACCGCGTTCGGTCAGGGTGCGCGCCATCACGTCGGCGTTCTTGATTACCTGTGCCTGGTACTCCTTGAATTCCGGGGTCAGCGCTTCCTTGAACGCTACCGCCTTGGCGGCGATCACGTGCATCAGCGGGCCACCCTGCAGGGTCGGGAACACGTTGCTGTTCAGCGACTTCTCGAACTCGGCCTTGGCCAGAATGATGCCGCCACGCGGACCACGCAGGGTCTTGTGGGTGGTGGAGGTCACGAAGTCGGCGTGCGGTACCGGGTTCGGGTACAGGCCGGCAGCTACCAGACCGGCGTAGTGCGCCATGTCCACCATGAAGTAGGCGCCACATTTCTTGGCGATCTGGCCCATGCGTTCGAAGTCGAAGCGCAGCGCGAAGGCGGAAGCGCCGCCGATGATCAGCTTGGGCTTGGTTTCCATCGCTACGCGCTCCATGTCGTCGTAGTCGATTTCTTCCTTGTCGTTCAGACCGTAGGCCACGATGTTGAACATCTTGCCGGACAGGTTGGCCGGGGAACCGTGGGTCAGGTGACCACCGTGGCCCAGGTTCATACCCATGATGGTGTCACCCGGCTTCAGGATGGAGAAGTACACCGCCTGGTTGGCCTGCGAGCCGGAGTGCGGCTGCACGTTGGCATACTCGGCGCCGAACAGCTGCTTCACGCGGTCGATGGCCAGCTGCTCCACCACGTCAACGTATTCGCAACCACCGTAGAAACGCTTGCCCGGGTAGCCTTCGGCGTACTTGTTGGTCAGCTGGGAGCCCTGGGCTTCCATTACGGCGCGGCTGGTGTAGTTTTCGGAGGCGATCAGTTCGATGTGATCTTCCTGACGCTGCACCTCGCCGGCGATGGCGGCGGCGAGTTCCGGGTCGTACTGGGCGATTTTGATATCAGCAAACATCGTTGACTTTCCATCAATGGGTTATGGATCGGGAAATTTTACTGCATTCCGGCGCTGGCCCGAAATGAACAAATGGCGTACGGAGCATGAATCTGTTTCATCTTCCGCACGCCATTTCAACTATCTATTGCAAGGTATGCTGCACCGGCCAGTCGTCGGCGGTAAAGAACAGCGGAACACCGTTCTGCGCCTCCGGCTGCAGCTGCGGCACGATGCGCACATCGCCCACCTGGCATTCCAGCATCAGGATGCGGAAGGTGGTTTCGATCTGCCCCACCACGTCCTGCGCCGCCAGCGGCCACACGAAGCCGCCCCAGTCCTTCTCGTTGCCGGCGGCGGAGACGGTGAAGTGCAGCTCGCCGTTGTCGTGCGCCGACATGATGGCCACCGGCTCTTCGCCCTGGTCGCGCAGCTTGCGGATCTGCGTGCTGGCGAACACCTGCAGCGCCACTTCCAGCCGCGCCTGGTTGGCCGCCACGATGGCCTGCATCAGCGGCATCGGCACGCGCGGAATCGGGAACAGCGTCACGCCGTCGACCTTCAACTCTTCGCCGAGGAATTTCATCAGCGGCACGCCCCAGGCGCCAACGCTGCCACCCAGCTTCACCGGCGGCTCGGCGCCGTCTTCGCGGATCGCCACGCCCAGCAGGTAGCGCAGGAACACGCCCTCGTCCTTGGCGGTGATGGCGGCGGCCGGCAGCTCCAGCGGCAGGCCGCGCGCGGCGTCGACCAGCTGACGGGTGTAGCGGTAGATCTGCGCGGAGGAGATGCCCACCACCGAATCCGCGTGCAGCAGCTTGCCGGACAGGAACACCTCGGCCCCCGGCGCGAACACGCCGTGCTGGCGGAAGATGGCGTTGAGGCCGTCCACGTCGGCAATGCGCTCCGGCAGCGTCACCTTGTTCTTGCTGCCCACCACCAGCACCACCGGCACGGCAAACACCACCGCGTGGCGGCCGCTGTCCGGGCGCTCGGCGGCATCGCGCAGCTCATCCCACAGAATCTGGTAGATCTGCGCCGAGGTCACCATCGCCAGCGCCACCGACAGCGACAGCAGCTCCTCGCGCTCCAGCAGCTCGATCAGCCGCGCGCGCAGGTTGCCGCGCCACTGCTCGCGGTCGTCCTCGGTCACCGCCTTGGCAATCGCCTCGGCGTGATGGATCAACATATTAGAAGGAGAAGCTTCGGGATACTGGCGCGGATCGGGCAAAACCGGAGTGAAATCGCTCATGGCAGGACCAAAGGAATGGCGGATGCGGCAAAGGCGTTATTGTCGCACAGCTTGCCGCCAGCGGCGAGGCAACGGCCCGATTTTGCCGCACAAGCAAGCGCTCGATTTTCACTTTCAAACAAATTTGTGTTCATGGCGCGACAAAATGTTATGTTTTTTGCGCTTTTGCAAATTGTATACATTGACACCATGCACCATGATCGGGATAATCCGAACTCGTTGAGATGCAGCAATTGCTTCTTGATAGTTTCTCCTCTATTTCTCCTTTGTAGACTTGGCGCGGGCATAAAACCCCGCGCATTTTTTTTGCCTGCCGTTCCGGCACCATCCATTTCAAGCACTTAGCAGACATTACCGCCGCTGTCGCCAGCCGGGATCAAGCTTTTCCTATTACCTTTCCCCACACGCCGCCGTAGCGCCGCGCACCAATGCTGCGCAGCAGCACCCGTCACGCACCACGACGCGGCATTGTTCGTTTTTTCACGAAAATTTTCCAAAGTGAACAAAAAAGAACGCCGAACCCGCGCACGGGTTCGGCCAAATGCATGAAACGATCAGGGGAGGAAACGTCTGAACGACGTCCGGGTGATTGGTCAGCCGCCGCGCGGCAAAGTTCCTGCCGCCGTCGTTGCGGCCAACGTTGGCCGCAATATTGGCCGCCGCCGGACGGCGATGCGACAATCGCCGCTTCGCTCACGCCCTCCTTGCCGCCATGACCCAGCCCACCTTCTTCTGGCTCGACTACGAGACCTTCGGCGCGGTACCGCGCAGCGATCGCCCGTCACAGTTTGCCGGCATCCGTACCGATGCCGAGCTGAACGAAATCGGCGAGCCGGTGATGCTGTATTGCCAGCCGACACCGGACTACCTGCCGGCGCCGGAAGCCTGCCTGCTCACCGGCATCACGCCGCAGCTATGCGCCGAACGCGGCGTGCCGGAGCAGCAGTTTGCCGCCGCCATCGAACAGGAGCTGGCGGCGCCCGGCACCATCAGCGTCGGCTACAACTCCATCCGCTTCGACGACGAGGTGACGCGCTTCCTGTTCTGGCGCAACCTGATCGACCCGTACGCGCGCGAGTGGCAGCACGGCTGCAGCCGCTGGGACTTGCTGGATGTGCTGCGCGCCACCTACGCGCTGCGCCCGGACGGCATCGAGTGGCCGCGCCACGACGACGGCCAGGTGAGCTTCAAGCTGGAGCATCTGTCGGCCGCCAACGGCCTGCTGCACGAGGCGGCGCACGATGCGCTGTCCGATGTGCGCGCCACCATCGCGCTGGCGCGGCTGATCCGTGAGCGTCACCCCAAGCTGTTTGCCTTCTGCCTGTCGCTGCGGCAAAAAGACAGCGTGCGCCACCAGCTGTCGCTGCATGCGCCGCGGCCGCTGATCCACGTCTCCGGCATGTTCGGCACCGCGCGCGGCAATCTGGCCATCGTCTGGCCGCTGGGCGAACACCCGAGCAACAAGAACGAGGTGCTGGTGTGGGACCTGGCGCACGACCCGTCCGAGTTGCTGGGCCTGAGCGCCGACGAGGCGCGCCTGCGGCTGTTCAGCCGTAGCGATGCGCTGCCGGAAGGCGTGCGCCGGCTGCCGCTCAAGGGGCTGCATGTCAACAAGTCGCCGTTCGTGGTCAGCGACCTGCGCGTCCTGCCCCCCGCCCGCGCCGCCGAGCTGGGCATCGACATGGCGCAGATCGAACGCCACGCCGCCATCGCCGCCGGGCTGCCGAAGCTGGATGCGCTGTGGCGACAGGTATACCAGCGCGAGGCCGGCGAGACGCCGGACGTGGACGAAAACCTGTACGGCGGCTTTGTCAGCAACCACGACCGCCGCCAGCTGAACCGCCTGCGCCAGCTATCGGCGCCACAGTTGGCCGCAGAACGGCCCGCGTTCGACGACAGCCAGCTGACCCGTCTGCTGTGGCGCTACCGCGCACGCAATTTCCCGCACAGCCTGTCGGCCGCCGAGGCGCAGCACTGGCAGGACTGGTGCGCGCAGAAGCTGGCCAGCGGCCAACCTGGCGGCCGCAGCCACGCCGACTTCCAGGCCGAGCTGGCACGACTGGGCGCCGGAGCCACCCCGACGCAGCAGAGCATTCTGCTGGCGCTGGCGCAGTGGGCGGCGCAGCTGCCCGGCGCCTGAGCCAGTCAACCCGGTTGAAGGCCGGCACTGTTATTCATTTTCTGGATAAGCAATCTCTAAATTCGTCTAAAGAGGAATAACGCCATCAGTTAGCATGGCTGCCTGTTTATGAATCAGGCAGAAAGCACGGCATGGAGCTGGGATATGTAATTGCAGGTCTGACGGTGGGCTTTATCGTGGGCCTTACCGGTGTGGGCGGCGGGTCGCTGATGACCCCGATCCTGCTGTGGTTCGGCATCAACCCGGCCACCGCGGTAGGCACTGACCTGCTGTACGCCTGCATCACCAAGATGGGCGGCGTGGCGGTGCACCAGAAGCACAAGCAGATCGACTGGCGCATCACCGGCTACCTGGCTGCCGGCAGCATCCCGGCCTCGCTGCTGACGCTGCTGGCCCTGCACGTCATGAAACTGGACACCCAGGCCGCCAACAGCCTGATCAAGGTAATGCTGGGCTTCGCGCTGATGCTCACCGCGCTGGCGATCCTGTTCAAGCCGCTCATCCTGCGCCAGCTCACCCGCCTGCTGCCGCAGCGCCCGGCCGACTACATGCCGGTCAAGGCCACCGTGCTCACCGGCGTGGTGCTGGGCGTGATCGTCACCCTCAGCTCCATCGGCGCCGGCGCGCTGGGCACGCTGGCCATCTTTGCGCTGTATCCGCTGCTGCCCACCGCCCGCCTGGTGGGTACCGAGATCGCCCACGCGGTGCCGCTGACGCTGGTCGCCGGCCTGGGCCACGCCAGCATGGGCAATATGGATTACAGCCTGCTGAGCCAGCTGCTGATCGGCTCGCTGCCGGGCATCTGGCTGGGCAGTCACATGACCCGCCGTGTGGCCGAGCAATGGCTGCGCCCGGCACTGGCGATCATGATGGCGCTGATCGGCGCCAAGCTGGTGATGTAAGCGCTGGCCTACATCCGGAGAGCGCAGTATGGTCGACAAGGCCCGGCATCGCCGGGCCTTGTCGCTTTTCCACCCCGATACTCGCCACGGAGCCAGCATGCGCTACAGCCTGCCAGAACTATTGCAACAAGAAACCGAACTGCAGTTTTCCCGCTTCAGCCACGACGACGCCTGGCAGCTGGGCAGCCTGCTGCGCACCTTGGCCGCCGAGCAGCAGGCGGCGCTGGCCATCGAGGTGCACGCCTACGGCCAGCAGCTGTTCGGCTGCGCCATGGCCGGCACCAGCCAGGACAACCTGCACTGGCTGGCCCGCAAACGCAACAGCGTGCTGCGCTTCGGCCACAGCTCGCTGTACCTGGGCGAATACCAACGCGACAAGGGCCAGGAGTTCGAACAACAGCCGCACATCGATGCCAGCCAGTACTGCGCGCATGGCGGCAGCTTCCCGCTGCGGCTGCAGGGCGGCGGCCTGATCGGTGCGGTGACCGTGTCCGGCCTGCCGCAGCGCGAAGACCATCAGCTGGTGCTCGACGCCCTGCGCCAGCTGCTAGCCGGCGGCTGAGCCTGCGGCCAACTGTGGCCGTGCCCGCGGCTGTGCGACAATGGCAGCCTGACTTTTTCGCGTTTGCCTGACATGGACTCTTCTTTGCGCGCCGTGCTGCTGATGGGCCCCACCGCCTGCGGCAAGACCGGCCTGGCGCTGGCGCTGGCGCAGCACTTTGCGGTGGAAATCATCAGCGTGGATTCGGCACTGGTGTACCGCGGCATGGATATCGGCAGCGCCAAGCCGACCGCGGCCGAGCTGGCCAGCTGCCCGCACCACCTGATCGACATCATCGACCCCACCGATGCCTACTCGGCGGCGCAATTCCATGCCGACGCCAACCGCCTGATCGCCGACATCTGCGCCCGCGGCAAGATTCCGCTGCTGGTCGGCGGCACCATGCTGTATTACAAGGCGCTACTGGAAGGCTTGTCCGACCTGCCGCAGGCCGATGCCGCGCTGCGCGCCGCGCTGGAAGCGGAGGCTGCCGCCATCGGCTGGCCGGCGATGCACCAGCAGTTGGCCGCAGTCGATCCCGTCACCGCCGCACGACTGGCGCCCAATGACTCGCAGCGCATCGGCCGCGCGCTGGAAATCCAGCGCTTGGCCGGCGTGCCGATGTCGCAGCTACTGGCCCGCGGCCGCGCCGCGGCGGCCAACTTTGCCTGCCTGCGGCTGGCGCTGCTGCCGGCCGAGCGGCCGTGGCTGCACCAGCGCATCGCGCTGCGCTTCGAGCAGATGCTGGAACAGGGTTTCCTGGATGAAGTCAGCCGGCTGCGACAGCGCTACCCCGGCCTGTCGCTGGAGCTGCCGTCGATGCGCTGCGTCGGCTACCGCCAGGCGTGGGAATACCAGGATGGTCATTACGGCTACGACCAGCTGCGCGAACGCGGCATCGCCGCCACCCGCCAGCTGGCCAAGCGCCAGCTGACCTGGCTGCGTTCGATGCCGGAGAACACCGCACTGGATTGCCAGCAGGCGGACCTGCTCACCCCGGCCGCCCGCCAACTCGAACAGTGGCTGGCCACTTGCCCAAATTAGTAACGCACGTTACTATATCGCTCATGCAAGAAAACCGCCCCGCCTGCCAGAGCTTCCACGCTTGCGAGCAGGCCACCGACACCATCGCCCGCAAGCTGCCTGGCGCGCCGCGGGAAGAAGTGCTGCTCACGCGCCTGATACTGCACATCCAGCCCTACCTGCTTGGTTACTTCAACGAATCGTTGAAACCGTTCGACATGAACGAGACCACCTGGATGGCACTGCTGGTGCTGTACTCGCGGCCGGAACAGCGCATCAACCCGTCCGAGCTGTCGGATGCACTGGCGTTTTCGCGCACCAACGCCACCCGCGTGGTGGACGACCTGTGCCAGCGCGGCCTGATCCAACGCCTGTCCTGTGCCGACGACCGCCGCAAGACCATCCTGGTGCTGACCGAGGCCGGCCAGACCTTCATCGCCGCAGCGATGCCGCCGCAACGCCAGCGCATGCGCGAGCTGTGGCAGGACTTCAGCGCCGAGGAAAAGAGTCAGCTGGACAGCCTGCTGCGCAAGCTGCTGTCCAAGCTGGAGCCTTAGCCGGCCAGCGGCAGGTTGGCCGCATGTACAGACGGAAACAAGCTCCGTGCTGGATGCATGCCATCATGCCGCAGTAACTCAGGCAAGCCGCGTGCTTGCCTTTTTCACCCACCAATAGTAACGCAGGTGATCATTACATGCGTAAATATAACCCGCAACGCACATTGCTCGCCGTCGCCGCCAGCCTGCTGCTGGCCGCCTGCGCCACGCCGCACGTCGCCGCGCCGGCCGGCCAGCCACTGACCGCCGAAGCGCTCGGCGCCAACATGGCACCCCAGCCCGTCGCCGCCGACTGGTGGCAGCGCATCCCGGATGCCCAGCTGCAGCAGCTGCTGTCGCACGCGCTGGCCGAGCACCCCAGCCTGGCCCAGGCCGATGCCCGCCTGCGCAGCGCGCGCGCCGGCAGCGAACTGGTAGCCAGCAGCGACGGCCTGCACATCAACGGCAGCGCCAACTTCGCCCGCGAGCGCATCTCCGAGCACGCCAACCTGCCCAGCTACATGACCGGCATCTGGACCAACCTGACCACGGTGGGTGCCGACCTGTCCTACCGCTTCGACTTCTGGGGCAAGACCCGCGCCCAGCTGGCCGCCAGCCGCGGCCAGGCGCGCGCCGCCGCGCTGGAAGCCGACGACGCCCGCCAATGGCTGGCGTGGGCGGTAAGCAGCCAGTACCTGGAATGGCGCAGCGCGCAGCAAAGCCAGCAGCTGCTGCAGGCCGACCAGCAACTGGCGCGCCGCCAGCTGGCCCAGGCCGAGCAGAAACTGAAAAGCGGCCTCAGCGCCGGCGACGAGCTGGCGCAGTACCGCGCGCAGCTGGCCGAGATCGACGAGCGCGTGCAACGCGCCGCGATGCGCGAAGCGCAGGCGCGCCACGCGCTGGCGGCGCTCAGCGCGCAGCCGCAAAGCGCGATCGACAGCCTGGGCGCCGCCGAGCTGCCGTCCTGGCAGCTGGCGCTACCGACGCTGGGCACTGGCCAGCTCGGCCTGCGCGCCGACATCCTCGCCGCACGCGAACGGGTGGAAGCCAGTGCGCAGACGGTGAAAGCCGCCAAGGCCGACTTCTATCCGGACATCCGCCTGAATGCGCTGGCGGCGCTGTCGTCCAACGAACTGAGCGAGCTGTTCAGCTACGGCGCGCGCAGCCTGCGCCTGCTGCCGGCCATCACCCTGCCGATCTTCAGCAATGGCGAGCTGGACGCGCGCTTGGACGCCCGCACCGCGGACTACGACTACGCGGTGGCCAGCTACAACCAGACCCTGCTGGCCGCCATCCGCGATACCGCCGACCGCAGCAGCAATCTGCAGGCGCTGCAGCAGGCCGAAACCGCCGCTGCGGCCAACCTTGCCGCGCGCAGCGATGCCGCCCGCTCGGTACAGGGCCGCGTCACTGCCGGCCTGGCCGCACCGACGCAGGGCCTGGCCGAGCAGCGCCGCCTGCTGCAGGCACGCCAGAGCATACTCGATACCCGCACCCAACGCCTGCAGGCCCAGGCGGCGCTGCTGCGCGCCCTGGGCAGCCTCCCTGCCGACAAGGAATAAGCACATGGAACAACAAGCCACCCCCAACAACGCCCGCCGCACCGCCCTCACCCGCCTGACCGCCGTGCTGGTGGTCGCCGGCATCGTCGGCGCCGGCTACTGGTTCGTCGCCCTGCGCAACACCCAGAGCACCGACGACGCCTACGTGGCCGGCAACCTGGTGCCGGTATCCAGCCAGATCGCCGGCAACGTGGTCGCCGTGCATGCCGACGACACCCAGCAGGTGGCCGCCGGCGACCTGCTGGTGAAGCTGGAACAGAGCGATGCCCGCCTCGCCTTCGACCGCGCCCAGGCCGAACTGGCGCAGGCGGTACGCCAGAGCCGGCAGCTGATCTCCAGCAGCAGCAAGGCCGATGCGCTGCTGGCGCAGCGCGAAGCCGACCTGCAACGGGCGCGCAGCGACCTGTCGCGCGCCGAAGGCGACCTGGCGCGCCGTGAACAGGCCGCGCGCGAGCAGGCCGTGGCGCAGGAAGAGGTGCAACACGCGCGTGACGCGGTGAACACCGCGCGCGCCAACCTGGCCGCCGCCGAAGCCGCGCTGCTGGCCGGCCGCGAAGAAAAGAACGCCAGCCACGCGCTGGTGCTGGGCAACAGCATCGAGCAGCAACCGGCGGTGGCCCGTGCCGCCGCCGCGGTGCGCGAAAGCTGGCTGGCGCTGGCACGCACCGAGATCCGCGCGCCGCTGGCCGGCACCATCGCCCGCCGCAGCGTGCAGCCGGGCAGCCGCCTGCAGCCGGGCACCCCGCTGCTGGCCATCGCCGCGCTGGACAGCGCCTGGGTGGATGCCAACTTCAAGGAAGTGCAGCTGAAGGAGCTGCGCATCGGCCAGCCGGTGACGCTGCACGCCGATCTGTACGGCGACGATGTTAGCTACCACGGCAAGGTGGCGGGCCTGGGCGCCGGCACCGGCAGCGTGTTCTCGCTGCTGCCGCCGCAGAACGCCACCGGTAACTGGATCAAGGTAGTGCAGCGCGTACCGGTGCGCATCAGCCTGGATCCGCAGGAACTGAAGACCCATCCGCTGCGCCTGGGGCTGTCGATGGCGGTGACGGTCGACACCCAGGACCAGAGCGGCCCCTTGCTGCAGAACGCGCCCAAGGGCAAGCCGGTGCTGGCCACCAGCGTGTTCGAGCAGCGCCTGCAGGAAGCCGACCGCGTGGTGGCCGGCATCGTTGCGGCCAACCTCGGCAAGTAAGGGAGCACCGGCATGGCTCATCCGCCACTGGAAGGCCGTTCGCGCACGCTGGTGACGCTGGCGCTGTCGCTGGCCACCTTCATGCAGGTGCTGGACACCACCATCGCCAACGTCGCCATTCCCACCATTTCCGGCGATCTGGGCGCCTCCACCAGCCAGGGCACCTGGGTGATCACCTCGTTCGGCGTGGCCAACGCCATCGCGGTGCCGATCACCGGCTGGCTGGCCAAGCGCCTGGGCGAGGTGCGGCTGTTCCTGATCGCCACTCTGGGCTTCGTGCTCACCTCGCTGCTGTGCGGCATCGCGCCCAGCCTGGAAACGCTGATCCTGTTCCGCGTGCTGCAGGGCGCGCTGGCCGGGCCGATGATTCCGCTGTCGCAGAGCCTGCTGTTGCAGAGCTACCCGCCGGCCAAGCGCGCCATCGCCATGGCGCTATGGACCATGACCATCATCGTGGCGCCGATCTTCGGCCCCATCCTCGGCGGCTGGCTGTCAGACAACTGGCACTGGAGCTGGATCTTCTTCATCAACGTGCCTGTGGGCATCGTGGCGATCCTGCTGACCTGGCGCGAGCTGCGCCACCGCGAAACCGCCACCGTGCAGCTACCCATCGACAAACTGGGCCTGCTGCTGCTGGTGCTGGGCGTGGGCTGCCTGCAGATGATGCTGGACCGCGGCAAGGAGCTGGACTGGTTCCACTCCACCGAGATCGTGATCTACGGCGTGACCTCGCTGCTGAGCCTGTCCTACCTGGTGGTGTGGGAGCTGACCGACCGTCACCCCATCATCGACCTGTCGCTGTTCCGCGACCGCAACTTCAGCGTGGGGGTGATCTCGGTCAGCATCGGCTTCATGCTGTACTTCGGCGCCATCGTGCTGATGCCGCTGCTGATGCAGACCCAGCTGGGCTACACCGCCACCGAGGCCGGCCTCGCCACCGCGCCCATCGGCATCCTGCCGGTGCTGCTGTCGCCGGTGATCGGCAAGAACGCGCACCGGCTGGACATGCGGGTGATCGTTACCATCAGCATGCTGATGTTCGCGTTCTGCTTCTGGTGGCGCTACGTCACCTTCAACCCGGACATGGCCTTCGTCAACCTGGCCTTGCCGCAGTTCGTGCAGGGTATCGCGCTGGCCGGCTTCTTCATGCCGCTGACCACCATCACGCTGTCGAACATGAAGCCGCAGCAACTGGCCAGCGCCTCCAGCCTGTCCAACTTCCTGCGTACGCTGGCCGGCTCCATCGGCGCCTCGCTGTTCACCTGGCAGTGGGAGCACCGCGAGGCGGTACACCATGTGCAGCTCACCGACCGTGTCAGCAGCTTCGACGAAGGCACGCGCCAGGCGCTGGCCAATATGCAGCAGCTGGGCATGAGCGCGGAGCAGGCGGCCGGGGTGATCGCCCGCGACGTGACCCGCCAGGGCATGTTCATGGGCGCCAACGAGATCTTCTGGCTGTGCGCCATCCTGTTCCTGGGCATTACCGGGCTGATCTGGTTCTCGCGGCCGCCCAAGCCAGGCGCCGGCGCCGCGCCGGTAGTGGACGCCGGGCATTGATGCCGCATGCGGCCAACGTTGGCCGCAAAAAAAACAGGGCAAGGTATGCAACCTTGCCCTGTTTTTTTGCACTGCCGCCTGGCTTACACCGCGGCGACGATGCGGATTTCCAGCTTCCAGTCCGGGTGCGCCAGCTTGGCGCCGACGGTGCAGCGCACCGGCGCGTGGCCTTCCGCCACCCAGGCGTCCCACGCCTCGTTCATCTGGTCGAACTCGTTCAGGTCCGGCATGAAGATGGTGGCCTCGATGATGCGGGTCTTGTCGCTGCCCAGCTCGGCCAGCACCTTGTCCACCAGCGCCAGCGTCTCGGCGGTCTGCGCGCGGGCGTCGCCCTGGCCGCTTTCCGGCACCTGCACGGTGTAGATCAGGCCATTGACGATGACGGCTTCGGACATGCGCTTGCCCGGCAGATGACGGTGAATGCTCATGCGGTTTTCTCCTTTAAGGTTGGCCGCATTGTACGCAATAAAAAAACGCCGGCAACCAGTGCCGGCGTTGGCGGAACCCTGCCGCGATCAGGCGGCAGCGACGTTGCGCAGATTGTGCGCGAAGCGCTGCAGTGCCTCGATGCCGCTGGCCTCGGCGCGGTTGCACCAGTCCTGCAGATCGGCCAGCAGTTCGTCGCGGGTGCGCGACGAGCGCTCCCACAGCCGGGTCAATTCCTGGCGCATGGTGTACACGGTGTGCAGCACCTGGCTGCTGGCCAGCACCGCGGCCAGCTGTTCGCGCTCGGCCGCCGGGGTGTCCTTGGCGTCCTGCTTCAGCCAGATCTTCATCTTGCGTGCCAGGTCGGTATTGCCCAGCTCCGGCAGGTGCAGCTTGTCCACCTCGGCGTGGTACACCGCCTTCAGTTCGCGCGCGTAGCGCGAAGCCACCGCGTAGCGGTTGGCGATGATGGCCTGCAGATGCTCCAGGTCCAGCTGGCCGCGCGACACACCCTGCACCAGCTTGGGCGCCACCTTGCGCACCTTGGCCAGACCGGCGATCTCCAGCATGCGGATATACATCCAGCCGATGTCGAACTCGTACCACTTGTACGACAGCTTGGCGGAGGTGCCGAAGGTGTGGTGGTTGTTGTGCAGCTCTTCGCCGCCGATCAGGATGCCCCACGGCAGCACGTTGGTGGCGGCGTCTTCGTTCTCGAAGTTGCGGTAGCCCCAGAAGTGGCCGATGCCGTTGATGACGCCGGCGGCGAAGAACGGAATCCAGATCATCTGCACCGCCCACACCGACAGGCCGGCAAAGCCGAACAGCGCCACGTCGATGGCCAGCATCAGCAGGATGCCCTTGCTGCTGCGCGCGGTGTAGATGTTGCGCTCCAGCCAGTCGTCCGGCGTGCCGTGGCCGAACTTATCCATGATGGACTGATCCTTGCAGGCGGCGCGGTACAGCTCGGCGCCTTCCCACAGTACTTTCTTGATGCCCAGCACTTGCGGGCTGTGCGGGTCTTCGGCGGTTTCGCAGCGGGCATGGTGCTTGCGGTGGATGGCGGCCCACTGCTTGGTAACCATGCCGGTAGTCAGCCACAGCCAGAAACGGAAGAAGTGGCTGGGAATCGGGTGCAGATCCAGCGCGCGGTGCGCCTGGTGGCGGTGCAGGAAGATGGTGACGGAAGCAATGGTGATGTGGGTCAGCACCAGCGCAACCACGATGTAGCCCCACCACGGCAGGTCGATCAGACCATTAAGCCATTCCATGTGATAGTCAAACCTCAGGGTTTACAGACGACTGATCATTTTACACGCAATGAAGCGGTAAAAACCAACCCGATTTCAGTGACTTGCAGCCAGGCCGGCCGGGCAATCATGCATAAGCCGCCACAGGTAGGGTAAGATGCCGCTTCATTCGTCTATCCAGGCCGGACCGTGAACGTCTCCAAGCATCATCTCATTCTGGGTGGTGGCGCCCTCGTCGCCACTTTTGCGCTGTACAGCGGCTTTGCCTACTGGGCCGGCCTCAAGGCCGAGGAAACCCTGGCCGAGCAGCATCGCATGATTGCGCAGTCGTCGGTATTCACCATCAAGTCGCACAGCTACCAGCGCGGCTGGTTCTCGTCCGAGGAAACCACCGAGCTGGAACTGAACAAGCAGCTGGTCGGCCCCTACCTCGGCCTGCTGCCGGAAAACCTGCGCCCGCTACTGGCCG
Source organism: Vogesella facilis (assembly GCF_042648525.1). NCBI lineage: Bacteria > Pseudomonadati > Pseudomonadota > Betaproteobacteria > Neisseriales > Chromobacteriaceae > Vogesella > Vogesella facilis. The sequence goes on from NZ_JBHRXN010000036.1 coordinate 301,538, forward strand.
GCACCCTGCGCTATCACCACAAGGTGAAGCACGGCCTGCTGCCCGGCCTGTTCGATTTCGACCTGCGCCCGGCACGCGCCATCGTGCGCACCGAGTTCGACATGAGCGATAGCACCCGCAAGACGCTGCAGCGCTTCTTCGGCGATGCCGAGCCGATCACCGTAGTCAACCGCCTGGGGCTGACCGGTGGCGGCGAGCTGACCGTCAGCGTGCCCAAGTTCGACTACGAAGAAACCCTGGCCGGGGTGAAGATGAACTGGCAGGGCTTCAACCTGCTGGTGAACTACCAGAGCGGCTACCGCGAGTACAACGTGGAATCCACCACCCCGGGCTTCGTGCTGCAGGCCGGCCCCAAGGGCCGCTTCGCCTTCAGCGGCATCAAGTACCTGTCGCAGGTGCGCCCGGGCAATACCGGCGTGAAGCTGGGCACCAGCGAGCTGACGGTGGACAACATCAAGCTCAACTGGAACGAGGCGATCCCGTACAGCATCAAGCTCAACGAGCTGATCTACCTGATTGGCCGCGTTCGTGTCGGCGAGTTCATCAACCCGTCCGGCGAGTTCCGTCCGTCGCACGTGGAGCTGTCCAAGCTGGGTTACCAGATCGTGACCAGCGAACAGGACGAATACGTCAACACCCGCGGCAAGCTGGACTTCGAGCGCTTTGCCTACAACGACAGCGTGTACGGCCCGCTGAAGCTGGACGTGTCTGCCAACCACCTGCACGGTCCCACGCTGGTGAAGCTGGATGACGCGCTGTCGCGCCTGCCGTTCGAGGGCAAGGACCCGGCACAGCTGCGCAAGCGCTACATCGACACCGTGATGCAGCAGGGCCTGCCGCTGCTGAAGAACAACCCCAAGCTGATGGTGCACACCTTCTACCTGCGCATGCCCAATGGCGAGGTGAAGGCCAATGGCAGCCTGACGCTGGCCGGGCTGCAGGATGCCGATCTGAAAAACCCGATCTCCTTCCTGAAGCGCTTTACCGCCCAGGCCAGCATCGAGCTGCCGGAGCAGACGCTGCAGAACCTGGTGGTGGCGCAGGCACGCAACCTGTTCACCGTGGATGCCAGCGCCGAAGAGCAGCCGAACATGGATGAAGTGGACAACCTGGCACGCAGCCTGCTGGATGCCCAGCTGTCGGAGTGGGAACACCTGCAGCTGATCCGCCGCAACGGCGGCCAACTGTCCACCTCGCTGCGCTTTGCCGACGGCGAGCTGCGCGTCAACCAGCAGAAGGTGGCGCTGCCGTGGCAGGAAACCGAGGAGGCCCCGCCGGCCGATGCCTCGGCCGCACAGTAACACTGCAGGCAAACAAAAACCCCACCGTTCGCGGTGGGGTTTTTTGTTGCCGGCGCGCCGGGCTCAGTCGGCCATCATGCTTTGCAGGTAGTTCTGCAGGCCCAGCTTCTCCACCAGGCCCAGCTGGGTTTCCAGCCAGTCCACGTGCTCCTCCTCGCTCTCCAGGATGTCTTCCAGCAGATCGCGGGTCACGTAGTCCTTGGCCGATTCACAGTAGTGGATGGCCTCGCGCAGCAGTGGGATGCCTTCCATCTCCAGTTTCAGGTCGCACTCCAGCATTTCCTTGGTGTGCTCGCCGATGTACAGCTTGCCAAGATCCTGCAGATTGGGCAGCCCTTCCAGGAACAGGATGCGCTCGATCAGGCGATCGGCATGCTTCATCTCGTCGATGGATTCGTGGTACTCGTGTTCGTTCAGCTCCTTCAGGCCCCAGTTCTTGTACATGCGGGCGTGCAGGAAATACTGGTTGATGGCGGTGAGTTCGTTTCTGAGAATCTGGTTCAGGTACTTGATGACCTTCTTGTCGCCTTGCATGGACGCAGCTCCTGGGAGGATTGAGTGCGTGGATTATGGCACATAGTCATGCCAGTACAAGGCGGATGCGGCGGCTGAAAATGCAGAAAGAATGAGCTAAAAAGGCGGGATGCGACTCAGGCGGCGGCCAGTTCCGGCTCGCTGATCTGCAGCAGGGTCTGCTTGCGCAGCTGGTTGGCCGCACAGGCGCAGCGGCCGCAATCGGTGGCCACCCCCAGCTCTTTTGCCAGGTCGCTCATGCGGGTGGCACCATTGCAGACGGCGGCGCGAATGTCGCGGTCGGTAACACCGTGGCAGAGGCAGACGTACATGAATGACACCCGTATCAAGAATTAATCGCAGTACGGAAATCATAAAAGTAGATGATAACGATTGTCAATTAATATCCGGAAACACAGCATGCAATGGAAACCAAATACCACAGTGGCCGCCATCATCGAGCGTGACGGCCGCTTCCTGATGGTGCGCGAGCACACCCCGCACGGCGTGCGGCTGAACCAGCCGGCCGGGCACCTGGAATACGGCGAGACCCTGCCCGCCGCCGTGGCGCGCGAGGCGCTGGAAGAAACCGGCTACCCGGCCACCGCCACCGCGCTGGTGGGCATCTACCTGGCGGACAAGGAAGACAGCACCGACATCACCTACCTGCGCTTCGCCTTCGCCTGCGATGCCGCCGCCGCGCCGGAAGCGCGCGCACTGGACGATGGCATCATTGAGGCGGTGTGGCTGAGCGCCGCCGAGATCCGCGCGCAGCAGGCCAGCTGGCGCAGCCCGCTGGTGGGCCGCTGCGTGGACGACTACCTGGCCGGCCAGCGCTTGCCGCTGTCCGTGCTGCACCATCACGGCCACTAGATGATGCGCCGGGTGTGGCCGTGGCTGCTATGGCTGGTGCTTTACGCCCTGCCGGCCGGTGCGGCCGAGCTAACCCTCTGTTACCATTACGGATGCGATCGCAGCAGCACGCTTGAATTGGGCGAAGATGCCCTCAGCTGGATGAACCGGCGCCTGCTGGCCGCCGATTCCGCCAGCGGCGAACGCGCCGCGCTGCAGGACGTAGTGCTGGCCTACTACCAGCTGGCGGCGCAACAGGCGCCGATCGCCGCCGATCGCGGCGGCAACCACGAGGATGGCCGCACCCTCGGGCGCATGGACTGCATCGATCACAGCCGCAATGTCGCGCAGCTGCTGCAGCTGCTGGAGGCGCGGCAATGGCTGCACTACCACCATCTTGCCGGGGCCGTGTTCCGCGCCCCGCTGCTGTTCAACCAGCACTACGCCGTCGGCCTGGATGCCATCGACACGCCCGAACACTGGGTGATCGATGCCTGGCCGCGAGATTTCGGGGCACCACCGCTGGTGCTGCCTCTTGCACTCTGGAAGGAAGGATTTTCCCCGTGACGGGTAAGAAACGTATTGTCGTCGGCATGTCCGGCGGTGTGGATTCGTCGGTAACCGCCTGGCTGCTGAAACAGCAGGGGCACGAGGTGATCGGCGTGTTCATGCAGAACTGGGAAGACGACAACGACGACGAATACTGCTCCATCAAGCAGGACGCACTGGACGCCATGAGCGTGGCCGACATCGTCGGCATCGACATGGAGATCGTCAACTTCGCCAAGGAATACAAGGACCGCGTGTTCTCGTACTTCCTCAAGGAATACTCCGCCGGCCGCACCCCCAACCCGGACGTGCTGTGCAATGCCGAGATCAAGTTCAAGGCCTTCCTCGACTACGCGATGGAACTGGGCGCCGACTGCATCGCTACCGGCCACTACGCGCGCAAGCTGGAACAAGACGGCGTGCACTACCTGATGAAGGGCGTGGACCAAAGCAAGGACCAGAGCTACTTCCTGTACCGCCTGCAGCAGCACCAGCTGGCCAAGTCCCTGTTCCCGCTCGGCGACATCCACAAGAGCGAAGTGCGCCGCCTGGCCGAGGAAGCCGGCCTGCCCACCGCCGCCAAGAAGGACTCCACCGGCATCTGCTTCATCGGCGAGCGGCCGTTCCGCGAGTTCCTGCAGCGCTACCTGCCCACCAAGCCGGGCGAGATGATCACCCCGGACGGCAAAGTGGTGGGCGAGCACGTCGGGCTGATGTTCTACACCCTGGGCCAGCGCAAGGGCCTGAACATTGGCGGCAGCAAGGATGGCAACGGCGAAGCGTGGTTCGTCGGCGGCAAGGACATTCCGGGCAACAAGCTGATCGTGGTACAGGGCCACGACCACCCGCTGCTGCTGAAGCCGGCGCTGCAGATGGACGACCTGTCGTGGACGCTGCCGCAGCCGCCGGCCGCCGGCGACTACGCCGCCAAGAACCGCTACCGCATGGCCGATGCCGGCTGCAGCCTGTCACCCATCGTCGACGGCAAGGCCACGCTGACCTTCCGCGACAAGCAATGGGCGGTCACCCCCGGCCAGTCCGCCGTGCTGTACGACGGCGACATCTGCCTGGGCGGCGGCATCATCCAGTAAGCAGCCCCTTGCGGCCAACGTTGGCCGCAGGGCATGCCAGCAAGGCCCCGCAGCGCGGGGCCTTGTGCTTCACGGCGCCAACGCCGTCCGTGGCGGCAGGCGCAACAGCGCCTCGGTCATCGCCTCGGCCAGGTAATACAGCGAGAAGATGCCGCCATAGCTCCAGGTGGAGCGCACCGCGGCAAAGCGCTGCTGCGCCACGAAGGGCATGGCGCGCCACAGCGGGGTGCCGAACAGCTTGCCGGCCTGCTCGAACGGCTGCTGGTACAGCACCACGCTGTGCCGCAGGCTGCCCAGTTCCACCACCTTCTTCTGGCTGACGCCCCACACCGACGCCGCCACCTGCGGCGTACTGCCCAGCCCCAGCCGCTGCAAGGCATGCACCGGCATCGAGTTGCTGCCGTATAGATAGGCCACCGCAGGGCTGGCAAAACGCACCACGTCCACTGTCGGCAGCCGCGCGCCGAAATGCTGCTGCAGCCGGCCGCGCAAGCGGGCAAAACCCTGCTCCATGGCGGCCAGCCGCTGCCGCGCCAGTGCGCTGCGGCCGAACAGCCCGGCCAGCTGCAGGTAGATGTCGCGCGCTACCTGCGCATTGTCGTGGTCGTGGCGGTAGGCGTCGAAATACAGCACCGGCGCAATGCGCGCCAGCTGCGGCCGCATGTCCAGCAGGCTGGGACTGATGATGATCAGGTCTGGCTTCAGGCTGGCCAGCAGCTCCAGGTTGGGCTCCAGCCGGCCGCCGCCCGGCAGCGTGGCCGCCGGCAAGGTTGGCCGCACCACCCACTTGCGGTAGTCGTCGGCATCCGCCACCGCCAGCGGGGTGATGCCCAGCTCCAGCAGCTGCTCCGCCGCCTCCCAGCTCAACGCCACCACCCGCTGCGGCGCGCGGGCAAAGTGGTGCTCGCCATCGCTGTCGCGCACCGTCAACGCCGCCGCCAGCCCCGAGCACAGCAGCAGCGCTGCGGCCAACATGATTCCCGTTGCGCGCGCCATCACGCCCTCCCCCGGCGCAGGCGCTGCGCCAGTAACAAGAAAATGAAATAGCCGCCGCACAGCACCGAGGCCAGGATGCCCACCGGCACCTGCAGCGGAAAGATCAGCACCCGGCCCAGCCAGTCCGCCACCAGCAGCAGCACACTGCCCAACAGCGCCGCCAGCAGCAATTGCGGCAGCACGCGGCGCGCGCCCAGCATGGCGGCGATATGCGGCGCCAGCAGGCCGAGGAAGGCCACCGGCCCCAGCACGCTGGTTACCAGCGCGGTGAGCAGCGCCACCAGCGTCAGCCAGGCCAGCCGGTTGCGCGCCAGCTGCAGGCCGCGCCCCTGCGCCACGCCGTCGCCTATCGATAGCAAGGTGAGCGCACGTTGGCCGCACAGCACCGGCAGCGCCAGCAGCAGCGTGCCGCCGGCCAGCAGCAGCGCCTCGCTGCCGGACACGCGGTAGGTGGAGCCGGCCAGCCAGCCGAGAATGGCGAAACTGTCCGCCGTGCCGCGCGCCAGCGAAAACTGCAGCAGCGCCTCCAGCAAGGCCGCCAGCGAAATGCCCACCAGCACCATCATGCCCGGCGCGTACTGCTGGCGCCGCCCCAGCCACAGCAGCAGGCCCAGCACCAGCATGCTGCCGGCAAAGGCCAGCGGCGCGCCGAACTGCTGCAGTGGGCGCCCCAGCCACAGCGTGGCGCCCAGCAGCGCCAGCGTGGCGCCGGCGGACAGCCCCAGGATGTCCGGGCTAGCCAGCGGGTTGCGTAGCAGGCGCTGCAGGATCACCCCGGCCAGCGCCAGCGCGGCGCCGCCGGCCACCGCCGCCAGTGTGCGCGGCCAGCGGAACGACCAGATCAGCGCATCCGGCCACGCCAGCCGCCAGCCCTGCGCCCCCGGCGCCAGCGTCAGGCTGACGAGCGCCACCACCAGCAAGCCGGCCAGCAGCAGCCCCCAGCCACGCCATGACAGCGGCCGCGCCTGCGGCGCCAGCGACAGATTCTGCTGCCCGCTGCCCGCGCGCTGGCTGCGGGTGAACCACAGCAGCGCCGGCGCGCCGATCAGCGCCGCCGCCGCGCCGCTGGGCACCAGTTCCACGGTGTAGCTGCTGGCCAGCAGCGCCAGGCCATCGGTAGCCAGCAGCAGCAGCGCGCCCAGCACCGCGCTGAACGCCAGCTCGTCGCGTGCGCCACGCGCGCCCAGCAGGCGGGCAAAGTTCGGCGTCAGCAGGCCGATGAAGCCGATCAGCCCCACCGCGGCAATGGCCACCGAGCTGAGCCACAATGCGGCCAACAGCAGCAACAGCATGGCCGGCCACAGCGATAGGCCACGCCCCTGCGCGCCGCTGGCACCCAGCCGCAGCAGGGTGAGCGGGCGCGGCGCCAGCCACAGCAGCAGCAGCATGGGCGCCAGCCGCGGCAGCAGCCACAGCACCCAGTGCCAGTCGTTCTGCGTCAGGTCGCCGGCGCCCCAGATGAACAGGTTGCGGCTGTACTGGTCGTGCAGCATCACGATGGCGGAAGCCAGCGCCCCCAGCAGCAGATTCAGCGCCATGCCGCCCAGCACCAGCGGCAGCCCGCCGATGCCGCGCACGCCGGCGATACCCAGTGCCAGCAGCACCGCCAGCATGGCGCCGGCCAGCGCCGGCCATTCGCCATGGCTCGCCGCCAGCTGCGGCAGCCAGATGGTGGCGCACACCAGCCCCAGCCAGGCGCCGGCGCTGGCGCCCAGCGTCATCGGCGACACCAGCCGGTTCTGCGTCAGCTGTTGCAGCAGGCTGCCGGAAAAACCCAGCGCCGCGCCCACCAGCAGCGCCAGCGCCAGCCGCGGCAGCGTGGCGAACACGAACTGCAGCTCGGCGAAATCCGCCGGCGCCCGTGCCAGCAGCGCCCACTGCGTGGCCAGCGGCAGCGGGTTGCCGATCTGGCTGTGCCACAGCGCCAGCAGCAGCATGGCCAGCAGTGCCAGCGGGTAGCGCAGCGGCCACTGCGGCCACGGATTCAGTTTCAGCACACGCTGCATCTCAGGCCACCACCGCCACCGGATGGGCGCCCTGTTCCCGCGGCAGCAGGCGGATGTCGATGTCGAACAGCGCACTGAGCCGCGGCGAGTGCAGCAGCTCATGCGGCGTACCGTCGAAGAACAACTCGCCGCGCTTGAGCGCCACGATGCGGTCGGCGTAGCGCGCCGCCAGATTGATGTCGTGCAGGATGGCGACGATGCCGCGCCCCTGCTCGCGGTTAAGCCGGCGCAGCAGCACCATCAGCTCGTACTGGTGCGCCAGGTCCAGCGCCGAGGTCGGCTCGTCCAGCAGCAACAGCGGCGCCTGCTGCGCCAACAGCATGGCGATCCACGCCCGCTGGCGCTCGCCGCCGGACAGCAGGTCGGCCAGGTGGCCGGCGTGGTGGCCGATATCGGTGGCGCGCATCGCCTGCTGCACGATGGCGGCGTCCTCCGCCTGCCAGCGCCCCAGCAGGCCGCGCCACGGGTAGCGCCCGAGGCGCACCAGCTCGGCCACTGTCAGGCCGGCGGCCTCCGGCAGCCGTTGCGGCAGAAAGGCCACCCGGCGCGCGAACTCGCGGCTGGCGTACGCGGCCAACGTTTGGCCATCCAGGGTGATGGCGCCGTGATCCGGTTGCAGCTGGCGCGCCAGCAGGTTCATCAGCGTGGATTTGCCGGAGCCATTGTGGCCAAGGATCACGGTGAACTGGCCAGGATCCAGCGTCAGCGCCGGCAGGGCCAGTATGGTTCGCTCATCGCGACAGACGCGGATGTCACGCAGGGACAGCATCGGCAGACAACTCCTGTTTCAGCAGCGCCAGGCGCGCCGCGGGTTTCAGTTTCGGGCAGGTGCTGCACAGCTCGCCGTCGCAACGGCGAAAGTGCTGGCAGCACACCTTGCGTTCCAGCGCCAGCCGCTGGCGGCCATCGTCCAGCGTCACAGCCAGCAGGCCGCTGGCATCCGGCTGCGCCAGTGCCGCCAGCCACTGCGGCGCCAGCGTCTGCAGCCGCGCGTTGTCGAAGCGCGCATCGCAGCGCTGCACGAACAGCAGCGCCGCCAGCAGGCAGTCGGCCTGCAGCCGGCCGGCCATCTTGGGATGCAGCTTCAGCTGCTGGTTGATCAGCGCCAGGTAGGGCTGGCAGGCGGCCTGCATCGCCTGACCGGCGGCGGCGATCAGCTCGGCTTGCGTGCCGTGCTGCAGCGCGCCCGGCAGCAGGCTGAAGCCGGCAACGAAGCCGCCCTGCTGCCGCTGCGCCATGCCGGCCAGCCGCGGCAGGCAGCCGGCCAGATGCACCGCCAGTACCGCCAGGTACACCGGCTGCCACAGCAGCAGCGTCCACACCCGGCTGCCCCAGTAGTGCGGGCCGGCTTCCGGGTGCGCCTGCCGCCAGTGCTGCAGCAGCGCCGCCACCGGCGCGGGGTTGGCCGCATCGGCGGTAAGCGCGTCCGGAGCGGCGGCAGCCAGCGTGCCGTCCAGCCCCGGCAGGCAGCGGCTGATGGCGGCCAGCAGGCCGGGGCTATCGGTAGCGGATATCAGATGAGACATGCGGGTATCCGGTTGCCGGGCGTTTTCGCTGCGTGAAAGCGCCCGGTGTCATGAACAGGAAGACCGCCGCCACCCCCGGGTCAGGCGTGGCGGACACGGGCTTAACGCGCGGCGTACGGCGCGATCGGGTTCTGCAGCGTGCCGGCGAACTTGAGGTTCTTCGCCGGGTCCGCCAGATCGATCATCTGCTGGTTGTTGCCCAGCTGCAGCCGGTTCAGGCACGAGCGGGTGAACGCCGGCGCGAACAGGTCATAGCGGGCGAACTTGGCCGCCAGCTGCGGCTGGCTGGCCTGGTAGTCCAGCACGCACTGCGCCACTTCGCGCCAGAAATCCCGCTGCGGCAGCGTGCCGCTGTGGTCGAGGATGGCGCCGATGAAGCGGAAAATGCAGTCGAACACGTCGGTAAACAGCGACAGGATCTTCAGCTCCTCCGGCACCTCCACCGCCAGGCGCTGCACCCCGGCCGGCAGTACCGCGTCCGGGTTGAGGATGGCGCACTCCTCGGCGATGTCCTTCATGATGGCGCGTAGCGGCACATTGTTTTCCAGCTGCAGGATCAGGTTCTCGCCGTGCGGCATGAACACCAGGTCGTGCGCGTAGAAGCAATGCAGCAGCGGGGTGAGGTAGGCGGCGAGGTAGCGGCGCAGCCAGCTTTGCGCATCCAGCCCCGAGCTGCCGATCAGCGCCGGCAGCAGCGCCTTGCCGTCGGCGTCCACATGCAGCAGCGAGGCCATGGTCATCAGCCGCTGGCCGGGGGCCAAGAGCGGCAGCGGGCTTTCGCGCCACAGCGCCGAGAACATCTTCTTGTACGGCGTATCCCTGGCAATGCCCTGCTCGTAGTAGTGGTTGCGGAAGCCGATGGCCGCCACCTCGCGCAGGATGGTGAAGCCGTTGGCCGCCAGCAGCGGGTCGCCGGCCACGTGGTTCTTGATCCACTCGTTGATGGCCGGGGTGGCCAGCATGTAGTACGGCGACAGCCCGCGCATGAAACCCATATTGAGAATGGACAGCGCGGTCTTCACATAGCGGCGCCCTGGCTGGCTGATATTGAAAAAGGTGCGGATCGACTGCTGCGCCAGGTAGGCGTCGCTACCGTAGCCCAGGCACACGATATTCTGCTGCGCCACGTCGGCGGCAAAGCACTGCGCCAGCTTGTTGAACCACTGCCACGGGTGCGCCGGCATCAGCAGGTAGTCGTCGCCGTTCAGGCCGCGCGCCGCCAGCTGGCGGGCGAATGCGGCCAACGTTTCGGCGCCCAGCTCCTCGTCCAGCAGCTGCTGGTAGGACAGGTCGCTGATGCTGCTGAAGGTGGCCTTGCTGCGGTGTACCGCCAGCCAGATCAGGCGGATCGGCGAGGCGGCCTCCGGTGCGTAGTTGCCGTAGTCGGCGGCATCGAAGCCGATGCGGCCGTTATTGGCCACGAAGCACGGGTGGCCTTCCATCATCGAGGTTTCCACCGACTGGAAGTCGGCGCGGGTCAGCTCGTCGGCGCTGAGTCCGGCGCGGCCGTGCTTGAAGGCGCTGCCGTACAGCGTGCTGCTGATCTCGTCCAGGTACACCGGCATCATGTCGTCGCCGATATTCAGCAGCGCCTTGAACTCGATGATGAAGGCCAGTGCGTCCAGCGCGCTGTCGGCGCCCGCCTCCAGCCGGCGCAGCGAGGCGGCGTCGATATCCCAGTGCTCCAGTGCCAGCAGCCGGGCGCGGAAGCGGTATTCCGCATCGCGGCCGGGTACCGGCAGGCGGTAATCGCTCCAGTCGCCCTCGCCCTCGCCAACCAGCAGCTGCGGCTGCAACAGCAGCTCGTGGCTGAATTCGGCGATGGCCTTCCGCAGCAGCAGGCGGTTGACCTTGGCCCATAGCGCCGGTTGCAAATGGGCGGCGGCTTGTTGCGGCTTGTCGAATACGATGGTGTTCATAGTGTTTCCTTTACTGGCCATGCTGTCTGCAGCGCGGCCTGATGTTGTTCACGGGTGCAGCAGGCCAGGTGTGCGCGCTTGTGCGGCAGGGCAATCTCCTGCTGGTAGACGAAGCCGGCATGGCGGTTGATGACGTGGATCTTGTCGTTGCGCACGTCCGGCTCCACCACCACGCGGCGGGTGGCCGGGTCGCGGAACAGGAAATCCAGGATCACGCGCATCACCGCGCGGGTGAAACCGGGTACCCGCCGCGTCGGCGGTGCCACCAGGAAGTGCATGCCCATGTCGCCTGCCGCCACCGGGTAGTGCCCGGCCAGCACGTCGTGCGCCGGGTCGTAGCACTCCAGCAGGAAGGCCGGCTCGCCGTGGTACAGCCCCAGGTAGCAGGCGCTGTGCGCGCCTTGCTGCAGCGCGCGGTAGGCGGCATCGACCTCGGCCAGCGTGGCCTGCTGCATGCCCCAGTAGCGGGCGTAGTCCTGCGTTACCCAGCCATGCAGCAACGGCATGTCGCCAGGCACCGCCAGCGGCCGCAGGCTGAAATCGCCCACACCGGGCACCCGGCAGTGGTGATGGTTGGCCGCAAGCGCGGCGGAGTCATTGGATGTGAATAAGCTCATGAGGCGTCCTCAGGCGGGGACGGTGCGCGGCCGCGTCACCGCCAGCAGGGGGTAGAGCAGCGCGGTCAGCACCAGGCCACCGGCTGCCACCAGGAAAGGCGATGCCAGGCCCTGCCCCGCCACCAGCAGGCCGGCGGCGTAGGAGGCAGCCAGCACGCCCAGGTTCTGGCAGAAGTTGATCTTGCTGTAGTCGGCGGCGTAGCTGGCCGGCGTGCCAAGGCGGAACAGCTGCACGTCCAGCTGCACGGTGAGCTGGAACAGCGCCCAGCCGAACAGGCAGCGCCCGGCCAACAGGGCCGCCGTATCCGGCAGCGCCTGCAGCAGCAGCCCGGCGCAGCCCAGCAGCAGCATGGCCGGCAGGCTGCCCAGCGGCACCAGCCCGCGCAGCGCGCGGCGGCGGTTGTGCCACAGCCCGCCCAGCGCCAGCAGCGCCGGCAGCGCGAACACCGCCGCCGCCAGCCGGCTGTCGCCGATGCCGCTCACCGCCTGCCAGTGCAGCGCGAAGAAGGCACGCACCAGGTAGGCGCTGAAGTAGAACAGCAACATCAGCGCCCCCAGCCGGTACACGCTGGCCAGCCGTTCGCCATCGTCCGCCGCCTGCGGCGCAAGGTTGGCCGCATGCGGTAGCGGCAACGGCTGCCGCCACAGCAGGTACAGGCAGATGCCGATCTGGATGGCATCACCGGCCGCCATCAGCAGGAACACCTGCCCGCCGTCCACGCCCTGCAGCAGCAGCCCGCCCAGCAGCGCGCCGACGATGCCGCCGAAGTGCACGATCACCGACAACAGCCCCACGGTGGCGGTGTGCTCGCCCTCGCCGGCCAGCGCCATCAGCTGCGGGTACACCAGCAGATAGCTGCCCTTGCAGGCGATCATCGCCAGCGACACCAGCCAGAAGCCGGCCAGCGAGCTGGTCCAGTAGCAGTACAGGCACAGCAGGCCGGCGGCCAGCTGGGTGAACACCAACAGCTGCAGCAGCGGCAGGTGGCGCACCACCCGCACCCACAGCGGCAGCGCGAACATCACCACCAGGCACATGGCCGCCACGTAGGCGCCCACGTGCTGCGGGTCGTGCATGCCGAAGCGGGCGGCGAAGAACTGCGGGTAGAACGGCAGCAGCATGGCGTCGCTCACCACCGCCACCGCGGTGAGGCCCATCAGCAAGGACTTCTGCTTCATGCGCTCAGCCGCTCCGCCGCGTGGGCCGGCGCCTGTGGCGCGGCAAACTGCTGGAAGGCGATGCGCCGCTCTATCGGGTAGTGCTCCACCCCGCTGATGGCACGGATCAGCCACGCGTTGCGGTAGCACGCCATGCCCAGGTCCGGCGTCACCAGGCCGTGGCTATGCAGCTCGGCGTTCTGCACGAAGATCTCGCTGCCGCCGTGGTCGATGCTGTAGTTGCGGCCAACCTCGAAACGGCCGCGCGCGTCGCGGCGGATGCGCCCGTGTATCGGCTGCAGGAAGGCCGGCTCGCGGTAGCGGTAGCCGGTGGCCAGCACCAGCGCCTCGCTCTCCAGCTCGAAGTGCACATCCTGTTCCTGCTGCTGCAGCCCCAGGCGGAAGCGGCCGCTGGCCTCGTCGTAGTGGCAGCTCTGCAGCGCGGTGTTGGTCATCAGCTGGCTATCCACCTCGCCCAGCAGCCGCTTGTTGTACAACGTGTCGTAGATGGCGTTGATCAGCGACAGGTTGATGCCCTTGTACAGGCCCTTCTGCTGCTGCATCAGCGCGTCGCGCTGCGCCATCGGCAGGCGGTGGAAGTAGTCGATGTACTCCGGCGAGGTCATCTCCAGCGTGAGCTTGCTGTACTCCAGCGGGAAGAAGCGCGGCGAACGGGTGAACCAGTTCAGCCGGTAGCCGTAGCGCTCGATGTCCTGCAGCAGGTCGTAATAGATCTCCGCCGCGCTCTGGCCGCTGCCGACGATGGTGATGCTGCGCTTCTGCTGCAGCTCGGCCTTGTCGGCAAGATAGGTGGCGGAATGCCCGACGCGGTCGGCCACCTCGTGGCAGCACGCCGGCAGCCACGGCACGGTGCCGGTGCCCAGCACCAGCTGGCGGCCGCGGTACACCTCGCGCTCGCCGCTGCGGGTGTGCACGCAATGCACCGCGTACACACCGTCCTGATGGCTTACCCGCTCCACGTAGCGCTGCCAGCGCAGGGCCGGCAGCTGCGCCGCCACCCACTGGCAGTACTGGTTGTACTCGTGGCGCATCATGAAAAAGTCTTCCTTGATGTAGAAGCCGTAGATGCGCCCGGTGGTTTTCAGGTAGTTGAGGAAGCTGAAGCGGCTGGTAGGGTCGGCCAGGGTGACCAGATCGGCCAGGAACGGCGTCTGCAGCGTGGCGCTGTCCAGCAGCATGCCCGGGTGCCAGTTGAAACCTTCGGCCTTGTCCAGGAACACCCCGTCCATGTCCGGCAGCGGCGCGGCCAGGCACGCCAGACCGAGGTTGAACGGGCCGATGCCGATGGCGACGAAATCGTGAATCTTGCTGTGCATCTGTGTGCTCCTCAGGCCGAGCGCGCGCACGGCGCGGCATGCTCGGCCAGGTAGGCTTCGCCGTGATGGCGGATCAGCGCGGCCACCGCTGCCAGATCGGCGAGGGTGGTTTCCGGGTTCAGCAGGGTGAATTTCAGGTACTGCCGCCCGCCAAGCTTGGTGGCGGCGATCACCGCCTCGCCACTGCGGAAGATGGCCTTGCGGATGTAAACGTTGGCCGCATCCAGCAGCGCGTCGTCGCCCAGCGCGGCAGCCGGCGCGAAGCGCAGCACCAGGGTGGACAGCTGCGGCGCGGCGGCGAACTGCAGCCACGGCTCGGCGCGCAGCATGGCGTAGCCCTGCTGTGCCAGCTCGATGACACGGTCGAACATGGCGCCGATCTCGGCGCCGCCCATGCTGCGCAGCGTCAGCCACAGCTTGAGCGCGTCGAAGCGGCGCGTGGTCTGGATGCTCTTGTTCACCAGATTGGGCGTGCCCTCCTGCGCCGCGCTCAGCGGGTTGAGGTAGTCGGCATGCCAGGTCAGGTGTGTGAAGTGGCGGCGCTCGCGCGCGAAGAAGGCGCTGCAGCTCACCGGCTGGAAGAAGGACTTGTGGTAGTCCACGGTGACGGAATCGGCGAACTCGATGCCGTGCAGCCAGTGGCGGCGCGTCGGCGACAGCAGCAGCGCGCCACCGTAGGCGGCATCCACGTGCAGCCAGATGTCGTGCTGCCGGCACTGCGCCGCGATGTCCGGCAGCGGGTCGATGCTGCCGAAATCGGTGGTGCCGGCGGTGGCCACCACGGCCAGCGGCAGCAGGCCGGCGGCCTGGCAGCGCGCCAGCTCGGCCTGCAGGGCCGCCATATCCATGCACTGGCGTGCATCGCACGGCACGCTGATCACCGCCTCGTAGCCCAGCCCCAGCAGCGCGGCGGATTTCTGCACGCTGAAGTGGCTGGCGCTGGAGCACAGGATGCGCAGGCGCCCGGCATCCGCCGGCAGGCCGGCGTGCTGCACGCTGTGGCCGCGGCGGGCGTAGTAGCTGTCACGCGCCAGCAGCAGCGCCATCAGGTTGGACTGGGTGCCGCCGCTGGTGAACACGCCGTCGGCGTCCGCGCCCAGGCCGAGGTGGCCCAGCGTCCAGTCGATGAGCTTCTGTTCGATCAGGGTGCCGCCGGCGCTCTGGTCCCAGGTGTCCAGCGACGAATTGAATGCCGACAGGATCAGCTCCGCCATCAGCGATGGCAGCAGCACCGGGCAGTTCAGATGCGCCAGGTAGCGCGGGTGGTGAAAGTAGACGGCATCGTCCAGATACAGCGTGGCCAGCTCGGCCAGCACCGCGGCCTGGTCGGCCGCCGGTTGTTCCAGATCGATGCCGGCGAAGGCCGGCGCCAGCTCCTGTGGCAGCACGCCACTGAACGGCTGCGACACTGCGGCCAGACGATGGCTCACCAGTTGCAGGCTCTGTTCCATGCCCTGGCGATAGGCCGCCAGGTTGTGCTGGTTGAAAAGGTGCCGCTTGCCCGGCACGTCGGCACGCGGCAGCGCCTGGCTGTCGCGGCTAACGATTTGCTTGATGGACATGTTCAAGTCTCGCATGGCCTGTCGTGACGACAGGGTGGGTGGTCCATGCTTGCATCCGGCGCCACCGGCCGCAGCCGCGGCGCCGTGCTGACACAAGCCTGTTACACGCAGGGCCGTGACACGGCACGGCCCATCTGCGTACAGGCGCCCTCGCCCGCCGCCGGGGTGGCGCGGGTCTGCGGGTAGCATCGGTTGCGGCGTTCCATCACGTCGTACTCCTGTTTGGCATGGATCACATCATATTGCCAATGATAATTATTATCAATATGATTCGCATCAATGCCTCGCAAATGTATTCATGCTGGCAGCACGCACCGGCAGCAGCGGCCGGCCAGGCCCTGCTGTTTTCCCTCCGGATCGCAACGCGATTCAACACACGGACGTACATACATGCAGAACCAACAACAGGCCGGTCGCCGGCAGCCGGCGCGCCCGCTGGGCAGCGCCCTGTGCATCGCCACCCTGGCGCTGGCGGTAAGCCAGGCCTTCGCCGCCGATGGCACCACGCTGGACACCGTGGTGGTAAGCGGCAGCCAGGACGCCGGCGCCAGCGCGCCCACCCGCGGCTATACGGTGAAATCGAGCAAGAGCGCCACCAAGACCGACACTTCGCTCAAGGAGATCGCGCAGTCGGTCAGCGTGGTCACCCGGCAGCAGATCGAGGATCAGGGCGCGCAGACGGTAGGCGAGGCGCTGGGCTACAGCGCCGGCACCTTCAACGGCGGCCGCGGCGCATACGGCCAGTTCGACAATATCGTGCTGCGCGGCTTCAATGACGGCATGACCACCAACCAGTATCTGGATGGCCTGCGCCTGGTGTCGGACGGCTCCACGCTGGCACAGATCCAGCTGGACCCGTACTTCATGGAGCGGGTGGAAGTGCTGAAAGGGCCCAGCTCGGTGGCGTACGGCACCACCGCCCCGGGCGGGCTGGTGGCCTCCAGCAGCAAGCTGCCGCTGGACAGCGCCTACCACCAGATCGAGGTGACGGTGGGCGACCACAACAAGCGGGCACTGGCGTTCGATTACGCCGACAGCCTGAGCGACAACCTCAGCTACCGTGTAGTGGGCAAGGCCTACGCCACGGACACGCAGCAGGATTACGGCCACGTCGAAAACTACACGCTGGCGCCGTCGCTGCGCTGGAAGATAGACGCCGACAACCGCCTGCTGCTGCAGGCCTATCTGTCGCACGCCCCGGACAGCGGCACCAATGGCTCGCTGCCGTACGAGGGCACCGTGATCGCCCGCAACGGCAAGACCCTGTCCAGCAGCTTTTACGATGGTGCGGCCAACGATGGCGTGATGCGCGACCAGATGTTCTACGGCTACCAGTTCGAGCACGACTTCAACGACAACTGGCAGTTCCGCCAGCATGCGCGCTACCAGGAAGTCGCCGTCGACGGCACCTACGCCTACCAGTACGGCTGGAGCGGCAACAGCAACCAGCTGATCCGCTATGCCACCGCCGAAGACGCCAAGACCAAGACCCTGCTGCTGGATAACCAGCTGGCCGGCAAGTTCGCTACCGGGCCGCTGCGCCACAGCCTGCTGGCCGGCATCGACTACCAGGACATGGACAGCAGCGACAATATCGGCAATGGCGCGCTCGACAACCTGGATACCGACAACCCGAACTACAACGTCGCCTACGGCACCATCGCCAAATACCACTACCAGCGCAGCAACCAGCAGCTGGGCAGCTATCTGCAGGATCAGCTGGCATGGCAGGACTGGCGTGTCAGCCTGGGGCTGCGCCACGACCACGCCGAGGTGTCGCCCTACAGCGAGAACAACAACAGCAACAACGGCTGGCAAGGCAACAAGCTCAGCAAGCAGCTGGGCATCAGCTATCTGCTGAGCGAGGCACTGGTGCCGTACTACAGCTATAGCGAAGGCTTCAAGGTCAGCGGCGCCGGCAATACCGACCAGAACGGCAAGGTCCTCAGCCCATCCAGCACCAAACAGCACGAGCTGGGCATCAAGTACCAGCCGGACGCCGACACCCTGCTGACCGCCGCCGTGTACCAGCTGGACCAGAGCAACGTGGCCTACTACGACTCCAGCGTGTACTACTACAAGCAGGTGGGTGATGTACGCGCCCGCGGCCTGGAGCTGGAAGCCAAAACCAAGCTCGGCCGCAACCTGAGCCTGCTGGCCAGCTACACCCGCACCGACATGCAGATCGTCAACGGCCTGAGCAGCGCCACCACCGGCAACACCCCGGTGATGGCACCGGAAAACATGGCCACGCTGTGGGCAGACTACGACTTCGGCAACGGTCTGGATCTGGGTGGCGGCGTACGCTACGTCAGCAGCATGTGGGCGGACAACGAGAACACCGCCAAGCTGCCGTCCTACACCCTGCTGGACCTGGCGCTGCGCGTGGACCTGGCGCGTTTCAACGCCGGCCTGAAGGGCACCTCGCTGCGCCTGAACGTCAACAACCTGCTGGACAAGGAATACGTGGCCTCGTGCTATGACCTGAGCGGTTGCTACTACGGCGCCGGCCGCAGCGTCAGCGCCACCGTCAGCTACAAGTGGTAAACCGTTGCGGCCAACGTTGGCCGCAAGCAAAACAGCCGGGCATTTGCCCGGCTGTTTTTATCTGCCATCGCGCTCAGTCCCGACCGGCAAACGCCAGCGGCTGCGACAGCACCAGCTCCACCTCGCAGCGCAGCAGCACGCCGAAGCCGGGCACGCTCAGCACCGCATCCGCCACGCCGATGGCGGCCAGATTGCGGCGCAGCCGGTAGATCAGGTTGTAGTAGCTGGAATCGCCCACCAGCCGCCCGCGCTCGCCCCACACCAGCGCGATCAGCTGCTCTTTGGCCAGCCCCTCGCGCGGCATGGCCCGCAGCAGCCGGTATTCATTGGCGCTGATCTTCTGCTGCTGCCCGCTGGCCGGGTTGATGATGTGCTGCAGCGGGGATAACTGGATGCGTACTGACATGGACTGGCCCTTGCTGACGCCCGGCGCGCCGCGCAGCCTGCGCGATGCAGGGCCTGCGGTGACCGGGTGCGGCCATCTTGCAGCAGGCAAAAATGTGCGGTCAATGCTGCAATAAATGATTTTGATGTTTTGAATGATTTGCACAATTTAATGCACGATATGCACATTTATTGCCAAACGGCGTGCCCGGCAGTAGCATCGGCCTCTCCCACCCTCGCCAGCCAGATCGCATGCAGGAACCAGAGTTCGTCACCACCCGCCAGGCCGCCGAAGTCATCGGCGTCAGCTACACCACCGTGCAGCGCATGGTGGAACAGGGCTTGCTGAAAGCCTGGAAGACCAACGGCGGCCACCGCCGCATCAGCCGCGCCTCGCTCAACGCCTATATCACCGGCAAGGCGGCACGCAAGCAGCGCGCGCAGCTGCTGGTCTATCACGTGGAAAAACAGGCCGACAAACGCCAGCAGCTGGCGCAGCTGCTGGCCGGCTGGCAGCTGCCGCTGCAGATGCGCGCCTTCGACGACGGCATCAGCGCGCTGGTGGCCATCGGCCAGGCGCGGCCGGATGTGCTGATCATCGACCTGCTGATGCCCGGCGTCAGCGCCTTCGACCTGCTGCAGTTGCTGCAGCAGCCCAACCATGCGCTGGAGGGCATCGACATCGTGCTGACCAGCGATATGGACAACGACACGGTGCAGCAGTGGGCCAGCCTGCCGGCCAACGTGGTGTTCTATGGCTACCCGCTGCCGCAGCAGCAGCTGCAGGGCTACTTTCAGGCCAAGGCGCAGGCGCTGTAGCGCGGCGGCGACTTGCCCGCGCCGCCAGCACGGCAAAGGTTGGCCGCAGACGGTCAAATGCGGCGCGCAATGCGAAGGCAGCAAAAACAAAACCCGCCGACGGCGGGTTTTTGCATTACGGCCAGGCGGTACTCAGGCCGGTGTGCGCTTGGTGAGCTTGAGCTTGCCGGCCAGCCAGGTGTGGTCGTAGCTGACGATCTCGAACGGGTTGCCGAACGGGTCGACGAAGGACAGCGAACAGAAGAAGCCGTGGTCGCGCACGCTGTCGCGGGCAATGGTCTGGCCTTCGCTGTTGAGCACGCGCTCGCCGGCCAGCTGGTCGATCCATTCCAGGAAATCCTGGCCGCTCACCACGAAGGCGATGGCGCCGGCAAACGCGGTGGCGCCCTCTTCCTGGCTGATGGCCAGCCGTACCGTGCCGCTGGGGTTGGCCATCATGATGACGCCGTGCGGGCCGTCCTGCATATGGCGGTAGCGGGTATCCGCCGCCAGCCCCAGCACGCGGCTGTACCAGTCGGCGGCCTTGGCGGCGTCGCTGACCCGGATGTGGATGTGATCAATCTTGCCCAACGTAAGCATGCTTTCCCCTTGCTCGGGCGTCGCCGCGCGCCGCCCATATCTGATTCTAAACGGTTTTCCCGATAAAACCGCAATCACTATGTCCGTGGCAGCAACAACGGTGCCAGATAATGGCCGGTATGGCTGGCCGGGTTGGCCGCCACCTGCTCCGGCGTGCCGCTGGCGATGATCTGGCCGCCGCCGGCGCCGCCTTCCGGCCCCAGGTCGATCAGCCAGTCGGCGGTCTTGATCACGTCCAGATTGTGCTCGATCACCACCACGGTGTTGCCGTTCTCGCGCAGGCGGTGCAGCACCTGCAGCAGCAGGTCGATGTCATGGAAATGCAGGCCGGTGGTCGGCTCGTCCAGAATGTACAGCGTGCGGCCGGTATCGCGCTTGGACAGCTCCAGCCCCAGCTTTACCCGCTGCGCCTCGCCGCCGGACAGCGTGGTGGCGCTCTGCCCCAGGCGGATATAGCCCAGGCCCACGTCCATCAGCGTCTTCAGCTTGCGCGCCACGGTGGGCACCGCGCCGAAGAATTCCAGCGCCTGCTCCACCGTCATCTCCAGCACTTCGGTGATGTTCTTGCCCTTGTACTGCACTTCCAGCGTCTCACGGTTGTAGCGCTTGCCGTGGCACACGTCGCACGGCACGTACACGTCCGGCAGGAAGTGCATCTCCACCTTGATCACGCCATCGCCCTGGCAAGCCTCGCAGCGGCCGCCCTTGACGTTGAAGGAGAAGCGCCCCGGGCCGTAGCCGCGCTCGCGCGCCAGCGGCACGCCAGAGAACAGCTCGCGGATAGGCGTGAACAGCCCGGTGTAGGTGGCCGGGTTGGAACGCGGCGTGCGGCCGATCGGGCTCTGGTCGACGTTGATCACCTTGTCCAGCTGCTCCAGCCCCTTCACCACGCGGTACGGCGACGGCTCCTCGCTGGCGCCGTTCAGATCGCGGGCGGCGATCTTGTACAGCGTGTCGTTGATCAGCGTGGATTTGCCGGAGCCGGACACGCCGGTGATGCACACCAGCATGCCCAGCGGCAGCTGCAGCGTCACGTCCTTCAGGTTGTTGCCGCTGGCGCCTTCCAGCGTCAGCAGGCGCTCGGCGTTTACCGCGCGGCGCTCGGCCGGCAGCGCGATGCTGCGGCGGCCGGACAGGAAGTCGCCGGTGACGGAATCGGTGCAGGCGGCGACTTCCTCCGGCTTGCCGGCCACCAGCACGTTGCCGCCGTGCTCGCCGGCGCCCGGCCCCATGTCCACCAGGTAGTCGGCGGCACGGATGGCGTCCTCGTCGTGCTCCACCACGATCACGCTGTTGCCCAGGTCGCGCAGCCGCATCAGCGTGGCCAGCAGGCGATCGTTGTCGCGCTGGTGCAGGCCGATGGACGGCTCATCCAGCACGTACATCACGCCGGTGAGGCCGGAGCCGATCTGGCTGGCCAGGCGGATGCGCTGCGCCTCGCCGCCGGACAGGGTATCGGCGGAGCGCGCCAGGCACAGGTAATCCAGGCCGACGTTATTCAGGAACGACACCCGCTCGCTGATTTCCTTGACGATCTTCTCCGCCACCGCCTGTTTCTGGCCGCTGAACTGCAGCTCGGCAAAGAAGTTGGCCGCATCCTTCAGCGCCATCTGGTTGATCTGGTGCAGGGTCTTGCGGCCGATGAAGATGTGGCGCGCTTCCTTGCGCAGCCGCGAGCCGCTGCAGGACGGGCAGCACTGGTTGTTCTGGTACTTGGCCAGCTCCTCGCGCACGGTGCTGGAATCGGTTTCGCGGTAGCGGCGCTCCAGGTTGGGGATGATGCCCTCGAAGCTGTGCGCGCGCTGGAACTTGGTGCCGCGCTCGGACTGGTAGGTAAAGTTGATTTCCTCGCGCCCGGAGCCGTGCAGCACCACGTGCTGCACCCGCTGCGGCAGCTCCTCGAACGCCAGCTCCAGCGAGAAATCGTAGTGCTCGGCCAGCGCCTGCAGCATCTGGTAGTAGAACTGGTTGCGGCGATCCCAGCCCTTGATGGCACCGGCGGCCAGGGTCAGCTCCGGGTGCGCCACCACGCGGCGCGGATCGAAGAAGGTGATCTCGCCCAGGCCGTCGCACTTGGGGCAGGCGCCCATCGGGTTGTTGAAGGAGAACAAGCGCGGCTCCAGCTCCGGCAAGCTGTAGCTGCACACCGGGCAGGCGAACTTGGCGGAGAACCAGTGCTCCTGGTTGCTATCCATCTCCACCGCAATGGCGCGGCCGTCGGCGTGGCGCAACGCGGTCTCGAAGCTTTCCGCCAGCCGCTGCTGCATGTCGGCGCGCACCTTGAGGCGGTCGATCACCACCTCGATGGTGTGCTTCTTGTTCTTGTCGAGCTTGGGCACCGCCTCCAGCTCGTACACCTCGCCGTCCACCCGCACGCGCACGAAGCCCTGCGCGCGCAGGTCTTCGAACAGGTCGAGGTTCTCGCCCTTGCGGCCAACGATGACCGGCGCCAGGATCATCACCCGCGTCTCGGCCGGCAACGCCAGCACGTGGTCCACCATCTGGCTCACCGTCTGCGACGCCAGCGCCACGTCGTGGTCCGGGCAGTGCGGGTCGCCGACGCGGGCGTACAGCAGGCGCAGGTAGTCGTGGATCTCGGTAACGGTGCCGACGGTGGAGCGCGGGTTGTGGCTGGTGGCCTTCTGCTCGATGGAGATCGCCGGCGACAGGCCCTCTATCAGATCCACATCCGGCTTTTCCATCAGCTGCAGGAACTGGCGCGCATAGGCGGACAGGCTTTCCACGTAGCGGCGCTGCCCCTCGGCGTACAGCGTGTCGAACGCCAGCGACGACTTGCCGGAGCCGGACAGGCCGGTGATCACCACCAGCTGGTGCCGGGGCAGGTCGAGGTTGACGTTCTTGAGGTTGTGCGTGCGCGCGCCGCGGATGCGGATGAAGTCCATGCCTGTCTCACCGTGATTCGGGGAACCTGCTACTATACCGGACTTGGCGTACCGCGCTCTACCCGCTTGGCGGTGCTGGTATTGCGCCGTCGTTACCTGTTGAAACGTAACGCAGAACCCGCCCGCGCTACACTGCGCCGGCAGCTTGTCCATCGCGTTGCTGCCCGCTTAGCCTGAAACCCATTCCGAATGACTGCACTCGAACTGCGCGCCAGCCTGGGGCTGGCCGGTATCTACGCCCTGCGCATGCTGGGCATGTTTCTCATCCTGCCGGTATTCGCCCTGTACGCCACCACGCTGCAAGGCGCCGACAACCACGCCATGATCGGCCTGGCACTGGGCAGTTACGGCCTGGTGCAAGCCATCCTGCAGCTGCCGCTGGGCATGCTGTCCGACAAGGTTGGCCGCAAGAAGGTGATCTACGGCGGCCTGCTGCTGTTTGCCGCTGGTAGCTTTGTCGCGGCCAACGCCCATGACATCACCTGGCTGATCATCGGCCGCGTGATCCAGGGCTCCGGCGCCATCTCCGCCGCCATCACCGCCCTGCTGGCCGACCTCACCCGCGAGGAAAACCGCACCCGCGCCATGGCGATGATAGGCATGAGCATCGGCACCACCTTCGCCGTCAGCCTGGTGCTGGGACCGCTGCTGGCCAAGCATATCGGCGTGGACGGCATCTTCACCCTCACCGGCGTGCTGTCGCTGCTGGCGCTGATCGGCGTGTGGCGGGTGATTCCCGACCCGGTGGTGTCGCGCTTCCACTCCGATGCCGAGGCCAACACCAAGCGCCTGCCAGCGGTGCTGCGCCACCCGGAACTGCTGCGCCTGAACTACGGCATCTTTGCGCTGCACGCGGCACAGATGGCGATGTTCGTCACCATCCCGTTTGCGCTGACCAGCACCGGCCATCTGGACAAGGCCGATCACTGGCAGGTGTACCTGCCGGTGGTGGTGGCCGGCTTCTTCCTGATGGTGCCGGCCATCATTTATGGCGAGAAAAAGGCGCGGCTGAAGCAGGTATTCGTCGCCGCGGTGGCGCTGATGACCGCCGCGCAGCTGGGCATGGCGCTGGCGCTGTCCAGCTTCTGGCTGATCGTGGTCTGGCTGACACTGTACTTTATCGCCTTCAACATCCTGGAAGCCACCCTGCCGTCGCTGATCTCCAAGATCGCACCGGCCGACGCCAAGGGCACCGCCATCGGCGTGTATAATACCGCCCAGTCTGTCGGCCTGTTCCTTGGCGCCGCGCTTGGCGGCTGGCTGTACGGCCGCTTCGGCGCCGCCGGCGTGTTCGGTTTTACCAGCGTGCTGATGGCAAGCTGGCTGCTGCTGGCCATCACCATGACCCCGCCCAAGGCGGTGAAAACCCAGATGTTCCACCTGGACGACAACTGGCGCGGCGACAGCAGCGCCCTGTCCAGCAGCCTGCTGGCACTGGATGGCATCAGCGAAGTGGTGATCATGCCGGACGAAGGCGTGGCCTACCTCAAGGTGGCGCAGCAAGGCTGGGATGAAGCCGGCGTGCGCCGCCTGCTGCCCATTGCCAAGCCATAGTCATGAACAGGCCTTACCGCTACACTCCGCAGGCGTGCCGGAAAACGGCGCCCTGCTCGATTGAATTTTCCGGAGAACTCCATGAACAGCATTAGTTTTGATGGCCGCCTGGCCGCCGACGCCGAGCTGCGTTACACCCCCAGCGGCGAGCCGGTGCTGAGCTTCCGCGTTGCCAGCGACATCGGCTTTGGCGAGCGCAAGACCACCAACTGGTTCAGCTGCCAGGTATGGGGCAAGCGTGGCGAATCGCTGAAGAACTACCTGGCCAAGGGCCAGCAGGTAACCGTGTACGGCCAGCTCACCCTGCGCGAGTGGACCGACAAGGAAGGCATCAAGCGCACCTCGCCGGACGTGCGCGTGAACGAGCTGTCGCTGCAAGGCGGCCGCCGCGACGACATGCCGCCGATGGACGACGGCTACAGCGCCCCGGCCCCGCGCATGGAAACCCCGTCCGCCCCGCCGGCCGCGCCGCGCCGCATGGAGCCGAAACCGGCCCCGCGCATGGACGACATGGACGACGATATCCCGTTCTAAAACCTGCTTCGGTACGTTTTTGTTGCTTGAAGGCCCACGTTCCACGCGAACGCGGGCCTTTTTCATGCCCGTTACCAAACACGCTGTGGTTTGCGATCTGCTCGCAATTGCGCTCAACGAGCAACTGGCAAACCGGTGGCATGGGAGGTCGCCAGCACAGCACCCCCTTCCGGCTGCTGATTGCACTACCCGGTGTCTGAACAAGGCGCCGAGGTGGCGAGCGGTTCAGGCGCAGATCGCCGCCACCAGATGGCCGCTCAGTGCAGGCAAAACCAAGCCCTCCGGTTCGGGAGGGCTTTGTTTGTGTGGGGCGCGCTGGGATCAGTGCTGATGCCCGTGCTCGCCATGTACATGCTGGTGGGCAATTTCCTCGGCGCTTGCCATGCGTACGTCCACAACCTTGAGGGCGAAGCGCAGGGTCTTGCCGCAAAGCGGGTGGTTGCCGTCCAGCAATACGGTCGGGCCTTTGATCTTGGTGACGAAATAGTAGCGCGGTTCGCCATCCGGGCCGAGGCGCTGGATCTGGCCGCCTACCTTGACGCCGGGCGGGAAGTCGGCCTTGGGCATGGTGGTGACCAGGGCTTCGTCGCGTTCGCCGAAGGTGTCTTCGGTAGCGAGTTCCAGCGTGGTTTGAAAGCCTGCTTCCTGACCTTCCAGTGCGGCTTCCAGCTTGGGGAAGAGGTTGTCGTAATCACCGTGCAGGTAGGAAACCGGGTTCTTGCCATCGTCGTAAACCAGACCCTGGCTGTCGGTGACTTTCATGCGCAGAGTAACGGCGGTGTTTTGGGTGATTTTCATGGTGGCTAATGGCAAAAAAAATTGAGGCCGGCAGGTTCGCAGTTCAGCGCGGGAGTGTCAACTGGCGGGCGAGTCGCCTCACGCACCTCCGATATGCGCCGATCCGCACCGTGGTCGATGCGATGCGATGGCGGGCGCTGCTCGGGCCGCTTTACATCGCCTACCCCCGGTTAAATCCACCCGCAGCACGCGGCCACGCCTCGCCGCCACCGCCTGCGCGCGGCGTTCAGTACAGCTTGCAGGGCAGCTGCAGGCCGCCCAGGCGGAACCAGCGCGCCAGATTGTCGAAATCGCGCTGCTCGCCCGCGCTCAAGCAGGCATAGCCGGCGCGCGCGCGTTGCGTCAGCGCGGCATCCACCGGGCGGCGCGCGCTGCTGCGGAACAGCAGCAGGAACGGTGCCAGCGCCGTGCGGAAGCTGTGCAATTCGCGCGGCAACAGCGCCACCGCCTGCTGCAGCTCAGCCAGGCTGAAAGCGGCGCGCAACGAGTTGAGGAAGTCGGTGGTGAACAG
The DNA here is from genome assembly GCF_042648525.1 of Vogesella facilis. NCBI lineage: Bacteria > Pseudomonadati > Pseudomonadota > Betaproteobacteria > Neisseriales > Chromobacteriaceae > Vogesella > Vogesella facilis. Next base: position 327,594 of record NZ_JBHRXN010000036.1, read on the forward strand.
CTCGGACTGCAGTTCGCGGCGGTCGTGGGCGAAGAAATGCTGGGTAGCCCGCCGCTTGAGGCGGCCGAAATCGGCCAGGTAGACGCCGCCGTCGGCACGCAGCACGCGGCGGATCTGCTGCATGGTCTGCGCCAGCTGCGTGGTATCCGGCAAATGGTGCAGCGACATGGTGCACAGCACGCAGTCGACGCTGGCATCGGCAAAGCCGTCCAGACTGCTGATGTCGCCGTGGCGCAGGCTGATGTTGGCCGCAGCGGCCTGTGCCAGGTTTTCGCGCGCCAGCGCCAGCATGCTGGCCGAGGCATCCAGCCCGATGAAGCGGGCCTCCGGGTGCAGGCGGGCGATCTGCAGTAGCTGGTTGCCCGGGCCGCAGGCCAGGTCCAGCACCACGTCGCCGGGCCGGATCAGCGGCAGCGACATGATGGCGTGAAACAGATACAGGTAGTTGAGGATGCCATGGCCCTGGCCGCTGGCCATGAAAGCGCGGATCTGCGCGGCGTCTTCCATCAGCGCCTGCGGCTCCGGCTCGCGCGCCAGTAGCCGCGGCGACAGCCGTTCCAGCAACAGGTGGGCCAGCATGGCGGGGGTGGACATCGCTCAGCCCGCCCTGGCCGCCATGCGGCCAACCTTGCCGTGCACTGCCGGCATCAACGCGCGGCGCCCTTGCCAGCCAGCCGGCGCCACAGCAGCAGCGGCAGGCGCAGGGCGAAGCCGCACATCAGGCGGATGTGCATCCAGGTCAGCAGGCGGTTGTCGCGCCAGTAATTGAAGTGCGACACGCCGCCCTCTGCCGGCTGGAAGTATTTCACCGGCGACGGCAGATTCACCGGCGGCACGCCGTGCCAGCACAGCCGCACCACTGCCTCCGGGTCGAAATCGAAGCGGCGCATCCAGCGCTGGCGCTGCATGATCTGCCGCAGCGGCGCCACCGGGTAGACGCGGAAGCCGAACAGCGAGTCGCCGATACCCGCCCACAGCGTTTCCAGATTGGCCCACCAGTTGGAAATCTTGCGACCCTTGACCCGCAGGCTGGGCGCGCTGGCGTCGAACACCGGCAGCCCCAGCACCATGGCCGCCGGCTGCTGCTGCGAACGCGCCATGAAGGCCGGGATCTGCTCCGCCGGATGCTGGCCGTCGGAATCCATGCACAGCACGTGGCTGTAGCCCAGCCGCGTGGCCTGCTCCAGCCCGTGCAGCACCGCGGCGCCCTTGCCGCGGTTTTCCGGCAGCACGAACACCTGCAGCCCCTCATCCTCGGCCGCCATCTGCTGCAGCGCCTGTGCCGAGCCGTCGTTGCTGCCGTCCACGATCACCCATACCGGGCTCCATTGCGCGCGCGCCGCGCGCACCGTATCGAAGACCTTGCGGCCGGGGTTGTAGCTGGGGATAAGCACCACATGCGTGGTGGAGGAAATGGGCATGGCGGATTTACTGAACTGAATATGCACCCGCGACGGGTACGGTTTGAACGGGATCGCACTGGGCGCTTGCTCGGCCTTGCGGCCAACGTTGCGGCTGGCGCTTAATCCAGCCGCAGCTCCGGATCGATGGAAAGCCGGATCGACGCCTCGAAATACTGCTGTAATTTATCCGCGATTTCATCACGCGGGCCATTGGCAGAAAATTGCTCGCCGGGCACCGCGCGGTAAATCAGCGGAAATAGCGGCGGGCGCCATATTTTCCATCCCTTGCTCAAATAAGGCGAATTGCTGGTAATGATAATGGTCTGCAATGGCGCGCCGGCTTTTCTGGCAATCAATGCCACCGAGCCGCCAATATCATTTACCGGCTGGCGCGTGGTGCGGGTGCCTTCCGGGAAAATCATCAGCACATTGCCCTGCTGCACACAGCGGATGGCGGCGCGGAACATCTGCTCCGGGTGGCGGTTGGAGACATAGCCGGCAAGATAAGCGCCGGCGCCCAGGAACAGGTTGGAACTGATGCTGGCCTTCATCAGGCACACCGCGCGCGGCACGCGCGACAGCACCAGAAAAGCGTCGATCATGCTGGGATGGTTGGGCACCAGCAGCAGGCGCTGGCGGCCATTCAGGCTATCCAGCGCGCGCAGATCCAGCCGCATCAGCCCGCAGGCCTGGGCACCAGCCAGAAAGCAGCGGCAGATGGCGCTGATCGCCCACTGCACCAGCGGCTGCCGCAGCCGCGCCGGCGCCAGCAGTAGCGGCAGCACCGCGATATTGCCCAGCAGCAGCATGGAACCCAGCCAGCATAACATCAGGTAAAACAGTATGATCTGGGCTAGCCGGAAACAGCGATTCAACATTATTTCGAATTTACTCCCGATTTCCGGCCACACCGCTGTTTTGCGCCTGTGCAGCAATCAGTGCGGCGGATGGAATCCGGGGTGGTTTCAACAGGATTGACGGTAATCATTGCCGCGTCGGCAAACAGCCAAAACACCTGTGGAATCAGGCCGCTGGCAACGCATATTCCATAATTTTACTATACAATCACCGCCTTTTGGTGCTCGCCCCGTTTTGGATTGAACGCTCATGCTTGAACAAATCATCAAAAACTATCTGGTCAATACCAAGGGCAAGGATGCCGCCCTGTTCGACGATCCGGCACTGCCGGTTGCCGCCCTGGGCCTCGACTCGCTGGACATGGTGGAGATGCTGTTCGAAATCGAGGACCGCTGCGGCTTCCAGCTGCCGGACCCCACCCGCTACCCGCAGATGAGCTTCCGCGACATGCTGGCCGACATCGAAACCGCCATCCGCGAACACAATAACGGCGAACTGCCGGACCTGAGCCTTGAAGCGAGCAAATAGTGGCCAAGGTCCTGATCACCGGCATGGGCGCCATCAGCCCGTTGGGCGCCGACCTGCCCACCAGCTTCGCCCAGGCGCTGGCCGGGCACTGCGCCATCGGTGCCGCCACGCCGGACATCGCCAAGTGGCTGCCCAATGTGCTGCAGGCCTCGGCCGCCGCCGAGCCAGCCAGCCTGCTGGATAGCAAGCATGCCGGCCTGGACCGCGCCAGCCAGTTTGCACTGGTGGCCGCCAATGAAGCGCTGGCTGCAGCCAACTTCGGTACTGAGCCTGCCGATACGCGCCGTGTCGGCGTCTATGTCGGCATCGGCTTTGGCGGCGCGCATACCGTGGACGGCCTGTACGACCGCTTCCAGGCCGCGGTACACAGCGACGGCAAGCGCAACCCGGTGATGGTGCACCCGCTGTCGGTGCCGCGCATGATGGCCAACGCGCCGGCCGCCGCCATTTCCATGGGCTACGGCCTGCGCGGCCCCAGCCATACCTATACCGTGGCCTGCGCCTCCTCCAGCATCGCCATCGGCGAAGCGTTCCGTGCGATTCGCGACGGCTACCTGGATGCTGCCGTGGTGGTGGGCTGCGAAGCCATGCTCACCCCGGGTGCGATGCTGGCCTGGAACGCCCTGCGGGTGATGGCCAAACCGCATGCGGCCAACCCTGCACGCAGCTGCCGCCCGTTCTCGCAGGATCGCAGCGGTTTCGTGCTGGGCGAAGGCGGTGCCGCCATGGTGCTGGAAAGCGAAGCCCGCGCCAGCGCACGCGGCCAGCAGCCGCTGGCCGAGCTGTGCGGCTACGGCAGCAGCAGCGATGCCGCCCACCTCACCGCGCCTTCCAGCGCCGAGCAGATCCATGCCATGCAGCAGGCGCTGGACGATGCCGGCCTGCGTCCGCAGGACATCCAGTACCTGAACGCGCACGGCACCGCCACCGATGCCGGTGACGTTACCGAGACCGAGTCCATCCGCGGCGTGTTCGGCACGGCGGCCGAGCAGCTGGCGGTCAGCTCCACCAAGGCGATGCACGGCCACCTGATCGGCGCCGGCGGCATCCTAGAATTCGCACTCAGCGTGCTGGCGATGCGCAGCGGCTCGCTGCCGCCCACCGCCACGCTGGAACAGCCGGACCCGCGCTGCGACCTGGATTACATCCCGCTGCAGGCGCGCCACGGCTGCGACGTGCGCGCCATCATGTCCAACTCCTTCGCTTTCGGCGGCAGCAATGTGTCGCTGGTAGCAAAACGCGTGTAACCATGAGCGGCCAGGGCTACACCTACCCGATACAGCTGCAGCGCGGCGATATCGAGCAGCTATTGCCGCACCGCGGCGCCATCTTCGTCTGCCAGCGGCTGACCATCGACGGGCCGCACCAGTTTCACGGCACGGCAAGTTGGCCGCATGACCATGCGGTCATCGAGGGCCACTTCCCCGGCATGCCCATCGTGCCGGGCGTGCTGCTGATCGAAACCATGGCGCAGCTCGCCGGCGCCGGCCTGCTGGCCGGCGACCCCTACGTCAAGACGCTGCCGGAGGATTCGGTGGGCGTGCTGGCGGCGGTGCGCAATTGCTGGTTCAAGCAGCCGGTATTGCCGGGGCAAGAGGTGGAATTCGCCATCAACTGCCGACAGATGGCGCCATTGCTGGTGCAGATCAGCGCCCAGGTGAAGGTGGCGGAACAGGACGTGGCCAAGCTGGAAGTGGCACTGGCCTATGCGCCGCGCAGCCAGCTGCAGGCGGCGAGCAGCGCCAGCTCGTAGCGCCGCTAACAAAACCTAGCGCAGCGGTCCTGCCTAGGCGCGCGGCCGCAGACAGTACAAGTAGTACGGCAAGGCCGCGCAACAACGGCAGGAAGGTTTTGTTAGTGGCGACTAGATCATGCCGCCGTTGATGGAGATCACTTGGCCGCTGATATAGCCGGCCTGCTCCGACGCCAGGAAGCCCACCAGGCTGGCCACTTCCTCCGGCCGCCCTACCCGCTTCATCGGCACCAGCTGTGCCACCATGTCCTTGTCGAACACGTCCTTGGTCATGTCCGAGGCAATGATGCCCGGAGCCACCGCGTTGACGGTGATGCCGCGGCTGGCCAGCTCCAGCGACAGCGACTTGGTGGCGCCGTGCAACGCGCTCTTGGCGGCGGCGTAATTGGTCTGGCCGCGGTTGCCGGCCAGTGCCGCCACCGAGGTGATATTGATGATGCGGCCCCAGCGGGTGCGGATCATCGGCATGGTCAGCGGCTGGGTCACGTTGAAGAAGCCGTGCAGCGACACATCGATCACCCGGTGCCACTGCGCCGCCTGCATGCCGGGGAATACCGCGTCGTCGTGGATGCCGGCATTGTTCACCAGCACCTGCACCGGGCCCTGCTCCAGCAGCGCCTCCAGCGCCGCTGCCGTGGCGGCGGCATCGGCCACGTCGAACTGCACCGCCTCGGCCGAGTAGCCCTGCTCGCGCAATGTCTGGCCCAGTTGCTCGGCCGCCGCCAGATTGCTGTTGGCGTGGATGATGACGTGGAAACCGTCGGCTGCCAGCCGCTGGCTGATGGCTGCGCCGATGGCGCCACTGCCACCGGTAATCAAGGCTCGTTTCATGCTCATACTCAAGAGGTTGATTTGCCGGCCAGTGCGTCGGCATCCAGCACCACGCCCAGGCGGCCGCTGACCAGCAGGCTGTCGCCGGCATGCAGAGAAAAGCGATACATGGCGTTCACCGGGCTGCCGGACAGGCGCTGCGCGTGGATGCGCAGCGGTGCGGCCAACTGGTCCAGCCGGCGGCAATGCCAGCTCAGCTCACGCACGCTGGTGAGGTAGCCGGCGCGCGCCGGTGCGGCATCGCCGGCCAGCAGCGCACCATGCACTGCCATGGCCTGCGCGGCGTACTCGATGGCGTTGGCCACGCCCAGGCGGCCGGCCGCGCGCAGCGGGTTGTCCGCCCGCAGGTGGCTGTCGGCCAGGCAGACGATGTCGTCTTCGTTCCAGCTTTCCACTGCCGACAGCAAACACATGCTGCCCTGGTGTGGAATGCGCGCGGCGATCCAGGCCTGATCCATCACCGGGTCCATCATGCCGCCACCTCGATGGCCAGGCGGCAGTCGTCCAGGTAGTCGATCACCACCCGCCCCGGCTGGCCGCTGGCCAGCAGCTGCAGCAGCGGCAGGCTGCGCGCGGCGGGAATACGCTGGCGCAGCTCTTCCAGCTGCCCGTCGTCCATGCGGCTGGCCGGTTCGCTGCTGAAACTCACGCGCAGCTCGGCCTGGCTCGCGGCGCTGCGCAGCGGGCTCAGCACCATAGCTACACCCATCGGGTAGGGAATCGGCCGCTGCGCGTACAGCGGTTCCGGGTAGGCGGTATCGAAGGCGATCAGCAGGCAGGGCTTGCCGGCGCTGTGCGCCTGGGTAATGGTTTCCAGCAGGCCGGCGCCGAAGGTCGCATCGTAGGCGCACAGGCTGGTGGAGGCTTCGGTACAGCCGGTGGCGATACCCCAGTAGCCGGCCGGCGCGTTGTGCACCGAGTTGTGGAAGCGGGTGGGCGAGATCATGCGCTCGTCCGAGGCCAGCACTTCCAGCAGGTTGTGGCAGTTGTCGCAATCGCCGCCGGTGGAGCTGAACACATTGGGCAGGCTGGCGGCATCGGCGCCGGCAGCATCCACTGCGGCCAACCCCAGTGCCATCGACAGCTTTACCGCGGTGCCGGCACGGCGGCGCTCGGTGGAAGGCAGGATGGCCGGCGCCGCCAGGCGCACGTCCTCGGCCTGGTAGGGCGCCTGCCCCAACAGCCGCGGCGCGGCCTCGGCCCAGTCGCTCATGCCCGGGCCGAGCAAGCTCAGGCCCTCAAGATAAATCGTTGCCGTAGTCATGCACCCACCCGCGAGAAAACCAGACTGCAGTTGCTGCCGCCGAAACCGAAAGAATTGCTCAGCACGTGGCGCAAGGGGCGCTCCACCGTGCTCAGCAGGTAATTGCACTGCAGGCTGGCGTCCAGCTGCTGCGTGCCCACCCCGCCCGGCATCACGCCGTGCTGCAGTGCCAGCGCGCAGATCAGCACCTCGATGCCGCCGGCGGCGCCCAGCGTATGGCCGGTATGACCCTTGGTGGAGCTGCACGGCGTGCTAGCGCCGAACAGCGCCAGCACCGCCGCGCCTTCCGCCGCGTCGTTGCTGGGCGTGGCGGTGCCATGCAGATTGATGTAATCGATGTCTGCCGCCGCGAGGCCGGCCTGCTGCAAGGCTTGCGCCATGGCCGCCCTGGCACCCAGGCCTTCCGGGTGCGGCGAGGACATGTGGTAGGCATCGCTACTCTCGCCCACGCCGGTGAGCAGGATGTCGCCATCCTGCGGCTGGCCGGCGCGCTCCAGCAGCGCGAACGCCGCGCCCTCGCCCACCGAGATACCGTCGCGCCCGCCGTCGAACGGGCGGCACGGATTGTTCGACACCAGCTGCAGCGAGGAAAAACCGTAGATGGTAGTCAGGCACAGGGTATCCACGCCGCCGACGATGGCGGCGTCGATCAGCCCGGCAGCCATCATACGCTCGGCGGTGCCGAACACCTTGGCGCTGGAGGAACAGGCGGTGGATACCACCACTGCCGGGCCGGTCAGGCCGAAGAAACTGCGCACGAAATCCGCCACCGAGTAGGCATTGTGGGTTTCGCGGTAGCTGTGCGCTACCGGCAGCGCGCCGCTGTCCGGGTCGCGCTGCCGGTAGGCTACCTCGGAACTGAGAATGCCGGAGGTACTGGAGCCGAGGAACACCCCCACCCGGCCGGCGCCGTAGCGCGCCACCGCCTGCTCCACGCTGGCGATGAAACCGTCCTGCTGCAGCCCCAGCTGCGCCAGGCGGTTGTTGCGGCAGTCGTAGGCCGCCAGATCCGGCCGCAGCGCGACCTCGTCCAGGCCGGCAACCTCGCCCACACAGACCTCGAATTCGACGGTTTCCCAGTGTTTTCTGACGATGCCGCCGCGCTGCTGGCGCAGGGCGTCGAGATGGGAGTCCCGCCCGGCGCCCAGGGCGCTGGTCAGGGTATAGGCACTAAGTCGAAGAGCTTGCATAAGCGGGGGAGTAAATCAGCATGGGTTGGCGAAAGGCGATCGGCATGGCCGATTCAGTCAGGCTCGCAGGCCTGGCGCAGGGTAACCGGTGTGAGCCGGCGTGCGGCCAACTCTTCCAGCAGCCGCGGCAACACCGCCAGGATCAGCGGCTTGCCGTCGGCGGTGCGGGCGGCATTGCCATCGTGCAGCAGCAGGATGTCGCCCGCCGCCAGATTGCGCACCAGCCGGGCGTACACCGTGTCCGGGTCGCAGGCGCGCGTATCATAGCCGCGGCGGGTCCAGCTCGCAAGAAACAGCCCGGAGCGCTGCAACAGCGGGTCGAGGAAGGGGTTGCGCAGCCCGGCGATGGGCCGGTAGAAGCGCGGCAGCCGGCCAGTAATCGCCTGCAGCGTGGCCTGGCCCTCGCCCACTTCGCCGCGCCAGCCGGCCGGGCCGAACAGCGAGGTGTGCTTGCGGTGGCGCTGGCCGTGGTTTTCGATATCGTGCCCTTCCGCCACCGCCTGGCGGCACAGCTCCGGGTGGCGCAGGGCGCGCTCGCCGATGCAGAAGAAGGTGGCCGGCACCCGGTACTGGCGCAGCAGGTCCAGCACCGCCGGGGTGACTGCCGGGTCCGGGCCGTCGTCGATGGTGATGGCCACTTCGCCGCGGTGGATGGCGGCCTCCGGCAGCCGGGTCAGATTGCTGCCCAGCAGCGCGCAGCGCGGCAGCAGGCCGGCCAGCGCGATGCCGCCGTGCAGCAGGAACAGCGCCAGCAGCAGCCACGGCCAGTACTGCGCTGCGGCCAACCATGCCAGCAACAGCACGATGTGCAGCGCAATGCACAGTTTGAGAAACGGCGACAGCTTCATGCTTGCTCCTTTGCCGCAAATGCCGGCGCAGCTAGCGGGCCGTGATCCAGCCAGTGCTGCCACAGCCGCAGCCAGGCCGGCCAGCTGTGCTCGCCGTCGGTGCGCTGCACCCGTTGCGGCGGCAGCAGGCCGGCCAGCAACTGCTGCCCGGCAAGAAAACGATCCTGTTCCGACAGCCCCAGCCACACCGGGCAATCGCCGGCGCCTGCGGCCAGCCAGTGCCACCAGATGCGCTCGTCCAGCCTGGACGTGGCCGGGTCCGCCGCCCAGGCCTGCGGCCCGCCGGCGGCCCGCAGCTCCTGCAGGATGTCGGCAGTGCCCGGGTACGGCGCCAGCAGCTTGATGCCCGCCAGACGTTGGCCGCATAGCGCGGCGTAGCGGGCAGCATAATGCAGCGCGTTGAAGGCCCCCAGCGAGATGCCGGCCAGCCAGATATGGCGATAACCAGCCGCCAGCGCCGGTGCCATCACCGCTTCATGCAGGCTGTCGGCCACGGTACCGGCCATCACCTGCTGGTAGCCGACCTCGGCCAGCACGATGTCCAGCGGCAGGCCGCGCTGGCGTACCGCCGCCACCATACCCTGGGCGATCAGGTCTTCCAGCGTGGCCTTGGCCGGCGGCAGCAGCACCAGCAGGCTGTCTGCCCGCTGCGCCGGCTGCCAGCAATCGTCAATGCTGCGCACGGGGCTGCATCCTCGCCATCATTGCGGAAAACACCAGCGCCAACAGCGCGCCGATCGCCACGGTGCTGCCGATGAAGGACAGCACCGGCACGCTGGAAGTACCCAGCAGGCCGAAGCTGGTCACTGTGGCCAGGTTGGCCACCACCAGCGATACCTCCACCTGGCGCTGCTCCACCGCATTGCCCAGTTGCTGCTTGTTGGCGAAGAACAGCGCGTAGTTGGAGCCGATGGCCACCACCAGCAGCAGCCCCACCAGGTGCAGAATGGTCAGCTGGATGCCACTGGCGTCGAAGATCGCCACCGTGCACAGCACCGCGCAGCCCAGCGGAATGGTGACCCGCACCGCCTGGCGCCAGCCGCAGGTCACGGCCAGCAGCAGCAGGATGGCCAGGCTGCCCAGCGAGGAGAACAGCAGTGCCTCGTGGGTATAGCTGTCGAAGATGGCGGTGGTTTCCTCCAGCAGGTCGATCACCGTCACCTGCGCCAGCTGCTGTTGCTCCAGCGCCGCGCGCACCTTGTCCAGCGCGATCTGGTCGCCCTGCGCGCCCTCACCCGTTGGCCGCAACGGCATCAGCACCAGGTAACCGTGCTCGCGCTTGATCAGCATCGAGTCCAGCAGCACGCTGCTGGCGCTGCCGTGCAGGCTCTGCCGGCTCAGCAGCGGCTGGGTGCGGCTGCGCTCCAGGTCGGCGAGGAAGCCCTGCAGCTGCTCGGCCGCCAGCGGCATGTCGGCCAGCGCCTGCTCAAGACGCAACTTGGCCTCGGCGGGCGCCGGCAGCGCCGCCTGGCGCGCGCGCTGGCTGGCCTGGCTGGGCAACAGCTCATCCGGCGTATGGAAGCCGCCGATCACACCCTGGCGCTGCAGCTGCTGCAGCACGCGGCGGCTGCGTTCGGCCAGTTGCAGCGCGCTTTCCTGATCCGGCGCGCTGAAGCTGGCGACGTAGCGCATGTCGTTGCCGCCCAGGTCGCCGCGCAGCTCGGCGTCCAGCTGGTTCTGCTGTTTGGAGATGGAGCTGAGCGCATTGAGCTGGCGGTTCCAGATGTCCTGCGGATTGAACAGCAGCACCGCCACTGCGGCCAACAATGCCGCCGCCAGCACCCAGCGCAAGCGGGTAAGCAGGTCCAGCCCGCGTTGCAACCGCAGGCCGGGGCCGCTCAGGTCACGCAGATTGAGCCGCGCCGGCATCAGCCCCGGCAGGATATAGCGGGTAACCAGCGCCGCCGTCACCAGCCCGCTGATCGAGTACAAGCCCAGCTGGGACAGGCCGGGGAAACTGGAACACATCAGCGCGGCAAAGCCGGTGATGGAGGTGAGTACCCCCAGGCGGATAGTGCGCCAGAAGTGGCCGGGCTCGTTGCCGCCGGCCCGCTGGATGAACAGGTAGATGGAGTAGTCGACCGCCTCGCCGATCAGCGTGGTGCCGAAGCCCAGCGTCAGGCCGTGCACGTGGCCGAAGCCCAGGCTGACGCTGGCCACGCCCACCAGCGCGCCGGACAGCACCGGCACCAGGCCAAGCAGCAGCAGCGGCAGCGAGCGGTACACCAGCAGCAGCAGCGCCACCACCAGCACGGTGCCTAGCGTGGCCAGCCGCTCCACCTCGCTCTTGATGATGTCGCGCGAGGCCACCGACATCACGCTGGTGCCGCTCATCACCAGCCGGCTATCGGCATGGCGCGCCGGCAGGCGCTCGAACGCCTGCTGCACCTCGGCCAGCGCCAGTGCCTGGGCGTCGGTGTTCAGTCCGGACTCGGCCAGCTGCAGCAGCAGCACCGCGCGCTTGCCGTCGCGCGACACCCAGATATCGTTGCTGCTGTGCGGCTGGCTCTCGCCGATGAACTGGTCGAGGATCTGCAGCGTTTCGCCGCTAGGGTCGCGCGGCAGGATCTTCTTCACCACCAGGCCGGCATCGCCGGACATGGCGTCCAGCGTGTCCTGGATGGCGCCGTGCAGGCCGTCGGCGCTGAAGCGCTCCGGCGTCACCGCCGGGCTCAGCAGGTAGCGGTTGTCGAAGAAATAGCGCTGGTCGCGCTGCTGGGTCTGGCTGTCGCCGTTCTGCACCGCGGTGAAGCGCGGGTTGTGCGCCAGCTGGTTCACCAACAGCCGTGACAAGCGGCCACGCTCGGCCTCGTCGCTGCCTTCGATGCCCACCAGCACGATGCGGGCGATGGCGCCGTCGCGCAGCTGGTCGATCAGCATCTGCTGGCGCGCGCTGGGCACCTTGGGCATGAAGGCGGACAGATCGGCGACGAAGCGGGTCTGCACGATCACCAGCACCGAGGCCAGCATCAGCGCCAGCCAGACGAACAGCGCCAGCTTGTGGTGGCGAGGCGTCATTTGCTGCTGGTGCCGGTGATGGCCATTTCCGAACGGTCACCGTCGGCCTGCAGGAATTCGATGGTTTTTACCTGCGCCTGATTGCCGGCGATGCGAATCTGGCTGATCACCTTCTGCATGCGCGGCTGGAGCGGGGTCAGCTGCAGCTGCCACTGCTCGGCGCCGCCGCTCAGCGCCAGGGTGTAGTAGCGCTCCAGCCCGCCACGGTCACCGGACAGGGTGGCGCGGATGCTTTCGACAAAGGCGGCCACTTCCGGGCGGTCGGACAGCGCCACCGTCATCTTGCGGCCGTCGCCGCGCTCCAGCGTCAGCTTGTTGCCTTCCAGCACCACCGCTTCCACCTTGGGCTTGAGGGTGCGCTTTTCCAGCCGGTCCGGCGCGGTGAAGGCCAGCTCGCCGGAAGACTCCAGCGGCTGCTTCAGCATGGCGATGTATTTCTTCTCGACAAAGGTGGCGGTGCCGGATTTTTTCTGGCCCAGCATCTGCATCAGGTCGGCCACGCTCAGTTCGGCGGCCTGGCACAGGCCGGCTGCCAGCAATACGGCCAGCGCGGCCACGGTCTTGCTCATGATAGGTGCTCGCATGCTCTGTCTAGCTTTCATCCCAAAAGTCGTAAAAGTTGAACCAGTTGAACGGGTAGGCGCGGCAGTGCCGCTCCAGTGCCGCCACATAGCTGTCGAGTAATGCGGCCAACCGTTGTTCCCGTGGCAGGCGCCCGGCAGCGGAAAAATCATCCAAAACCTCAAAATGCACCCGGTAGCGGTTGCCACCCAGGTAGACACCGGCCATGAAGAACACCGGCTGTTTGAGCATTGCCGCCATGCGGAACGGGCCGCTGGGAAAGCGCGCCGGTGCGCCCAGCAGCGGGCGGCTCAGGTACTGGTCCGGCCCCGCTGCGCGGTCAGACAGAATGCCCACCAGGGCGCCGGCTTCCAGCCGGTTGTGCACGTTCAGCATCGCGTCCAGCGTGCCCAGCGCGATGATGTCCTGCTGCGCAGCCGGGTTGATGGCCTGCAGCGCCTGGTTGATCTGGCGCGCGTTCTCCGGGTACATCGCCATGCTGATCTGCAGCCTGGGGCGATGACGCGCCATGCTGCGCAGCACTTCGAAGCTGCCGAGATGGGCGCCGAACAGCAAGACGCCCTGGCCGCGGTCGCAGTAGGCGTGCAGCTGCTCGGTGCCGGACAACTCGATGCTGAAATCGTCGAAACGGTCGCGCAGCAGGTAGACGCGATCATGAATGGTGCTGGCGAAACTCAGCACGTGGCGATACTGCTCGTGCCAGCGTGGTGGCCGCCCCAGGCAGCGCGTCAGGTAGGCGCGCGATGCAGCGCTCGCCCTGCCGCCGAACAGCAGGAAATAGGCGGCGATGCCGTACAGCACCAGCCGCGAGCAGCGCCGCCCCAGCAGGCAGGACAGCGTGGCCATGACCCGCAGCCAGAAACGGCTGCCGCGTTCACGCTGCTGCAGCCAGGCCGGCGCGTCCGGCTGCTGGCCGCTGGCCTCGGGCTGGCTCACACCGGCTCCCCGGCGATGGCGAACTTGCCGTCCGCCACCTTGCGCTGTTCATGAAAGATGGTAAACGCCACTGCCGCTGGGTCTAGGCGGAACTCCAGCCGCAGCGGCTGCCCGGGGCTGACCGGGCTGTGGAACTTGGCCAGCAGCAGGCCGCCCAGTTGCAGCCGGCAGGCGTCCTCGATGGCGAGCATGGCGTGATCGAGCAGCACCACCCCCGGCAGCACCGGGCGGCCGGGAAAGTGGCCGGCGTAGGCCGGATGATCGCTGGCGATATCAAGTGTGAGCTGCTGCATGCTTAGTCCCGCTGCGGAAGGTGTTGTGTCATCAGCGCCTGCAGGGTGCTGGCCAGGATCTTGCCGTTGCCGTCGCGCGGCAGGCTGTCGACGAACACCACGTGGCGCGGCAGGAACACCGAATCGACATGCTGGCGCAGGCCGGCCAGGATGGCGGCGCGCTCCAGCCCCGGCGCCACCACGAAGGCGGCCAGCCGTTCCACCTCGCCGCTGCCGTTGCGCTCCGGCACGCAGAACACGCCGTCCACCACGCCGGGCAGGCTGGTGAGGGTGGCGTTGAGGAAGGACAGCGAGCTGCGCTTGCCGGCCACGTTGATCATATTGGCCTTGCGGTCCACCAGGCGGAAGCGCTGCGGGCTGTACAGCTCGACGGTGTCGTTGAGCATCTGCGGCGTTTCATACACCTCGCCCACCGCCCAGAATTCGTCGTCGCGCCACTCCAGTGCGATGCCCTGCAGGGTGTGCCAGTCGCTTTCCCGGTCGGTTTCGCGGGTGGCCACCTGGCCGGTTTCGGTGGAGCCGTAGATTTCCAGCACCGGGCAGCCCAGCTGCTGGCGCGCCTGTGCGGCCAACTCTACAGACAGCGGCGCGGTGGCGGACAGAATCACCGCGATATCCGGCAGCGCGATGTCCGCCTCCAGCAGCTTGCGCAGGTGGAACGGCGTGATCACCAGCAGGCGCGGCGCCGGCATTTCCGCCAGGCTGGCGGCGATGTCGGCCGGGAAGAACGGAATCTGCGACGACATGCGCCCGCCCGCCAGAATCGGCAGCAGCACGCTGGATTCCAGCCCGTACATATGGCGGATCGGCACCGTGCCCACCACCGAGCACGGCGCGCCGGCCGCCGCCCACACCCGCTCCGCGCCGGCGTGGATCGCCAGCTGCAGGCGGCCGAAGGTCTTGAAGTGTGGCATCGGCGTGCCGGTGGAGCCGGAGGTGTACATGCAGCTGACACGCTGCTCGAAGTCGATCAGCGGCAGCTCGCTCAAGGTTGGCCGCATGGCCGGCGCCGGCACGTCGACGCGGAAATACGGCAGCCCGTTCACCGGGCTGTCGGCCTGGTCGCCCAGCACCAGCACGCCCGGCTGCTCGGCCGCCACCATGGCGATATGCTCCGGCGCCGCCGAGTTGGGCAGCACGGTGAGCATATTGCGGGCGATGGCGGCGAACAGCGCCACCGCGAACCAGTAGCGGTCGGCACACAGATTCATCACCCGCTGCCCGTCCGGCAGCGCGGCGGCCAAGGTCAGCACCTGGGCGTGAAAGGTGTCGCGGTCGATCACCTCGCCGTGGCGGTAGGCGAACGGGGCATGGCGGTCGGCGTCGGGAAGCAGCGGAATCAGGGTCATGGAACGGAAAACGTCTGGTCGGTGGTGCGGGCTACTCGGCGGCATCCCGGCACTGCGTGTATTTGCGATAGGAGCGGATGGTCTGGGCAATGCTGAAGTGCGGCTGCCCCGGCAGTGCGCGCAGGCGGATCAGGTATTCGCCGCCGAACATCAGCCCCAGCGACAGCGGGGTGAGCAGCGAAGCGAACAGCGCCCAGCTGGCCAGCGGCGCGAAGGCGAACAGCAGCAGCGACAGCAGCGCGCTGGCGGCGAAGTACAGCGTCCAGGCCAGGGTGACCTTCCAGGTGTAGTGCAGGTAGCGCGCATCCAGCGGCTCGGCGATGGCGATGCGGGCGATGCGCGAACACAGCGCGCCCTCGTGGCTGCCCAGCGTGCTGCCGAACATGATGCCAAGGCCGGTCATGATGCCGGCGTGCTGGAAGAAGTACAGCCAGGCGGCGTGCATCAGCAGCCGCTCGAGGTTCAGCAGCACCGCCAGCAGGCCGCCCAGGCACAGCAGGGTGGCGGGCAGGCGAAAGGTGGAGTTCCAGCAGGCCGCGATCACCCCGGCGGTAAGGGGGGCGGCGCCGATCAGCACCGCGTAGGCCGGCGGCTGCGTGGAGGAGGAGGCCAGGTAATCCATTACCAGGTAGGCCGCCCCCAGCAGCGCCAGCAGAACCAGGCGCAGATTGCGCCATAGTCCGGTCATTTGCTGCGATGCTCGCGGATGTAGGCCGCCAGCGCGCGCAGCGAGGCAAAGATGGTGGAGTTGTCTGCGCTGTCCGCCTTCATCTGCACGCCGTACTGCTTGGACATCACCAGCGCGATTTCCAGGATGTCGATGGAGTCGATGCCCAGCGCGTCGCCGTACAGCGGCGCGTCGGGAACAATGTCCGCGGCAGTGATGTCAAGATTCAGCGCGGTAACGATATGCCCGGCGATTTCGCATTCCAGCGCCAGATCCGGCTCGATGTGTTGTGGCATGATTTAAAGTGATAACAAGGACTTGTTTAAGGGAAATGCTGACAATCGCCAACGCCACGCAGTTTAGGTATCATCGCCGGGCCTATCGCCATACGCCGCCAACCTGCGCGCCGCGCAGTGTTCTGACAGCGGCACCAGCCATACCTAACACGCGGAAAATAAAGGTGGAGTATACCAAACATCCTCGCCGGCATTCCACCGCGCCAAACCAGACCCCCGCATGCCAGCCACCAAGCAAGGAGCCGTTTTGAACGAGGGAGTAAGCAGCCTGCGCCCAGGCCAGAGCGGCATCGTGGCCACCGCGCTGACCCGCTTCTGGTTCAAGATGTTCGGCACCATGGGCTTTACCCTGGTGTTTTTTGTCGCCTACCTCTACCTGCTCAAGCACCCCGCCGCCGAGGTCCGCATCATTCCCGCCACCGCGCTGGACCAAGTGATCGGCTTTCAGCCGTGGGCGCTGCCGATCTACCTGTCGCTGTGGGCCTATGTGTCGCTGCCGACGGTACTGATGCTCAGCCGCGCGGAAATCGTCGCCTACGGCGGCAAGGTGGCCGTGCCCTGCCTCGCCGGGCTGGCCATTTTCTACTTCTGGCCCAACGCCATCGCGCCGGCCGACATCGACTGGCAGCAGTATCCCGGCGTGGCGTTCCTGAAGAACGTCGACACCGCCGGCAATGCCTTCCCCTCGCTGCACGTGGCCACCGCGGTGTTTTCCGGCCTGTGGCTGCACTGGCGCCTGCGCCTGCTGCAGCTGGGCCGCGGCATCGAATGGCTCAACATCGTCTGGTGCGTGGCCATTGCCTATTCCACCATGGCGGTGAAGCAGCATGTGGCGCTGGACGTAGTGGCCGGCACCCTGCTGGGGCTGGGCAGCGCCTGGCTCACCGGCCTGCGTGCCCACGCCCGTGGCGGCAGCCTGCAGTAAGCGGCGGCCCGCCAACCCGTAACACCTATTTGTCGTCGCAACAGACACACCCGCATCATGAGTCCAGACACCAGCTTGCAGTTTTTCCAGTGTGACCCTGCCGCCGCCAACGGCCAACCACTGCCGGCCGCCGCCGGCATTCTCGGCATGAGCAGCCTGCACAGCCCGGCACAGGAACTGCCCTGGCCGGTGCAACAGCTGCGCATGCCGCTGCTCGGCGGTGCAAAACAGCTGCACGAATACTGGCACAGCGCCGCCACCTGCCGCCGCGGCCGCTTCCACGACATCCATTTCAGCGTCAGCGACGAACTGCTGTACGGGGTGGTCGAACTGGCGGAAGGCCACGGCAGCGACACCGGCACCGCGCTACAGTTGGCCGCAGAGCGCGCCTACCGCCAGCTGTTCGCGCTGCTGCAGGCCGAAGGCTTTCCGCACCTGTGGCGGGTGTGGAACTACGTGCCGCGCATCAACGAGGTGGAACACGGACTGGAACGCTACCGCCAGTTCAACATCGGCCGCCACGAGGCGTTTGCCGACTTCGCACGGCCGGTGGACAGCAGCCCCGCCGCCTGTGCGCTGGGGGTGGTGGACGGGCCGTTGAGCATCGCCTTCCTGGCGGCGCGACAGGCGCCGCGTTGCATCGAGAACCCGCGCCAGACCAGCGCCTTCGCCTACCCGCGGCAATACGGCCCGCGCAGCCCCACCTTCACCCGCGCCGCGCTCGCCAGCAGCGGCCGCCACGACATCCTGTTCATTTCTGGCACCGCCAGCATCGTCGGCCACGGCACCGTGCATCTCGGCGACGTGGTGGCGCAGACGCGGGAAACCATGGCCAATATCCGCGTGCTGCTGGAACAGGCACAGCAACTGGCGCCGACCGCCGGCTACAGCCTGGCCGGGCTGGACTACCGGGTCTACATCCGCCACGCCGCCGACTACCCCACGGTGCGCGCCGCGCTGGAACAGCTAATCGGCCCCGGCATCCGCGCCGTGTACGTGCAGGCCGACGTCTGCCGCAGCGACCTGCTGGTGGAAGTGGAAGCGCACGGCATTGCGCGCCGCGCCGCCAGCGCCGCCGCCGACTAGCCGCACAGGCTTGCGGGCGCGGCGAGCAGGCGACGGCCAGTTGGCGGCCAGCCTGTGCGCCAACGCCCACCGTCCAGCCCAGACAACCGGGCCGCGCCGCGGCGCCCCCCACCGGCTAGCGCGGCGGCAGTACCGGCCGCTGGCTGATCGGCGTGGACAGGATGATGCTGGTACGCGTTTCGCCCAGATCGTTCAGCCGCGACACCAGCAGCTCCAGGTGCGAGACATCGCGCGCCAGCAGGCGGAAAACATAGGAATCGTTGCCGGTGACGTGGTGGCATTCCTGCACCTCCGGCATGGCGGCCAGGCGGTCGAGCAGGGTTTTCTTGGCCGGCTGCGGCACGGTGATGCCCACCAGCGCCGCCAGCGCGTAGCCGGTTTTCAGCGGCGCCACCAGCGCGTGGTAGCCGCGTATCACCCCGGCCTCCTCCAGCCGCTTGACCCGCTCCGATACCGCCGGCACCGACAGTCCCACCACCTGCGCCAGCTCGGTCAGCGACTGCCGCGCATTCGCCTGCAGCGCGGTCAGAATGGCCCAGGATTTAGCGTCTATTTCCATTCGTAAGGTCCAAATAGGATTTCGCCTGAAATCGGCAACTCAATATGCGTTGCCGCCGCCAGCATGGCATGGTTGGCCGCCCGCGTCACCGGCACACTAGCGGGCATGCCAACCGCTGTCAGGAGCAGACAATGACCGTATTCATGGAGGCCGTCGCCATCGGGCTGGCGATTGCCGCGCCGGTGGGGCCGATCGGCCTGCTGTGCATCGAGCGCACACTGCACCACGGCCCGGCGCGCGGGCTGGCCACCGGGCTGGGCGCCGCCACCGCCGATGCGCTGTACGCCAGCCTGGGTGCCGCCGGCATGGGGGTGCTGATCGGCTGGCTCACCGCGCTGGCCACGCCGCTGGCGCTGGCCGGCAGCGCACTGCTGCTGCAGCTGGGCGTGGCCACCCTGCGCCGGCCGCCGGCCGATCATGCGGCCAACACCCGCGACGGCGGCAGCCTGCTCACCGCCTACAGCAGCGCACTGGCGCTGACGCTGAGCAACCCGATGACCATTCTGTCGTTCATCGCGGTGTTTGCCGGCCTGGCCGGCGGCCGCGCCCCCGGCGGCGGCCAGGCGCTGCTGATGGTGCTGGGCGTGTTCTGCGGCTCGGCGCTGTGGTGGCTGCTGCTGGCCTATGGCGGCGGCCGTCTGCTGGCGCGGCTGGGCCTGCGCGGCCGCCGCTGGGTGGACCGTGCCTGCGGCGTGCTGCTGATCGGCTTTGCCGGCCTGTTGGCCTGGCGCGTGCTGGGGTGAACAGTGGCGTTCGGAAGGCAATTACCGCTAACATGCGGCTACCTGCTAAAGCTATGGGCATGACAGCCGATAAACCGCCTGCAAGCCCAACTCATTCCGCGAGCCCGATATGGAAATCCGCAGCAGCACCAGCGCGATACCCTACCCCACCCCGGCCACCAGCCAGCCACGGCCGGCGGCCAATGGCGACGACAGCCAGCCTGCCGCCAGCGAATCGCCGTCCACCATCGTGACACTGCAGCAGCGCCCGGATGCGGCCAACCCTGGCGCGACCGATGCCGCCGGCGGCACGGCGGACGGGGCAAACGACGGAACGACGCCGTCGCCGATCAAATCCTTTACCTACGGCGCGCTGGGCCTGCCGGAACCGCTGGCGCCCGAGGAGCTGCCGGTCAAGCCGGAAAACACCTATTTCACCGCCGGCAAGTGGGTGGCCGCCGCCGCCACGGTGGGTTCCATCGTCTCGCTGCTGGTATGAGCGCGCCGCCGGCGCCGGACTGCGCCGGCCAGGAATTATCGGCAATTTTTGACAAATCAAGCATTTAGCCGCATACTGGCGGCCGACTCTTCTCTGGCGGCACGCTCACTGCCGCCTGCCTTGCCTTAACTGCTGTCAGCTCGCACAGCAATTTCCGCTCAGGTTTACGAAGCAACCTGCCATGTCCGGGCGCTTAGCGCTGCACGTGGCTGCCTACCATTTCAAGATTGGAGCTGCCATGTCCAAAGAAGACATGATCGAACTGCAAGGTGTTGTCATCGAGATGCTGCCGGAGTCGCGTTTTCGCGTCCGGCTCGATAACAACGTGGAGATTCTGGCCTATGGCTCGGGCAAGATGAAACTGCACCGCATCCGCGTGCTGGTTGGCGACCGAGTCACGGTGGAAATGTCGCCCTACGATCTCACCAAGGGGCGTATCAACTTCCGCCACCCCACTGCAAAAATAGAATCTGCGCCGCCTGTGAAGCGCCGCCATTAATCGGCAGCTCGTCCTCGGGTGCGCCGCAAGGAATGACCCAATGAAAATCAAAGAACTGAAACAGGGTGATCGCATCACCCAGCAAATCGACAATTCGACTATCGCGTTTGAAGTACTGTCCATCCAGCAAATCGGCCGCCGCTTCATGGTGACCTTCCGCTCGGCGTTCGGCATCGAAAGCGCCAGCTACCAGGGCGAAGCCTGCGTCACCGCAGCATAAGCACCGGCAGTCACAAAACAAAACCCGCCTTTCGGCGGGTTTTTGCTTTTCCGGATGCGGCCAACGTTGGCCGCATCAGCGCCAGCGGCGTAGCAGCAACGAATTGCTGACCACCGACACCGAGCTGGCCGCCATCGCCGCGCCGGCCAGCACCGGGTTGAGCAGTCCCAGCGCCGCCAACGGAATGCCCAGCACGTTGTAGACGAAGGCGAAAAACAGGTTCTGGCGAATCTTGCGCATGGTGGCGCGCGACAGGCGCACGGCGTCGGCCAGGTGCAGCAGGTCGCCGTGCATCAGCGTCACATCCGCCGCCTCGATCGCCACGTCGGCACCGGCGCCCATGGCGAAGCTGACATCGGCCGCCGCCAGCGCCGGCGCATCGTTGATGCCATCGCCCACCATCGCCACGCGCAGGCCCAGTGCCTGCCACTGGCGGATCTGCGCCGCCTTGTCCTGCGGGCTCTGCCCGGCATGCACTTCGGCGATGCCGGCCTGCTGCGCGATGGTGGCGGCGGTTTCCGGCTTGTCGCCGGTGAGCATCGCCACCTTCACCCCCAGCGCCGCCAGGGTCTGCACCGCCTGCGGCGAGGTTGGCCGCAGCTGGTCGGCCAGCGCCAGCAGCGCCTGCGCCTCACCGTCGCGTGCCAGCGCCAGCACCGTCTTGCCCTGCGCATACAAAGGCTGCGCCGCCGCCGGCACCGTACCCAGCACCCAGTCCGGCGTGCCCAGCTGCAGCCGGCCCACGCCCGGCAGCGTGGCTGCCACCCCCTTGCCGATGGTGGCCTCGAATGCCTCTACCGTCGCCAGCGGCAGCTGCCGCGCGCTGGCGGCGGCGAGGATGGCCTGCGCCAGCGGATGCTCGGCGCCCTGCTCCAGCGCCGCAGCCCAGCCCAGCCACTGCGCGTCGTCGCCGGCGGCCAGCGGCACGATGTCGGTCAGCTGCGGCTTGCCCACCGTCAGCGTGCCGGTCTTGTCCACCACCAGCAGATCCAGCGCCGCCGCGTGCTGCAGCGCGGTGGCGTTGCGGAACAGCACCCCGCGCCGCGCGCCGTTGCCCATGCCCACCATCACCGCGGTCGGGGTGGCCAGCCCCAGCGCGCACGGGCAGGCGATCACCAGCACTGCCACCGCATGGATGAAGGCGCGCGGCCAGTCGCCCAGCAGCCAGGCGCTCAGCAACAGCGTCGCCAGCGCGATGAGCAGCACCGCCGGCACGAACACCGCGGAAATCCTGTCCGCCAGCGCCTGGATCGGCGCCTTGCTGCCCTGCGCCTCGGCCACCGCGCGCACGATGGCGGCCAGCTGCGTGTGGCTGCCCACGCCGCGGGCGCGCACTTTCAGCATGCCGCCGCTGTTCTGGGTGCCGGCGTAGACGCGGTCGCCGACGGTGCGCTCCACCGGCAGGCTCTCGCCGGTGAGCAGGCTTTCGTCCAGCACCGCATTGCCGGCCTCGACTTCGCCATCCACCGCCAGCCGCTCGCCGTGGCGCACGATCACCAGGTCGTCCGCCTGCAGCTGGGCGATCGGCAGCTCCAGCAGCTGGCCGTCGCGCTCCACCCGCGCGGTCTTGGGCGACAGCGCCAGCAGGCTTTCGATGGCGCCGGCGGTGCGGCGCTTGGCGCGCGCCTCCAGCAGCTTGCCCAGCAGCACCAGGGTGATGATCACCGCGCTGGCTTCAAAATAGACATACAAATCGTGGCGCCCGGCCACGGTGACCCATGCCGACCACAGCCAGGCCATGCTGGTGCCCAGCGCCACCAGCACATCCATATTGGCGCCGCCGCCGCGCAGCGCCAGATAGGCGCCGCGGTAGAAGCGCCAGCCCACCAGCAGCTGCACCGGGGTGGCCAGTGCCAGCTGCCAGGCACGCGGCAGCCAGCCGTGGTGGCCACCGCCGCTGGCCATCATCCACATCTCGCCGGCGAACGGCAGCGTCAGCAGCAGCGACAGGCCGAACCAGGCCAGCTCGCGGTGGTACTGCCGCTGCGCCGTCTGCTCGCGCTCGGCACTGTCGTCGCTTTGCAGCGTAGCGTCGTAGCCGGCGCGGCGCACCGCGGCGATCAGCGCGTCCGGCTGCAGGCTGCCGGCGGCAAAGCGCACGCTGGCGGTCTCGGTGGCGAAGTTGACGCTGGCCGCCACGCCCGGCAGGCGGTTCAGCACTTTCTCGATGCGCTGCGCGCAGGCGACGCAGGTCATGCCGCTGATGGCCAGTTGCAGGCTGGCCTCCGGCACCGCGAAGCCGGCCTTGCCGATGGCGGCGCGCAAGGCGGCGACATCCTGCTGCGCCGGGTCGAAGTCGATGCGGGCGGATTCGCTGGCGAAGCTGACGCTGGCGCTGACGCCCGGCAGGCGGTCCAGCACTTTTTCGATGCGCTGCGCACAGGCGGCGCAGGTCATGCCACTGACGGGCAGGGTGATGGTTTGCTGATTCATGGCGATTTCCGGCGAGGGATACAGCCTCATAATATACCCCTGCAGGGTATATAGCAAAGCCGTATTCTGTCACCTGTCAGCAGCTGCCCGGCCACGCGGCGCGGCACTGCTTTGCGCACCGCGTTGCCGCCTGCGCCTGCGCCGTCGCCCGGCCACGGCACTTGCCCGCTGCCGCGCCCTGCACTCCTCAGCCAGGCACAGGGCTCACCAGGTTGGCCGCAAGCGGCAGGCCGCGCCTGTTGCGGCCAACCTTACAGCCAGCGCCGGCGCCAGAAGACGAAGCCCAGCAGCAGCGCGATCAGCGCCATGCCGGCCATCACGCCGAAGTAGCCGTAGCGCCAGTGCAGCTCCGGCATATTGTCGAAGTTCATCCCGTAGATGCCAGCGATCAGCGTCAGCGGCATGAAGATGATGGTGATCACCGTCAGCACCCGCATCTGCACGTTGAGGCGGTTGGATTGCGCCGACATGTACAGCTCCAGCATGCCGGAGATCACCTCGCGCGCGGTTTCCAGCGATTCGATCAGGTGCAGGGTGTGGTCGAAGGCATCGCGCAGGTACAGCAGCGTGCCGGGCTGGAAGAACACGTGCTCGCCGCGGGTCAGCACGTTCAGCACCTCGCGCAGCGGCACCAGCGCCCGCCGCAGGCGCATCGCCTCCTGCTTCTGGCGCTGGATGCGCGCCAGGATGAAGCGGTCGTGGCCGGACAACACCTGCTTGTCCAGCTGCTCCACATTGGCGTTGAACTGGTCGATGACGCCGAAGTAGTCGTCGATGATGGCGTCCAGCAGGCCGTAGGCCAGGTAGTCGGCGCCCTGCTGCCGCAGTTGGCCGCGGCCCTGCTGCAGCCGCTCGCGCAGCGCGGTGAACACGCCCAGCGGCTGGGTCTGGAAGCTCAGCACGAAGCCCTGACCGATCACCAGATACACCTGGTCGTGCTGCAGGCGCTGGCTGTCCGGCTGGTAGCGGTACACCCGGGTGGCGATGAACAGGTAGCTGCCGTAGTCGTCCACCTTGGGGCGCTGCCGGCTGTTGAGGATGTCTTCCAGCACCAGCGGGTGCAGGCCGAAGCGCTGGCCGATCGCCTGCATCAGCGCCGGGTCGGTCAGGCCGTACACGTTCAGCCACAGCACCGGCAGCTGCGGCCGGTAGGCCAGCCCTTCTTCCGGCGTGGCGAACACCGTCTCGCGGCACTCGGCGGCGTTGTATTCGATCAGCGAGATGCGGCTGGCCAGCGCCGGGGCATCGCCTGCCGGCAGCAGCGTGCCCGGCGGCTCGCCCAGGGTGGGAAAACGCGGTTTCAGTTGGGGATGACGCATACGGCTCCACACAGACAAACGGCCGTGGCAGTTGCTGCACACGGCCGGTACCCGGCGGCCAAGGCGGCCGCCTGGCCGGGCTTATTCGCCGCGCATTTCCAGTGCCACGCCGATGTCGCGCCACTGGCCGATTTCCTGCTTGAACGCCGCGGTGGTCAGCGGGTTGGCCGCCAGCCAGCTCTTGCCCACCGTCAGCGCGTAGCCGTTGAGGGTGCGACGCAGGCCGTGGATGGCCTCGACTTCCACCGGGTTGCGGCTGCGGCAGAACAGCGCCGCCAGGCGCAGCGCCAGCACCGCCGGCCACAGCGTCTCGTCGCCCACCTCCTTCAGCATCTTGCCCATGTCGCCGCGATGGCCCAGCACGATGGTGGCCAGCTGGCTCTGCTCGCGGCGCGAGAAGCCCGGCATGTCGGCATTGCTGAGGATGTAGGCGGAGTGCTTGTGGTAGGCGGTGTGCGCGATGGACAGGCCGATCTCGTGCACCCGCGCCGCCCAGATCACCCGCTTGAGCATGTCCTCGTCCAGCGGTTCGCCGGCCACCATGCGGTACAGCCGCTCGGCTAGGCGGGTTACCCGCTCGGACTGCGCGGTATCGACGTGATAACGGCGCTTGAACTGGGCAATGGTGGAATCCCGCATGTCCTTCTCCCGCTGGCGACCGAGCAGGTCGTACAGCACGCCGTCGCGCAGTGCACCGTCGGTAACGATCATGCGCTCCACCGCCAGCGATTCAAACACCGCGATCATGATCGCCAGCCCGCCCGGCAGCACCGGCGCGCGGTCGGCCTTCAGGCCGTTGAGGTCGATGTTGCGGATGTCGCCGCAACGCAGCAGCGCCTCGCGCAGCCGCTTCATGCCGGCCAGGGTGATCTCGCCGCCGAACCAGTCGTTGATTTCCATGATGTCGCGCAGCGAGCGCGCGGTGCCGGAGGTACCCACCGCCAGCTGCCATTCGCTGGTCGGGTACTGGTGGGCAATGCGCTGGATCTCGTTGCGTGCGGCCAACTCGGCGTCGCGGAACGCACTCTTGCTGATCTTGCCGTCGACGAAGAAGCGCTTGCTGAAGGTGACGCAGCCCAGCGGCAGGCTCTCGGTCACCTGTGCCTTGTACTGGCTGCCGATGATGAACTCGGTGGAACCGCCGCCGATGTCCACCACCAGCCGGCGCTCCTTGGTGGCCGGCAGCGTGTGCGCGGCGCCGAGGTAGATCAGGCGCGCCTCTTCGCGGCCGGCGATGATCTCGATCGGGAAGCCCAGCAGGCGCTCGGCCTCGACGATGAACGCCGGCGCATTGCGCGCCACACGCAGCGTGTTGGTGCCCACCACGCGCACCTGCTTCGGGTCCAGCCCGCGCAGCCGCTCGCCGAAACGCGCCATGCAGCCCAGCGCGCGGCCCAGCGTTTCTTCGTCCAGGGTCTTGTCTTCTTGCAAACCGCCGCCCAGGCGCACGGTTTCTTTCAGGGAATCCAGGGTATACAGCTGGTCATCTACCACACGGGAAATCTGCAGCCGGAAGCTGTTGGAACCCATGTCCACGGTAGCCAGCACGTCAAACGGGGGCGTGACGGTACTCAAAAAGCTCACCCCTTGTCGGAGATTGGTTGAATAAAAAAACGGCGGTAACAATGTTACCGCCGTTCGATGGAGTGGTGCACGCTTATTGGGCGGCATCGCCCAGCGATTCGCGCTTCTTTTCTTCCAGCGTGGTGTGGCGGATGTCCTTGCCCTTCACCAGGTACACCACGTATTCCGAGATGTTCTTGGCGTGATCGCCGATGCGCTCGATGGCCTTGCACAGGAACAGGGTGTCGATGGAGGTGCTGATGGTGCGCGGGTCTTCCATCATGAAGGTGATCTGCGCGCGCAGCTCGGACGAGTAATCCTGGTCCAGCAGCACGTCTTCCTCCGCCAGCTCCACCGCGGCGGTCGGGTCCAGGCGGGCAAAGGCGTCCAGCGCGCGATGCAGCATGGCGATGGCGGTGTCCGCCATCTTGGCGGCCTCGCGGAAGCGCGGTGCCGGCATGCGCGAACCCTGGCACAGGTCGCGGCCAACGCGGGCGATCTTCTGCGCCTCGTCGCCGATGCGCTCCAGGTCGGTAATGGTCTTGATCACCGTCACCACCATGCGCAGGTCGCTGGCCGCCGGCTGGCGGCGCACGATGATGTGCTGGCAGTCTTCGTCGATCTGCACTTCCAGCGCATTGACCTTGGCGTCGTCGGCGATCACCCGCTCCAGGCGCGCCACGTCGCCCTCTTGCAAGGCGTCCATCGCGGCGCGGATCTGCTGCTCTACCAGCCCGCCCATCTGCAGCACGCGGGTGCGGATGGTTTCGAGCTCCAGGTCATACTGTTTGGAAAGATGTTCGGGCATGTCAGACCTCGGTCAGAATTTCGACGTAACGACGTAGCGTAACCCAGCTTTGTGACAGGCAGATTGCAACTCCCGCAATTCCGACGCCCGTGCCGGCTGGCCCCCCAAGGTTGGCCGCAACGCACTGTCCATCCCACGCGTCCGGCCTTGAACCATGACAACCGCCACAGCCGGCCAGCGCCATGCGGCCATGAAAAAATGCTGCCTACCCGCGCAGGTAGACAGCATTCCACAGCGCGACGGCGACGCGGCTTAGCGGTATTCCTTCACCCCGTCCGGCGTGCCCAGCAGCAGCACGTCGGCGCGGCGCGCGGCGAACAGGCCGTTGGTCACCACGCCCACGATCTGGTTGATCTGCTGCTCCAGCTTCACCGGCTCGGCAATCTGCAGGCCGTGCACGTCGAGGATGATGTTGCCGTTGTCGGTGGTGACGCCCATGCGCCATTCCGGCTGGCCGCCCAGCTTCACCAGCTCGCGTGCCACGTGGCTGCGCGCCATCGGGATCACCTCCACCGGCAGCGGGAAGTTGCCCATGATCGTCACATACTTGCTGGCATCGGCGATGCAGATGAACTGCTGCGCCACCGCGGCCACGATCTTCTCGCGCGTCAGCGCCGCGCCGCCGCCCTTGATCATGTGCAGCTGGTGGTTCACCTCGTCGGCGCCGTCCACGTACACCGGCACTTCGTCCGGGCCGACGCTGTTCAGGTCCAGCACCGCGATGCCGAGCTGTTTCAGCCGCTGGCTGCTGGCCTCGGAGCTGGACACCGCGCCCTTGATGCGGCCCTTGATCTTGGCCAGCTCGTCGATGAAGAAATTGACGGTGCTGCCGGTGCCGACACCGACGATGCAGTCTTCCGGTACAAACTTGATGGCGGCCTGCGCCACCTGCTGTTTCAGCTGGTTCTGGTCCATGATTCGCTCCGCGGTTTTCAGGTGTTTGGTGTTATGAATTTGCTGCGGCCAACGTTGCCGCCAGGCCTAGCCGGCAATAGGCACCAGCAGGCATACCGCCTGGGTTTCTATCGCCTCGGCACGGCCGAGGTAGCCCAGCTTCTCGTTGGTCTTGCCCTTGACGTTGACGCAGCCGATCTCGATGTCCAGCAGCGCGGCGATGCGCGCGCGGATGGCGTCGATGTGCGGCGCCAGCTTGGGCTGCTGCGCAATGATGGTGCTGTCCACGTTCAGCAGCTGCCAGCCGGCGGCGCGCACGCGGCGCATCGCTTCCTGCAGCAGCACGCCGCTGTCGGCGCCCTTGAAGGTGGGATCGGTGTCCGGAAAATGGCGGCCGATGTCGCCCAGCGCCGCGGCGCCCAGCAGCGCGTCGGTAATGGCGTGCAGCAACGCGTCGGCATCGGAATGCCCGAGCAGGCCCTTGTCGTGCGGGATGGTCACCCCGCCCAGGATCAGCGGCCGCCCCTCCACCAGGCGATGCACGTCGTAGCCCTGGCCAATGCGAAACGGGGTCATGCTTGCTCCTTTCTTGCCGCCAGAATGGCCGCCGCCAGCGCCAGATCGTCCGGCCAGGTCACTTTGAAATTCTGCGCTTCGCCCAGCACCAGCCGCGGTGCGTGGCCCAGCAGTTCGATGGCGGAGGCTTCGTCGGTAATCGCCGGGTTGGCCGCATCGGCCAGCGCCGCGGCCAGCAGGCCGGCGCGGAACATCTGCGGCGTCTGCGCCAGCCACAGCCCGTCACGCGGCACGGTGGCGGCGATGCGCGCGGCGGCATCGCCCTGCTTCACGGTGTCGGCCACCGGCTGCGCCAGGATGCCGCCCACCGCGTCGTCGCCGATATCGGCGAGCAGCCGCGCCAGCGCCTGCGGCGACAGGCAGCAGCGCGCGGCATCGTGCACCAGCAGCCAGTCGTCTGCTGCCGGCGCCAGCGCCGCCAGGCCATTGGCCACGCTTTCGGCACGGCTGGCGCCGCCGACGCGCAGCACCATCAGCTTGGGCAGCGGCCAGTCGAAGCTGTCGAACCATTCATCGCCCGGCGAGATCACCACCGCCACCTGGTCGATGGCAGGGTGGGCCGCCAGCACCACCAGCGTGTGCGCCAGCAAAGGTTGGCCGCCGATGTCCAGGTATTGCTTGGGCGTGGCCGAGCCGAAGCGGCTGCCGTGGCCGGCCGCCGGTACCAGCGCGATGCGTCGGGGCATGTTGGCTGCGCTCAAGCCGGCTGCTCGCTGGGCGGGTTTTCGATGCTGCGCCACAGGCAGCTGCCCTTGACGCTTTTATCTAGGGTATCGAGGTAGTCCTGATGCGCGGCCAGCTCCTCGGCCGAGGCGGCCAGCACGGTCAGCGGCTGGCGCTCGAAGCGGTAGCCCTGCCCGCCGCTGCCATCGGCGGCGTCGCCGTAGCCGATGTCCATCATCAGGCTTTCCTGGCCGCGGGTCATCCACAGGTAGACCTCGGCCAGCAGTTCGCAGTCGATCAGCGCGCCGTGGAAGGTACGATTGCTGCGGTCGATCTCGAAGCGGTCGCACAGCGCGTCCAGGCTGTTGCGCTTGCCGGGAAAGGTGTCGCGCGCCATCGCCAGCGTGTCGGTCACCGCCGCGCACTGCTTGTTCACCAGCGGCAGGCCCAGGCGGTTGAACTCGGCGTTGAGGAAGCCGACGTCGAACGGCGCGTTGTGGATGATCAGCTCGGCATCGTCGATGAACTCGCACAGCTCGGCGGCCACGTCGCGGAACTTGGGCTTGTCGGCGAGGAAATCCAGCGAGATGCCGTGCACGCGCTCGGCGTCCGGATCGATGTCGCGCTCCGGATGCATGTACAGGTGCAGGTGGCGGCCGGTGAGCTTGCGGTTCACCATTTCCAGGCCGGCGAATTCGATGATGCGGTGGCCCTGGTTCGGGTCCAGGCCGGTGGTTTCGGTATCGAGAATGATCTGGCGCATAACTGTTCTACAAGGTTGGCCGCATCAGCGCAGGCTGGCGACGCCGGCATTGGCCAGCTGGTCGGCGCGTTCGTTGAATTCGTGGCCGGCATGGCCCTTCACCCAGCGCCAGTCCACCTGGTGCCGGTTACGCAGCTCGTCCAGCTGCTGCCACAGGTCGGCGTTCTTCACCGGCTCCTTGTTGCTGGTGATCCAGCCGCGCTTCTTCCAGCCGTGAATCCACTCGCTGATGCCTTTTTGCACGTACTGCGAGTCGGTGTGCACCACGATGCGGCACGGGCGCTTCAGCACTTCCAGGCCGCGGATCACCGCGGTGAGTTCCATGCGGTTGTTGGTGGTGTTGCGCTCGCCGCCGAACATTTCCTTTTCCTTGCCCTGGTAGCGCAGCAGCACGCCCCAGCCGCCGGGGCCGGGGTTGCCCTTGCAGGCGCCGTCCGGGTAGATCTCGACGATAGTGTCGTCAGCCATGTGGTATCTCGTCCTGCACAGATTGTTTAACGGGATGGCGCTCGTTGCCGCCGGCCACCATCAGGCCGCTGCCGGCCTTGGCCGGCTTCCAGTTGGGCATGATCAGGCGCATGCCGCGCTGGCGCTTGACGGCCTCAATGCCGTACACGCCGGCCAGCAGCGGCCAGCCGCGCTCGCCGATGCTGTCCATGAATTGCCAGCGCGCCAGCCAGTCGCCGCGCGCGAAAGGCGGCGAGTATGCCATGAAGGCGCTGCCGGTGGGCTCCAGTTGCAGCAGCGTCATCCAGTCGCGGATACGCGCCGGGGTGAAGAAGTTGCCGCTCCACGGCGCATCGCGCTTGCCGCGCAGCAGCCGGCAGATGCCCCACAGCGATGCCGGGTTGAAACCGGTGAGCACCAGCCGCCCTTCCGGCACCAGCACCCGCTCCGCCTCGCGCAGCACCTGGTGCGGCTCGCTGGTAAAATCCAGCGCATGCGGCAGCACCAGCAGGTCCAGGCTGCGGCTGTCGAACGGCAGGAAGGCGGCGTCGCAGATCACGTCCGCGCCCGCCTCCGGCCCGGCATAGCCATGCCAGGGAATGCGGTTGCAGGCCAGGAAATCGTAGTCGCTGAGCCCGACCTGAACCGCGCGAAAGCCAAACGTATCGGCCACCGCGCGGTCGAAAAACACCTGCTCGCGGCATAGCAGGTATTGTCCCAGTTCCGAGCTGGCCAGCCAGTCAGCAAATGCTTCCATTGTTTCGGGGTAACCCATGGCCGACATTATTCGCCTCACACCGGTTTGTGCCTTTGCCGATAATTATATCTGGGTTTTGCACGACACTACCCGCGCCATTGCCGTCGATCCGGGCGATGCCGCACCGCTGCAGGCCTTCCTGGATGAACACCGCTTGCAGCTTGATGCCGTGTGGGTCACCCACCATCACGCCGACCACATCGGCGGCCTGCCGGCGCTGCTGGCATGTTGGCCGCAGCTGGACATCTACGGCCCGCCGGGGGTGGCGCACATCAATCAACCGGTGATGGCCGGCAGCGAACTGCTGGCGTTCGGCCAGCCGGCCAGCGTGCTGGCGGTGCCCGGCCATACCGCCAATCACCTGGCTTTCTTGTGGGGCCAGCACCTGTTCTGCGGCGACACGCTGTTCGGCGCCGGCTGCGGCCGCGTGTTCGACGGCACGCCGGCGCAGCTGCACCAGTCGCTGATGCAACTGGCGGCGCTGCCGGAGGACACGCTGTGCTACCCGGCGCACGAATACACCCTGTCCAACCTGCAGTTCGCGCTGGCGGTGGAGCCGGACAATCCGGCGCTGCAGGCGCGCTGGCAGCAGGATCAGGCCAGCCGCCACGCGCTGCGGCCAACCTTGCCCAGCCGCCTGGCACTGGAAAAGGCCACCAATCCGTTTTTGCGTACCGAAATCAAGGCGGTAGCAGCGGCGGCCAAGCGGCAAGCCGGTAAAGACCTTGCCGATGGCGAGGCCATTTTTGCCACACTGCGCGAGTGGAAAAACCACTTTCGGCCGGCATGAATTCACCCCCTGCCGACAAATGCCGTTGCCAACGATAAATATCGACTAAAACACAGAAAAATCATGCTTTAAGGTGAAGTTTCGCGTTTGACTGTCCGCCCTTGCGTGTTAGCATCGCCCGATACGGAATACAGGCTCAGGTCCATGAAAAAGCTTACCCCGCTCGCATTGTCGGTTTCCCTCGCATTCGTGCTGTCACCGGCGCACGCCAACAGCAGCAATGTCAGTCTGAACCCGCCGCAACGCAGCGTGGACGACGGCCTGGCCGCCGGCCTCGACATGATGCTGCTCAACAGCAGCCTGCTGCGCAACGGCGACAGCGTGTGGCAGCGCGCCCGCGAAGGCTTCCAGATGGGCGAGGTCAACCCGGAGCTGGTACGCCAGCACGAGCGCTTTTTCAGCGCCCGCATCGATTATTTCCGCCGCACCGTCGACCGCAGCCGCAAATACCTGTTCTTCATCATGAACGAGGTGGAACGCCGCGGCATGCCCACCGAGATCGCGCTGCTGCCGGTAGTGGAAAGCGCCTTTGTGCCCACCGCGCAGTCGCAGGTCGGCGCCGCCGGCCTGTGGCAGTTCATGCCGGCCACCGGCCGCCAGTACGGGCTGGAACAGACTTGGTGGTATGACGGCCGCCGCGACGTGGTGGAAGCCACCCGCGCCGCGCTGGATTACCTGCAAAACCTGTACACCATGTTCGGCGACTGGAGCCTGGCGCTGGCCGCCTACAACTGGGGCGAAGGCAATCTGTCGCGCGCCATCGCCAAGGTCCGCGCCCGCGGCGAGGTGGAAAGCTACGAAAACATCCAGATGCCGAAGGAAACGCGCAACTACGTGCCCAAGCTGCTGGCCGTGCGCAACCTGCTGCAGGAGCCGGAGAAGTTCGGTCTGCGGCTGGCACCACTGCCCAACAAGCCCTCGTTCGTTGCCGTGGCCACCGGCCGCCACATGAACATCGACATCGCCGCGCGGCTGGCCGAGATGTCGGTGGCCGAATTCAAGGAGCTCAACCCGGCGTTCAACCTGCCGGTGTATGCGCACAAGAACGGCCGCCAGATGCTGCTGCCGGAAAACAAGCTGCACAAGTTCGAGACCAATCTGGCCAAGTGGGACAAGCCGCTGCTGACCTGGCAGGTACACGTGCCGGATAGCGACACCAGCGCCAGCGAACTGGCCAGCCGTTTCGAGATGAACCCGAACGAGCTGATAACCGCCAACAATCTCAAGGCCAGCAACACCCTGCCGGCCGGCCGGCCGGTACTGGTGGCGCTGCATGGCAACGGCAATGCCGCGCCGGCGCTGGACGCCACCGATATCGCCGCCCCGGCCAGCGAGGCCGCCACGCTGGTCGCCTTCGCCGCCAACGCCGCCCCGACCCCGGCAACAGTCGCCGCCCCAGTGCAGCCTGTTGCCAGCGTCACGCCGGCCAACCTGGTCAGCAAGCCGCAAAGCGTAGCCGTCGACAGCAAGCCGGCTGAAACTGCCAAGCCGCCAGTCACTGCCATCGCCACCGTAGTGCCCCCCGTCAAACCGGTTGCAAGCGCGGTGATGGTAGCCGATAGCAAGCCGCAGACGGCTGCGGCCAACATGGTCGCTAGCGTGGCCGTAAGCGCGGCCGACGGCAAGATGCTGGCAAACAGCACCGTGCTCGCCGCCGCCAGCCCAGCACCTCGCGCAGTCGAGGCCAAGCCGGAAGTACGCAGCGAAGCGCCGCGCGTCGTGATCCGCGTCGACAACAGCAAGCCGGAACGTAGCGAAGCGGTGCGCATCATTACCCGCAACGACGGCAACGTTGGCCGCGAACTGCTGCTGGCCAGCCCGGACCGGGTGGTGACCGCCAGCGCCGGCCTGCATACCGTGGCTGCCGGCGATACCCTGTTCAATATCTCGCGCCGCTACGGCATGACCGTCACCGATCTGAAACAGCTCAACGGCCTGGACGACAACGCCATCAAGCTGGGGCAGAACCTGAAAGTGCTGAGCAGCCAGCAGCCCACCACCGCGCTGGCCAGCAGTGCGGCCAGCCCGTTGCGCACCGTGTCCTATAGCGTGCGCCAGCCGGCGGCCGGCCCGGTGCCGACCGACTACGTGGTGCAGCGCGGCGATACCGTGTTCAGCATCGCCCGCAAATTCAGCGTGTCGCACACCGACATCCTGCGCTGGAACGACCCGGAGCAGCTAACCCGGCTGCAACCCGGCCAGAAAGTCCGCGTGCTGGCGGAGGCCGATGGCCTGTAAGCCCGGCAGCCCACGCGGCCTGGCCGCCCCAGCAACAAGGCCGCAGCAGATGCTGCGGCCTTGTGCTTTCTACCTTCCGCGCGCGGCGGCCTACTCCGGCGCCTTGCTGTCCAGCCAGATGGTCACCGGGCCATCATTCACCAGCGCTACCTGCATGTCGGCACCGAACACGCCGGTGGGCACCGGCTTGTCCAGCGCGGCCTGCAGTTCACCCACGAAGCGCTCGAACAGCGGCTGCGACACCTCCGGCCGCGCCGCGCGGCTGTAGCCAGGGCGGTTGCCTTTCTTGATACTGGCAAACAGCGTGAACTGGCTGACCGCCAGCACATCGCCACCGGCATCCAGCACCGAGCGGTTCATCACCCCGTCGGCATCGTTGAAAATGCGCAGCTGGCTGATCTTGCGTACCAGCCAGCCGATGTCGTCGTCGCCGTCACTGCCTTCCACGCCCACCAGCAACAGCAGCCCGGCATCGATGCTGCCCACCACTTCCCCTGCCACCGTCACCGACGCCTGTGTCACCCGTTGCACCAGAACTCGCATTTCACCCTCCCATCATTGGACGCGACATTCTAAAATGAGCGCCCACCTCCCAGACAAGGATTCGCCATGCTGATGGTCGTTTCGCCAGCCAAAACGCTGGACTACGAGACCCCCGCCCACACCGCGCAGTTCACCCAGCCGGATTTTCTCGCCCACAGCGCGGCGCTGATCCAGGTGCTGCGCACGCAAAGCCCGGCGCAGCTGGGCCAGCTGATGGACATCAGCCCGGCGCTGGCCGACCTGAACGTTGGCCGCTACCACGACTGGACGCCGGACTTCACCCCGGCCAATGCCAAGCAGGCGGTACTGGCCTTCATGGGCGATGTCTACGCGGGGCTGGACGCGGCCAGCCTGTCCGAGCCGGAATTGCAGTGGCTGCAGCAGCATCTGCGCATCCTGTCCGGCCTGTACGGCCTGCTGCGCCCGCTGGACCTGATGCAGGCGTACCGCCTGGAAATGGGCACCCGGCTGGCCAACCCGCGCGGCCGGAACCTGTATGAATTCTGGGGCAGCATCGTCACCGACGAACTCAACCGCCTGCTGGCGCAGCACGCGTTTCCACAGCTGGTGAACCTGGCCTCGGACGAATACTTCAAGTCGGTGAAACCCAAGCAGCTACAGGGCCGGCTGATCACCCCGGTGTTCCAGGATCTGAAAAACGGCCAGTACAAGATCATCAGTTTCTACGCCAAGCGCGCACGCGGGCTGATGGCGCGCTGGGCGGTGAAACACGGCATTGCCGATGCGCAGGCACTGCTGGATTTCAACGCCGAGGGCTACGCCTTCGCGCCGGACGCCTCCAGCGAAAACACCTGGGTGTTCCGCCGCGACCCGGCGGCGCAGTAAGCCCCTGCCAGGTTGGCCGCAAACCTGCGGCCAACCTGGCGCCTACAAGCGAACCTCGTTGTCGGGCACGCCCCGCTGCACAAACGCCGTAGCATTGCCCAGCGTGGTGCTGGCGATATTGTGCAGCGCCTCGGCGGTGAGAAAGCCCTGGTGCGAGGTAACCAGCACATTGGGAAAGGTCAGCAGCCGCGCCAGCTGGTCGTCCTGCAGCCCGGTATCCGACAGGTTCTGGAAGAACACCCCCTCCTCCATCTCGTACACATCCAGCCCGACCCCGCCCAGATGACCGGCTTTCAGCGCCTCGATCAGCGCGGCACTGTCCACCAGGCCGCCGCGGCTGGTATTGATCAGTACGCTACCCGGCTTCATCGCCGCCAGTGCCGACTGGTCGATCAGGTGCCGCGTCTGCGCCAGCAGCGGCAGGTGCAGGCTCACCACGTCGGCCTCGGCCAGCAGCTGCGCCTGCGGCACGTAACTGAACCCCAGCCGCGCCGCCAGCGCCGCATCCGGCTGCACATCGCTGGCCAGCACCCGCATGCCGAAGCCGCGGGCGATGGCGATGGCGGCTTCGCCGATGCGGCCGGTACCGATCGCGCCAAAGGTCTTGCCATGCAGGTCGAAGCCCACCAGCCCGTCCAGCGAGAAATCCATCTCCCGCACCCGCACATAGGCCTTGTGGATGCGGCGGTTCACCGCCATCAGCAGCGCGAAGGCGTGCTCGGCCACCGCGTGCGGCGAATAGGCCGGCACCCGCGCCACGCGGATGCCGTGACGGGCGCAGGCGGCCAGGTCCACGCCGTTGTAGCCGGCGCAGCGCAGCAGCACCAGCTTGACGCCGAGTGCGGCCAACCTGGCCACCACCGCGGCCCCCAGCCGGTCGTTGACGAACGGGCATACCGCGTCGTAGCCGGCGGCCAGCTCCACCGTGGCGACATCGAGGCGCGGCTCGAAATACTGCAGCTGGTGCTGCGCCACCAGGTTGGCCGCATCCAGCGCCAGCCGGTCGTAGTGTTTGGTATCGAAAACGGCGATCTTCATCCGGTTAACTCCTGGCAATTCGTTCCGCAAACGCAACAGCATACACCAGCGCCGCGCGGCAAACGCTGCGTGCCGCCATGGCAAAATCGGCGCCATTTATAAGCGCCTACTAACGAATGAGTGCAGCTTGACTTCGATCAAACGGATAAGAGGCCAGCCCCCGCCCCCGTCGATATGATGCGCAGCTGTCACTGTCAGCAGGCTAGACCATGAAAAAGAATTTACCGGTAAGCGGCGTGGAAACCCCGTTCGAATCGGGCATCATCGTTACCCGCACCGACCTCAAGGGGGCGGTCAGCTATGCCAACGATGCCTTCGTCGCCATTTCCGGCTTCAGCCGGGATGAGCTGCTCGGGCAAAACCACAATATCGTCCGCCACCCGGACATGCCGCCGGTGCTGTTCGACGACCTGTGGCGCACCATCAAGGACGGCCACTGCTGGCGCGGCCTGGTGAAGAATCGCTGCAAGAACGGCAACCACTACTGGGTGGATGCCTTCGTGGTGCCGATCAAGGAAAAGGGCCAGATCAGCGGCTATATGTCGGTGCGCGCGCCGGCCACCCGCGACGCCATCCGCCAGGCCGAAGCCAGCTACCCGCAGCTACTGCAAGGCGCCCCGCTGCGCAAACCGGCGCCACGCGGCCGGCTGCTGGCGCGCTTCCAGACCCTGTACGCCGCTGGCATGACCGGCCTGGCCGCCGGCGCCGGCGTGCTGCTGGGCGGCTCCGCCGGCTGGACATTGGCCGCCGGCAGCATCGCGCTCAGCAGCGGCTGGCTGTGGCTGGAGCAGCGCCGCCGCCGGCAGCAGCGGCGCCTGCTGAGCGCCTGCTTCAATATCGCCGAAGGCAAACTCACCAATACGCTGGACATCGATGCCGCCGGCGAGCTGGGGCGGCTGGAAACCGCGCTGGCCTATATGCAGGTGCATCTGAAAGTGATGCTGGACGATGTGCAACTGACCGCGCATGAAGTCGCCGGCGAAACCGACCGCATGCAGCACGCGATCGCCGACATCCACCAGCGCATGGCGGCGGCCAACGGCAGCGTGCTGCAGATGAGCGCATCGATCGAAGAGCTGTCCGCCTCGATCGAACAGGTCTCGCAGAATGCGGCGGAAACCGCCGCCTTGAGCCTGCAGTCGCAGCAGCAGCTGCAGCACGGTGCCGCCGAGATGGAAACCGCGCACCAGCGCGGCGCCGCGGCCGCCGGCACGGTGGAAAGCACGCAGGGAGTGATTACCGAACTGACCACCGCCATCACCGGCATTACCGTGGTGACGCAGACCATTCATGACATCGCCGAACAGACCAATCTGCTGGCGCTGAATGCCGCCATCGAGGCCGCGCGCGCCGGCGAATCCGGCCGCGGTTTTGCCGTGGTGGCGGACGAGGTGCGCAAACTGGCCGAACGCACCAGCAGCAGCACCGATGAAATCAACACCCTGGTCGCCAACGTGCGCGGCGCAGCGGACAGCACGGTGGGCGCCATCGCCAGCATTACCAGCCAGACCCGCGCCGGGCTGGAAGCCCAGCAGCGCACCAGCAGCCAGCTGCACGCAGTGCGCGGCGACGTAGGCAATGTGAACGGCATGATGCAGGAAATCGCCAGCGCCAATGCCCAGCAATCGGTCAGCGCCACCCACCTCGCCGAGCGCATGACGCACATCGCCGCCCAGTTCGAGGAGTCGCACCAGCATATCGATGCGGCCAACCAGACTATCCGCGTACTGGCACGGCAGGCCTGCAACCTGGCCCAGCTGGCCGGGCACTTCGAAGTCAGCTGAAGCACGCGGGCGGCGCAGGCCGCCTGCGCTGCCGACCAAGCAATGCAAAAAGCCGCAAGTCCCGAGGACTTGCGGCTTTT
>NZ_JBHRXN010000036.1:365575-576351 GCF_042648525.1 Vogesella facilis
GCAGAGAGGACTAATAGTACGCAAAGCCCGCGGCAGCGTCAAGCTATTTGTCGAAAAATTTATTCGCCGCTTCAGGCGGCAATCTGTACATAGGCATTGGCCGGGTACAGCACGCTTTCCAATCCTGCCGGGGTACGCATGGTAATTTCATAACGGCGGCCGATGGCGCGTACGGTCACCACCTCAAAGCGCAGGGTTTCACCGCTATCGGTGGTTTCCAGGATGTTATGGCCGGGCAACAGTTCATTGATTTTCATGACTTTTCCTTACATTGTCGTTCTTGTTATGCACAGTGGGACTAAACGATAGATTAACTCAACAAATTACCTACTTACGATTGCATTGACCATACGTAGTTTCACGGAGTTCCCGCCTTGCGCTGGCGCAACTTTTGGCGGCTATCCGTAGCGGGCATGATGCAAACAGCGGCAGCTTAGCGATGGCAGATGACAGCGCCGTGACACGCGCAAACAAAACGCCCCGCAATGCGGGGCGTTGTCACAGCGGCGGCGCGCGGGCAGCTTAGCCGATGCGCATGCCTGGTTCGGCACCGTCGTCGGCATCCAGCAGGAACAGGCCGGAGCCGTCTTCCGTGCCGGAGGCGCACACGATCATGCCCTGCGATACGCCAAAGCGCATCTTGCGCTCGGCCAGGTTGGCCACCACGATCACCTTGCGGCCAACCAGCTGTTCCGGGTGCTGGTAGGCGGCGCGGATGCCGGAGAAGATGTTGCGGGTTTCAAAGCCCAGGTCGACGCTGAACTGCAGCAGCTTGTCGGAGCCGTCCACGAAGTTGCAGGCCAGCACCTTGCCCACGCGCAGGTCCAGCTTGGCAAAGTCGTCGATCTTGATGGTGTCGGCCAGCGGCTCGTAGTTGGCCGCAGCGGCCGGTGCTTGTGCTTCCATGCTCTGTTTGTTCGCTTCGATGAGTTTTTCGATCAGCACCGGGTCGATGCGCTGCATCAGGTGCTGGTACGGTTTGATGGTGTGGTTCAGCAGCAGCTGCTGCGCATCGGCCCACTGCAGCGGCGCGATGTCGAGGAACGCTTCCACGCTCTCCGCCAGCTTGGGCAGCACCGGTTTCAGGTAGATGGTGAGCAGGCGGAAGGCGTTGATCAGCACGCTGCACACTTCCTGCAGGCGCGCGTCCTGCCCCTCCTGCTTGGCCAGCTCCCACGGCTTGTTGGCGTCCACGTAGCCGTTGACGATATCGGCAATGGCCATGATCTCGCGCAGCGCCTTGGCGTACTCGCGCGCTTCGAAAGCGGCGGCGATGTTCTCCGCCTCATTCGCGATATTGCCCAGCAGGCGGGTTTCGTCTTCAAGGTTGGCCGCAAGCTGGCCGCCAAAGCGCTTGGTGAGGAAACCGGCGGCGCGGCTGGCGATGTTGACGTATTTGCCCACCACGTCGGAGTTCACGCGCGCCACGAAGTCGGCCAGGCTCAGGTCGATGTCTTCGATGCGGCCGTTGAGCTTGCCGGCGATGTAGTAGCGCATCCATTCCGGGTTCAGGCCGCAGTCGAGGTAGCTCTTGGCGGTGATGAAGGTGCCGCGCGACTTGGACATCTTCTGGCCGTCCACGGTCAGGAAGCCGTGGGCGAACACGCCGCTGGGCGCGCGGTAGCCGGCGTATTTCAGCATCGCCGGCCAGAACAACGCGTGGAAGTACAGGATGTCCTTGCCGATGAAGTGGTACAGCTCGGCGTCGGAATCGGCGCGGAAGTAGTCATCGAAGTCGATGCCAGTGCGTTCGCACAGGTGCTTGAAGCTGGCCATGTAGCCGATAGGCGCATCCAGCCACACGTAAAAGTACTTGCCCGGCGCATCCGGAATCTCGAAGCCGAAGTACGGCGCATCGCGGCTGATGTCCCAGTCCTGCAGGCCGCCTTCGATCCACTCGTTCATCTTGTTCAGCGATTCGGGCTGCAGGTGCGGCTGGCTCACGCCGTCGGCGCGCACACTGCTGCCGCCGGTCCAGCCCTTGAGGAAGTCCACGCACTCGCCCAGGCGGAAGAAGAAATGCTCGGAGGTCTTCAGCACCGGGGTGGCGCCGGACACCGCCGAGTACGGGTTCTTCAGCTCGGTGGGGTTGTAGGTGGCGCCACACACTTCACAGTTGTCGCCGTACTGGTCCTTGGCACCGCACTTCGGGCATTCGCCCTTCACGAAGCGGTCCGGCAGGAACATCAGCTTTTCCGGGTCGAACAGCTGCTCGATGGTGCGGCTGACGATCTTGCCGTCGGCCTTCAGCGTCTTGTAGATGTGCTCGGCGAAGTGTTTGTTCTCCGGCGAGTTGGTGCTGTAGTAGTTGTCGTAGCCGATGTGGAAGCCGCTGAAGTCGGCCAGATGCTCGCTCTGCACGCGTTCGATCAGCTGCTCCGGGGTGATGCCCTGCTTTTCCGCCGCCAGCATGATGGGCGCGCCGTGGGTATCGTCGGCACACACGTAGTGGCAGTCATGACCGCGCATCTTCTGGAAACGCACCCAGACGTCGGTCTGGATATGCTCCAGCATGTGACCGAGGTGGATGGCGCCGTTGGCGTACGGCAATGCGCTGGTTACCAGAATCTTGCGTTTGCTGGGTTTGGTCATGGGTGCATCCCGGTTGGTATTCTGAAACGGTCGATTATAGCGGCCAAGCCTGTTGTTGCCAGTGCCCTTTCGCTAGCCGAAAGGGCGCGGACGAAAAAACGGCAAGGCTGCCGGCGCTGGATTTGACGCGGCCCGGCCCTGCCGGGGCCGCTGGCCGCGGTGCACATGCGCGTGTCCGCAACCGGTTGGCCGCATCAGCCTGCGGCCAACCTTCTGTTTATGCGCCCTGCGGCAGCAGGTCCGGATCGGCGCGCTCGGCCATCGCCAGCTTCACCTGCGGGCGGGCCAGCAGCACGAAACCGGCGGCGAACAGCAGTGACAAAGCGGCAAAGCCAGCGAGGCCGGCGGCCAGGTAGGCCCAACGGAACAGCTCGATACCCAGCGCGTAGCCGGCCATCGACAGCATGCTCATGCCGGCGGAGACAATGCCCTTGGCCTGGATGCTGGCGGTGAGCGCAAAGCGGTACAGCACGGCGAAGGACAGCCCCTCGCCCAGTGCCATCAGCGACATGCCCAGCGCCAGGAACACATGTTTTTCGCTGCCGAACAACACACCACCCAGCATCAGCGCCAGGCCGGCCAGCAGCGGCCACATACCCACCATCACCGAGCGACCCAGCGGCCAGCGCTCGGCCAGCAGTGCCAGCAGCAGATTGCCGCCGATCAGACCAGCAAACACCGGAATCTGCCACAGGCCGTACTGCAGCGCCGACAGCCCCAGGTCTTCCACCAGCAGTACCGGCGACAGCGCAATCCACGCCATCAGCGGCATGGCCAGCAGCGGGATGCACAGTGCAGCACGCACGAAACGGCCATGGCGCAGCAGGCGCGAATAGCCCTGCCACAGCGCGCGCGGCGTCAGCTTGACCTCGGCCGAGGGCTGGCGGGTTTCCGGCATCTTCCAGCACAGGCCCAGCAGGGCGATGAAGGAGCACAGCGCGATCAGCAGGAAGCCGGTGCGCCACGGCGCCAGCGTCACCAGCGCGGCACCGGCCAGCGGGCCGGCCAGCGGCGCGATCAGCGCCACATTGGCCATCAGCGCGGTAACGCGCACCGCGGTGGTTTCGGCATACGCTTCCTGGATGGCGGCGTAGCCGACGGCATTGATGAAGCACAGCCCGAAGCCCTGCAGCACGCGCAGCAGCATATAGCTGTGGATGTCGTTGACCAGATAGGTAGCCAGGCAGCTGGCGGTGAACCACACCACCCCACCCAGCAGCACCGGACGGCGGCCAAAGCGGTCGGACAGCGGGCCGGTGAGCCACGGCAGCAGCGCGCCACCCAGCAGGTAGGCGGTCATCGACAGCGGCACCCAGGAGGTGTCGACGCCGAACTCCTGCACCACCAGCAGCATGGCCGGCTGCGCCATGTCATTGCCGATGTAGACGGCGAACTCGAACAGCACCAGCGCCAGCGGGAACAGCAGCGCGGTGAGGTTGAGGCGGGAAATCTTGTGTTGCTGATTCAAACGGAAACCTCGACTGCCTCGCGAAACATTGCACCATTTCGCGCGAAAAAAGGGGCGGATTCTACGCGAAATCAGCGGGTTGGCCAAGCGCCCATGCCGCGGACCGCGCGCCGGCGCACAGTCGGCAAGCTTTGGGCTATCATTTCCGGCAGCGCGCCGGCTCGTACCCGCCGGCAAATCCGACTAAAATGCTCGGCTATCCAACCAGGCCACACGCTATGTTCTCCCGACTCGGCAAACTGTTCGGCGCCGGCGCCGACGACTCCGCACGGAACTCCACCATGACTTCTACCCCGACCCACGGCGACGACGACATCCTGGCCGCACTCGGCACCCTGATCGACCCCGACACCGGCAAGCCCTACCGCCACGCCAAGGGCGTGAGCATTGCGGCCAACGATGCGCAGCAACTGGTGCTGAACGTTAGCCTGCCCTACCCGGCGCAGAGCCGCTTCGCCGCCATCCGCGACGAGTTCCTGGCCGCGCTGGCGCCGTTTGCCGCCGGCCGCCAGCCGCAGGTGAACGTGAGCAGCCAGATCACCAGCCACTCGGTGCAGCGCGGCCTGTCGCCGCTGCCGGGAGTGAAGAACATCATCGCCGTATCGTCCGGCAAGGGCGGTGTGGGCAAATCCACCACTGCGGCCAACCTGGCGCTGGCGCTGGCGGCAGAAGGCGCCCGCGTCGGCATTCTGGACGCCGACATCTACGGCCCGTCGCAGCCCTTGATGATGGGTCTGCAGGGCCACAAGCCGGAAGTGAACGACGGCAAGCTGCAGCCACTGCTGGCATACGGCGTGCAGACCATGTCCATCGGCTTCCTGGTGGACGAGGACCAGGCCATGGTGTGGCGCGGCCCGATGGTGAGCCAGGCGTTGCAGCAGCTGCTGAACGACACACTGTGGCATGAGCTGGACTACCTGGTGATCGACATGCCGCCGGGCACCGGCGACGTACAGCTGACGCTGTCGCAAAAGGTGCCGGTAACCGGCGCCATCATCGTCACCACGCCGCAGGACATCGCGCTGCTGGATGCGAAAAAAGGCCTGAAGATGTTCGAGAAGGTGGGCGTGCCGGTACTGGGCATTGTCGAGAACATGGCCATGCACGTGTGCAGCAACTGCGGCCACGAGGAGCACATCTTCGGCCACGGCGGCGCCGAGCGCATGGCCGAGCAGTA
Organism: Vogesella facilis; assembly: GCF_042648525.1. Classification (NCBI taxonomy): domain Bacteria; kingdom Pseudomonadati; phylum Pseudomonadota; class Betaproteobacteria; order Neisseriales; family Chromobacteriaceae; genus Vogesella; species Vogesella facilis. Next base: position 370,813 of record NZ_JBHRXN010000036.1, read on the forward strand.
CGGCGTGCCGGTGCTGGGCTCGCTGCCGCTGGACCTGTCCATCCGCCTGGCCACCGACGAGGGCAAGCCGACGGTGATCGCCGAGCCGGACGGCAAGCTGGCGGCGCGCTACCAGGACATCGCCCGCAAGCTGGCAGTGAAGGTGGGCGAGAAGGCGCGCGACTTCTCCAGCAAGATCCCCAAGATCGTGATCCAGAACAACTGAGCGGACGGCGCATGATAGGCATGTTCGATTCCGGCCTCGGCGGCCTGTCGGTATGGCGCCAGCTGGTGCAGGCGCTGCCGCACGAGTCGGTGCTGTACCTGGCCGACCAGGGCTATTGCCCGTACGGCCCGCGCCCGCAGGCCCAGATCATCGCCCGCGCCGAAGTGATCACCGACTACCTGCTGGCACAGGGCGCCAGCCTGCTGCTGATCGCCTGCAACACCGCCACCAGCGCCGCGGTGCGTCATCTGCGCGCCAGATACCCGGTGCTGCCGATTGTCGGCATGGAGCCGGCGATCAAGCCGGCGGTGCAGGCCACGCAGAGCGGCAAGGTCGGCGTGCTGGCCACCCGCGCCACGCTGGCCGGCAGCAAGTTCCACGAGCTGGCCGGCCAGTTCAGCGAGCACGCCCAGATCGTCAGCCAGCCGGGCGAAGGCTTTGTCGAGCTGGTGGAAAGTGGCGACCTGACAAGCCCGCAGGCCCGCGACACGGTGAATCGCGCGCTGGCACCGCTGCTGGCCGCCGGGGTGGACCACGTGGTGCTGGGCTGCACCCACTATCCGTTCCTGGCGCCGCTGCTGCGCCAGCTGCTGCCGCCGCACATCGACCTGATCGACCCCAGCGACGCGGTGGTACGCCAGACCGCGCGCCTGCTGGATCAACACCAGTTGGCCGCGCCGGCAGATGCCGTGGCGCAATACCGCTTTGTCAGCACCGACGATAGCGGCAGCATGCATGCCTTCATGCAGCAGATACTGGGCCGCGACGACGCGGTGGAGTATTTGCCGCTGCCGGGCTGAACCGTCCCTCTGCCATGAAACATGCGGCCAACCCTCAAAGGTTGGCCGCATGTTTTTTGTAGGTGGGTAAAGCGCAGCGTGCCCACCGGCAACACCGGTACGCTGCAGGTGGGCACGGCCTGCGGCCTTTGCCCACCCTACACCCGGCCCTAGCCCGCCGCCTGCAGCGCCTGTTCCACATCGGCCCAGATATCGTCGATATGCTCGATGCCGATCGACAGCCGCACCATCTCCGGCCGCACCCCGGCGCGCAACTGCTCTTGCGGCGACAGCTGGCGGTGGGTGGTGGAGGCCGGGTGGCAGGCCAGGCTCTTGGCATCGCCGATGTTCACCAGCCGGGTCACCAGCTGCAGCGCGTCGATGAAACGGCCGCCGGCTTCCACCCCGCCCTTGATGCCGAACGACAGGATGCCGGAGGCGCGGCCGCCCAGGTATTTATCCACCAGCGGGCGGCTGGGGTGGCCTTCCAGCGCCGCGTATTCCACCCACTCCACCACCGGGTGTGCGGCCAACCTTTGCGCCACGGTCAGGGTGTTGTCGCAGATGCGGTCCATGCGCAGCGCCAGGGTTTCGATGCCGAGCAGGATCTGGTGCGCGTTGAACGGCGAGATGGCGGCGCCCATATTGCGCAGCGGCACCACGCGGGCGCGGGCGATGTAGGCGGCGGCGCCCAGCACCTCCACGTAGTTGACGCCGTGGTAGCTCACGTCCGGGGTGTTCAGCCGCACGAAGCGCTCTTTGTGCTCGCCCCACGGGAACTTGCCGGAATCGACGATGATGCCGCCGATGCTGCCACCGTGGCCGCCCATGTACTTGGTGAGGCTGTGCACCACGATGTCGGCGCCGTGCTCGAACGGGCGGCACAGATAGGGCGACGGCACGGTGTTGTCGACGATCAGCGGCAGGCCGTGGCGGTGCGCTTCCTCGGCAAAGGCGCCGAAGTCCACCACATTGCCCAGCGGGTTGCCGATGGATTCGCAGAACACTGCCTTGGTGCGCGCGTCAACGTTGGCCGCAATCGCCTGCGGCTCGCGCGGGTCGATGAAGCGCACCTCGATGCCCAGCTGCGGGAAGGTGTGCGCGAACAGGTTGTAGGTGCCGCCGTACAGCGTGCTGGTGGCGATGATGTTGTCGCCGGCCTCGGCAATGGTCTGGATGGCGTAGGTGATGGCCGCCATGCCGGAGGCCAGCGCCAGCGCGCCGATGCCGCCTTCCAGCTCGGCCACGCGCTGTTCCAGCACCGCGGTGGTGGGGTTCATGATGCGGGTGTAGATATTGCCCTGCACCTTGAGGTCGAACAGGTCGGCGCCGTGCTGGGTGCTGTCGAAGGCATAGCTGGTGGTCTGGTACAGCGGCACCGCCACCGCCTTGGTGGTCGGGTCCGGGCTGTAGCCGCCATGTACGGCGATGGTTTCCAGCTTCAGTGCTTTGTTGCTCATCTCTTTGTGTCCCGTTGGGTTGTATTGATTGAACGGCTGGCGGAAAATGCAGCCGCAGCTCACCTTAACCCCGTGTTGCAACACAACAAAATAATAATTTTGCATAACTTGATCAAAATCGCCTGGCAGCTGTCCTGCACCAAGGGCGAGCTGGCGGTCGACCCGATTTCATCTATGCTGCAGTAGCCTTTAGCCCCCATCGTGCCAATGTCATTGCGCCCACTTTTTTCCATGCAGTCGCCCAGCAAGCAGCTGGGCTGGATGCTGTTATTGCTACTGGCGATGCTGGGCGGCATCGTGCTGTTCTACCACCATGCCAACCAGCGCATGGTGCGCGAGCTCAACAGCATCAACCGCACCCATGCGGCCAACCTGCAGACCAGCAGCCAGCTGCTCAGCCTGCTGGGCATCATCCAGAACCAGCTCAGCCAGCTGCTGGAAGACGACAACGACGACACGCTGAAATACCAGGAAGTGAACCGCCGCATCGCCAGCATCGAAGGCCGCCTGGCGCAGCTGGCGCGGCTGCCGGTGCAACTGCGGCCGCCGCCGCCCGGCCAGGCGCGCCACGATGAGATCGTGCAACTGCAGCAGCAGATCGGCCGCAACCTGCACAGTTTCAGCCAGCAGGTGGCCGGCCTGCTGCTGCTGGTGCAGGCCGACAGCCAGCACGCCCGGCGCCAGGCCAGTTTCGTCACCCGCCAGGTGCGCGACGACATGGAGCAGCTGTCCGAGCTGGTGCAGCTGCAGGAACAGGCCACGCAACAGGCGTTCGACAGCAATCTGCACGACACCAGCACCCGCTTCCAGCTGGTGGAAATCCCGCTGCTGTCGCTGATGCTGGTGCTGCTGTTGCTGCTGATGCGCACCTTCCGCCGCATCGGCAGCCAGATGCACCTGACCGAGCGCACCCTGCTGCAGCTGAGCGCCGGCGACACCGCCATCAGCCTGCCGCCGCAGCCGGAACGCAGCTTCCAGCCCATCGTGATTGCGCTGCGACGCTTTCGCCAGTCGCTGGAAGACAACCGCCAGACACAGCAGCAGCTGGCGCAGCAGGTGGCCGAGCGCACCGCCCACCTGCAGACGGCCAACCGCCAGCTGCAGGACGAGATCGCCCAGCGCCGCGAGGCGGAAAAGCACCGCCGCCTGTACGAGATCGTGTTCCGCAACACCGACAACGCGGTGCTGATCACCACCCCGGACACCCGCATCATCACCGCCAACCACGCCTATCTGCAGATGACCGGCCGCACGCTGGAAGAGCTGGTGGGGCAGCGGCCGCCGATCTCGCGCTCCGGCCACCACCCGAACGAGTTTTACCGCCAGCTGTGGCAGGAGCTGTCGCACCGCGGCCGCTGGCAGGGCGAGATCGTCAACCGCCATGTCGACGGCGCGCTGGTGCACGCGCTGCTCACCATCAACGCGGTGTACGACAGCGACAGCAGCCTCACCCACTACGTGGGCATCCTGTCCGATATCACCCAGATGAAGGCGGCGGAAAACCAGCTGCGGCGCATGGCCTACTTTGACCCGCTGACCGCGCTGCCCAACCGCGTGATGCTGAAAAACCGCCTGGAACACGAGATCGAGATCGCGCGCCAGGAACGGCAGAACTTCGCCGTGCTGATGCTGGACCTGGACCGCTTCAAGTTCGTCAACGACACCATGGGCCACAAGGCCGGCGACGAGCTGCTGATGGACGTGGCCGAGCGCCTGCGCGGCACCGTACGCATCGAGGACACCGTGGCGCGGCTGTCCGGCGACGAATTCTGCCTGGTGCTGCGCGACAGCACGCCCGCCCAGGTGGCACTGATTTGCGAGGCGCTGCTGCAGGTGCTGGGGCTGCCGTTCCGCCTCACCGAGCGCGATGCCGAGATCGGCGGCAGCCTGGGCATCGCCATGTACCCGGAGGACGGCGACAACGTCACCACGCTGATGAAGCATGCCGATGCCGCCATGTACCAGTCCAAGGCGCTGGGCCGCAACCGCTACAGCTTCTTCGAGCCGGCCATCGGCGAGCGGCTGAAAGAGGAAATGGCGCTGTTCACCCACCTGCGCAGCGCGGTCAAGCAACGGGCGTTCACCCTGCACTACCAGCCGGTACTGCCGCAGCAGCCGGGGCTGGCGCCGTATGCCGAGGCGCTGCTACGTTGGCCGCAGGGCGGCAGCAACGCCTCGCCCGGCGTGTTCATCCCGTTTGCCGAGAACCACGGCCTGATCGAGGCCATTGGCGACTACGTGCTGGACAGCGCCTGCGACTTCGTCGCCCGCAGCCGCGATGCCGGCCTGCCGCAGATCGTCAGCATCAACCTGTCGGCCAAGCAGCTGGCGCTGGGCGACTTGCCGGCCAAGCTGGCGCGCCAGCTGCAGGCCAGCGGCATCGACCCGTCGAGCGTGGAGCTGGAGCTGACTGAGTCGACGCTGATCCAGGACCTAGCCGCCATCGGCAGCATCCTGCAAGAGCTGCGCGCCGCCGGCTTCCGCATCGCCATCGACGACTTCGGCGCCGGCTACTCGTCGCTCAACTACCTGGTGGAGCTGCCGGTGGACAAGGTGAAGATCGACCAGCGCTTTATCGGCAGCCTGGCCGGCAATCCGCGCAACCAGGCGGTGGTGGAGGCCATTCTGGCGCTGGCGCGCGCCATCGGCGTGCAGACCGTGGCCGAAGGGGTGGAAACTGCCGAGCAGCTGGCCTTCCTGCGCGCGCACGGCTGCCACTACGTGCAGGGTTACTATCTGGCGCGGCCGATGCCGGAGGCCGACTACCTGGCATTCTGCCGGCAGTCCGGCTAGGCGCCATGCCGTGTCCGCGCGAGTGGACACGCGGCAGTGTCGCCGCGCCAGCAGGCGACGTGGTGGCGCGCTGCCCCGGCAGCCGCAGCAGCTAGCGCCGCCCTGGCCGCCGGCGCCAGCCATCCCCCCCCGGCGGCGCCACGCTGCGGCCAACATGACAACGCCCCGCAGCAGGCGGGGCGTTTGGCAGGCAAGCAGCAGGGCGCTTACGAGGCGGCGTTCAGTTCCGCCGGCGGCGCAATCACCAGCACCTTGTCGACGCGGGTGCGGTCCATGTCCACCACCTCGAACACGAAGCCGTGCCACTCCACCTTGTCGGCGGCGGCCGGCACCTTGCCCAGCATGAACATCACGAAGCCGCCCAGGGTCTGGAAGTCACCGGACTCCTCGCCCTCGATGCTGTCCAGGTCGAAGTGTTCCTTGAAGTCGTCCAGCGCCATCATGCCATCCACCAGCCAGCTGCCGTCGTCGCGCTGCACGATTTCCTGATCGCTGTCGGAAATATCGGTCGGCAGGTCGCCGACGATGGCTTCCAGCACGTCGTTGATCGACACCAGGCCCTCGATCTCGCCGTATTCGTCCACCACCAGCGCGGTGTGGTTGCGGGTGCGCTTGAACTGCTCCAGCAGCTGCATCGGGGTGATCGCCTCCGGCACGTACAGCGGCGGGTTGGTCAGCCCTTCCAGCGTCACCGATTTGTCTTCCAGCAGGCGGTGCAGCAGATCCTTGGCCTGCACGAAGCCCAGCACGTTCTCGAAGCCGCCCTTCACCACCGGGTAACGGGTGAACACGCTGCCGCGCACGATGCGCAGGTTTTCCTCGATCGGGTCGTCCACGTCCAGCACCACGATGTCCTTGCGCGGCGTCATGATGGCGACCACCTTCTTCTCGTCCAGGCTGAAGATGTTTTCCACCAGCTCCTGCTCGGCGCGCTCGAAGATGCCTTCCTCGGCGCCCTGCTCCATCAGCACCTTGATTTCTTCCTCGGTGATCGACGGATCCTTGTTCTTTTTCACCCCCAGCAGCCGCAGTACCGCCTCGGTGGACAGGCTCAACAGCCGTACCAGCGGCGAAGTGGCGCGGGCCAGCTGCAGCATCGGACGGGCCAGGATGGAGGCCAGCAGCTCCGGGTTCTGCATGCCGATGCGTTTGGGCACCAGTTCGCCGATGATCAGCGAGAAGTAGGTAATGCCGATCACGGTGACGCCCAGCGCGATCGGGCGTGCCAGTTCGGCCAGCAGCGGCACGGTGAGCAGGTAGGCCTGCAGGCGGTCGGCAATGGCGGCCTCACCGAAGGCACCGGACAGAATGCCGATCAGGGTGATGCCGATCTGGATGGTGGAGAGAAAGCGGGTGGGCTCTTCGGCGAGCCGGAGCGCGGCGGCGGCGCCGCGGTTGCCTTCGTCTGCCCACTGCTGCAAGCGAACCTTGCGCGAGGAGACGATGGCGATTTCGGTCATGGCAAAAATGCCGTTAAGCAAAAACAGGACAACTAATATGAGCACGTCCATTGGACAGGGAGACCCCTTTTACGCAGAAGACTCCATTCTACATGCCCACGCCGATTTCACCAGTCATGACGTTGGCAGCAGCTGCCGATGTCCATGCCATCAGGCCGGGAGCGACATCAGGCATCGTCCCGGCATTGGCCGGCGGGGTCAGTAGCTACGCGCTTGCCGCAGCCAGGGGATGCACCGCCACCTGCATATCGATTTCCACCGCCGCATTCTTGGGCAGCTGATACACCCCCAGCGAGGTGCGGGTATGCACGCCGGCTTCCCCCTGCACGCGGTACAGCACCTCGGAGGCGGCATTGGCCACCTCGCTCTGGCGGCTGAAGCCGGCGGCGCTCTGCACATACACATTCATGCGCAACACCCGCGCCACCGCCTGCAACGAACCCAGCGTCTGCTGCAGCAGAATCAGGCAGCGCAAGGTGCTGATGCGCGCCGCCTGACAGGCCGCCTCTTCGCTGCAGTCGTCGCCCACCTTGCCGGTGACCACCACCGCGTCGCCCACCCGCGGCACCTGGCCACTGATGAACACCTCATTGCCATGCCGCAACACCGGCGTGTACTGGCCACCGATCTGCAGGGTTGCCGCCGGGTCCAGTCCGACATCGGCGCAGTATGCGGCCAACGTTTGTTCTGCTGACATCTTCTCTCCTCAAACCGTCTGCGGTAACGGCTCCACCCGGCGCAATTGCCAGGTCAGCCACAGGCACAGCCCCAGCAACGCGGCGATCAGGCCAGCCACGCCCAGCCAGCCATCCAGCCGCCACATCAGGCCGGAGCCGGAACCGATCAGTGCCGAGCCAACATAGTATGAGGTGAGATAGAACGCCGACGCCAGACCGCGCGCATGGCTGGCACGGCGGCCGACCCAGCTGGCGGCTACCGCGTGCGCGGCGAAGAAGCCGAAGGTGAACAGGCCGACGCCGAGCACCACCAGCCACAGGCTATTGGCCAGCGTCAGCGCAATGGCCGGCAGCATCAGCGCCACCATCTTCCACAGCACCTCGCGGCGGCCGAGACGGTCGGCCAGGCGCCCGGCGATGGTGGAGGCGGCCATGCCCACCACGTACAGCAGGAAGATCAGGCCGATACTGCTCTGGCTCAGCGAGAACGGCGCCGCCTGCAGGCGGAAGCCCAGGTAGTTGTACAGGCTGACGAAGCCGCCCATCAGCATGAAGCCGAGCACGAACAGCCGTGCCAGCCCCGGATCGCGCCAGTGCTGGCGGCTGTCGGCCAGCACGCCGGCCAGCGACAGCGGCCGCGCCACGAAACGGCGCGATTCCGGCAATAGCTTCCAGAAGCCCACCGCGGTCAGGGTGCCCAGTGCCGCCAGCGCCAGCAGGCCCTGCTGCACGCCGCCGGCATCGGCCACCACCGCGGCCAGGTAACGGCCGCTCATGCCGCCCAGCGCATTACCGGCGATATACAGCCCCACCGCCCTGCCCAGCGAGCCGGCATCCAGCTCCTCCGACAGGTAGGACAGCGCCAGCGCCGGCAGGCCGGCCATCACCACGCCGAACAGCCCGCGCCACAGCAGCAGCCAGCCGTAGCTGTCGCTGAACGCCGCCAGCCACGACAGCAGCACGCCGCCGGCCAGCGACGCCACCATCATGCGGGTGCGGCCGAAGCGCTCGGCCAGCAGGCTGGCCGGAATCAGCATCAGCGCCATCGGCAGCGTGGCCACCGACAGCACGCCGCTGGCGGCGGCCGGCGACAGGCCGTAATGCGCGGCCAGCAGCGGCATCAGCGGCTGCGCGCCATACAGCAGGGCAAAGGTGGCAAAGCCGCCGATGGCGGCCGCCCAGGTGGCGCGCCACCAGGCGCTGGAACCGCTGGCATGCGGCTGGGCGGAAAGGTTGGCCGCAGACGCGGCGCAGGTCGCAGTAGACATCACAACACCACAGAAACAGACTCGACAACGCCAGCCTAGGCTGGTCAGTTACCAACGTCCAATATATATTTCCTTTATATTTAAGACGGAAAACATATCAATGGAACTGCGTCATCTGCGCTATTTCGTCGCCGTGGCCGAGGAGCTGCACTTCACCCGCGCCGCGGAACGGCTGCACATCGCCCAGCCGCCGCTGAGCCAGCAGATCCGCGCACTGGAAGACGAGCTGGGCGTGCAGCTGCTGGAGCGCCACCAGCGCGCGGTGCGCCTCACCGCCGCCGGCGAGCGCTTCCTGTTGCGTGCCCGCGCGCTGCTGGACGACGCGCGGCTGGCGGCCGACGAGGCGCGGCGCGCGGCACGCGGCGAGATCGGCGAGCTGCGCATCGGCTTCACCTCGTCGCTGCCGCTGATGGCGGTGCTGCCGGCCACGCTGCAACAGTTTCGCGCCAGTCATCCGGACGTTACCCTGCACTTTCACGAACAGTTCACCCGCGAGCAGTTCCAGCTGCTGCGCCAGCGCAAGCTGGATGTCGGCGTGGTGCGTTTCAACCGCGACGAGGACACGCCGGGGCTGGAAGTGCGCGAGGTGAAGCGCGACCGGCTGAGCGCGGTGCTGCCCATCAGCCACCCGCTGGCGGCGCGCGCCAGCGTGAGCATTGCCGAGCTGGCCGGCGAGCGGGTGATCGGCTACCCGGCCGGCAACGGCAACTGGCTGAACGCCCGCCTGCACAGCCTGGCGCGGCAAAGCGGTTTCGACTGGCAGGTGCACCAGCTGGCCGGCGAAGCCACCACCCAGATCGGGCTGGTGGCCGCCGGCCTCGGCATCGCCGTGCTGCCGTCGCCGCTACAATGCGTGCACCTGCCGGACATCCGCTACCTGCCGCTGAGCGACGCCGACGCCTACATGACGCTGACGGTGGCCTGGCGCCAGCATGACAGTTCGCCGCTGGTGGCCGCCTTTGTCAGCACCCTGCTGGGGGTCGGCCAGGCGCAGGCCACGGCATGAATGCGGCCAACCTTGCCGCCGGCGCGCCGGCAGCCACACCATAACCAAGAGCTAAAAGGGAAACACCGATGAGAACCTGGCTGATGCAAGCCGTGCGCAAGATCGAGGCGGACTTCAACCGCTCCAGCGACACCCATTTGATTCCGCTGCAGATACCGTCCGCCCCGGACATCCAGCTGTACTTCAAGGACGAATCCACCCACCCCACCGGTAGCCTCAAGCACCGCCTGGCGCGCTCGCTGTTCCTGTACGCGCTGTCCAACGGCTGGATCCGCGAAGGCACGCCGGTAATCGAGGCCTCCAGCGGCAGCACCGCGGTATCGGAAGCTTACTTCGCCCGCCTGCTGGGGCTGCCGTTCATCGCGGTGATGCCGGCCAGCACCTCGCAGGAGAAGATCCGCGCCATCGAGTTCTACGGCGGCCGCTGCCACCTGGTCACCGACCCGGCCACCATCTACGACGAATCCATGCGTCTGGCGCATGAGCTGAACGGCCACTACATGGACCAGTTCACTTACGCCGAGCGTGCCACCGACTGGCGCGGCAACAACAATATCGCCGACACCATCTTCAAGCAGATGGCGCTGGAGCCGCACCCGGAGCCAAGCTGGATCATCAATGGCGCCGGCACCGGCGGCACCAGCGCCACCTTTGGCCGCTACGTGCGCTACCAGCAGAAAAACACGCAGATCTGTGTGGTGGACCCGGAAAACTCGGCGTTCTACGCCAGCTATGAAAGCGGCGACCCGGACTGCACCTGCGAGGGCGGCTCCGGGGTGGAAGGCATCGGCCGGCCGCGGGTGGAGCCGTCGTTCATCCCGACCGTGATCGACCGCATGATCCGCGTGCCCAACGTGGCCAGCTACGCGGCGATTCATTTTCTGGAGCAAGTGCTGGGCCGCAAATGCGGCGGCTCCACCGGCACCAACTTCTACGGCGTGTGCGTGCTGATGGACGAGATGCTGCGCCGCGGCGAAAGCGGCAGCATCGTCACGCTGATCTGCGACGACGGCAACCGCTACCTGAACAGCTACTACGATGCCGGCTGGCTGGCCGCCGGCGGCCACGACATCCAGCCGTGGCTGCAGCGCTACCGCCAGTTCTTCGAGCACGGCCGCTGGCAGGCCTGAGCCGCGGCAGCGGGCTGCCGGCTGCGGCCAACCCTGGCCACCAGCGCAGTGCCGGCCGGGCGATTTATGCAGTTACAATACTGCGTTCACCGCCCGGGCCGTCTACGCTACAAACAGCGGCCCCTGCCGCCGGCACGCTGCCGCGCGGCAACACCACACCGCCTGGATAGCCACGCGCGCAAGGATAAGCGATGCCCAATCGTCTGTTTGCCTGGCTGCTGCTCTGCCTGCTGCCGGCGGCCCACGCCCAGCAGCCACACTTGCAGGTCGCCATCGACGCCAACAACCCGCCGTTCATGTACGCCGACAGCAGCGGCCGCCCGGCCGGGCTGTACGCCGAGCAGCTGCAGGCGCTGGCGCGCCGCAGCGGCATCGCCATCAGCATCGAAACCATGCCGTGGAAACGGGCGCTGGCCTACCTGGAACGCGGCAGCCACGGCGTGGCCGGCATCTACAGCAACCCGGCGCGGCAGCAGCGCTACCTGTTCAGCAAGCCGCTGTATCACGAAGTGCTGACCGTGTATGGCCGCAAGGGCGATGCCCTGCCGCACTACAGCACGATCGCCAGCTTCAACGGCCGCCGTGTCGGCGTGCTGTCCGGCTGGTTCTATTCCGACGAATTCAGCCAGGCGCGCGAGCGCGGCGCGCTGCAGGCGGACGAAGCCAGCCGCGATGCGCAGAACGTGGAAAAACTCAAACTGGGACGGCTGGACTACCTGATCGGCATCCGCGAAAGCATCGAGCCGCTGCTGGGCGGCCAGCTGGAAGCGCGGGGCGTGTTTGCCACCAACCCCACCTACCTGGCGCTGCCGCGCTCTGCGGCCAACCTGCAGCTGTTGCAGCGCATCAACCAGGTGCTGTCGCCGCTAACGCCACCCTAGGCTGGCAGCGCCCCCGGCAGCCGCAAGCCAGCAGCACAGGCAAGAAAAAAGGCCCGCCAGGCGGGCCGAACAAACACACACGGCAGCAGACGGGAACAATCAGCTGTTGCCGAGCACAATACACGCCGCGTGTTACCCGCTGGTGACAGGCGCACGCTCCTGCCGGGAGCGGGTTTCACGGCCGCTGTACGGCGGCCATGACGACCGTGCCGCACTGCTGCGGCCAACGTTTTGTGCCGCCCCACGGCGAACAGACGCTGCCGTGCCTAGCCGCAATGAACCTGGCGCGGCGACGGCACAGCGCGCAGCGCTGCGATCACCACGCCGGCAGCCGCCGCCTGGCCAGCATCGCAGCAACGAAACCGCCACGGCGCGCGCCCAGCGCCAGCCTGGCCCCGCCTTAACCGGCAAGTAGCGGGCAGGCCGCCGCCCGGCTTCTTATCGGGGCCGTCATCAACGGAATACAACCTTAATAATTGTTAGCAGCTTTCCACTAGGGCTGGCTGCCAGCTTGGCTTATGCTCGGAGTGCCTGCGCCACCGGCCGCGTGCCGAGCCTGCCCGGCAGGCCACTCCTGCCAGCCATGGTCGCAACAAGCGGCACCCTTGCTGCCGCCACCCTCCTCTCCAAGAGCGGGGCCCACCGCCGCCATCGCCGGCCGCCAGGCACCAATTTCCGGCTACCCCCGCCACGGGGGTAGCCCAGCCATAACGGAGAACACCATGAAAACCCTGTTATTCGCCCTGATCGCCGCCGGCAGCCTGTCTGCCTGCGTAGTGCAGCCGGCCCGCGTGCACGTGCGCTCCCCCATCGTGCTGGAGCCTGCGCGCGTGGTGGTGCCGGTATACGGCTCTGGCCACTACCATGACCGCTACGACGACGACGATGACGACCGCGGCTACTATCGTGGCGGCTTCTGCCCTCCGGGCCAGGCAATGAAAGGCCGCTGCTAAGCTGCAGCCCCCCGGGCCGCGGCCGCCCGCCGTTCAGACACACAACCTCGCCGCTGCGCCTCTCCACCCGCCATGCCGGCGACATGATCAGGCCCTTGCGCTATGCGCAAGGGCCTGGTGCTTTCTCCCGGCCATAGTTGCCGTCAACCCTCGGCCAGCTCATCGCCCCCCAGCAGGCCCGCGTCGCTCGGTTCGCTATAATCCGGTTACGCCACTTTTTGCCGCGGGAATCGCATGCCGCCGACAGCACTGGAACAGCAGTTAAATTTTCTCAGAGAAATCGACCGTCTGAAGAGCGTGGTGCGGCAGTCGCCACTGCTGGACCAAAGCCGGAAGGAAAACTCGGCCGAGCATTCCTGGCATCTGGCACTGTATGCCTTGCTGCTGCATGACTACGCCGCTGCCCCCGTGAACAGCAACCGTGTCATCCAGATGCTGTTACTGCACGACATTGTCGAGATCGACGTTGGCGACTTCCCTCTCCATGCCGGGTTTTCCAGCGACGTGCAGGCCAAGCAGGAAGCCGCAGCGGCAGTGCGACTGTTTGGCTTGCTGCCGCCGCAGCAAGGCAGCGAGCTGCTTGCCTTATGGCAGGAATTCGAACGTGCCGAGAGCGAAGACGCGAAGTTCGCCAAGGCGCTCGACCGCCTGCAACCGCTGCTCATCAATGTCTTCACCGGTGGCGGCACCTGGACGGAAAACAATGTTTCGCTGGCACAGGTTGTCTCCCGATATGGCCCGGTGATCAAACGCGGAGCACCGCAATTGTGGGCCGTGTGCGAACAATGGGTAATCCGGCACTTTGCCGGGCAAACGGCCGGCAGCCAGCACAAGCAATGAATGGCCGCGGCTGTGCCAGCTACGGCACAGGCGCTGCCCGGCGTGCGTATTCGCCTACGCTCCCGGCGTCGATTCAGAGCATGGCGGGCATGGCGCTTGGCAGCATTGCTTTGCCAGGCAGCGGGCCCTGCCTCAACGCACGCGAGCTGCGCGGTGCAGACGTTGTTTCCCCAAGCCTGACGGCTCAGTGGTGTCGACAGCACGCGTCCGGACGCAATGCCAGCGCGCGTGGCAAGGTACTGCGCGCCCGCTGTCTGGCCGTGCACGGCCGCAGCCCCGGACAACGGTGAACGTCCGCCGAGGCCGCAGCGCCGCCGCAGCGCCGCTCCGCCAGCGACCAGCAACTGCCAGACATGCAAACGGCCTCCCGATTGGGAGGCCGTTTGCTTGCCGCAGGCGCTGCGTCGCCATTGGCGTCACGGCTCAAGCTGTTGCCGTCGTTTCCCCGCCGCGCTAACCGCACGCCCCCACGTGGCCGCAGGCGGTGCAGAACTCGCAGCCGTCCTTCTTGATCAGCGCGCGGTTGCCGCATTCCGGGCAGGCCTTGCCGGCCATTTGCGCCGGCGCCACGCTCACCACCGCGCTTTCGAACAGGTCGCCCTGCTCCGGCACCATCACCCCCATTTCCTCCACCGGCACCCCGTCCTCGCTGAGGATGCCCAGCATGGCGTAGCGATGGATCACCAGCCGCGCCAGGTAGGCTTCGGTGGACGGCCAGCTCTGCGACTTGTCGCTGCCCGGGGTGCGGGCGAAGAAGTCGGCCTGCGGCTCGGCATAGCTCAACAGCTTGCGCAGCTTCATGCCGATCCACGCCGGGTCGATCACCCGCATGTCGAGGCTGAGCATCTTGCACAGCCCGTCCAGCTCGCGCGGGTAGTGGCCGGCCAGCCACAGCGAGTACGGCCGGCGCTGGCCGGTGGGCAGTACCAGTTCCTTCACGAACAGCACGAAATCGTCACCGGTCTGCGGGTTGACCACATCCACCGACCAGCTGATGGTGCCGTCGGGGCCGGATTTCGGCTCCTTGCGCGCGAACAGCGCGTCCATCACCGGGGTGGCATCGCTTGCGGCCAACGTTAGTGCGCCCAGCTGCTCGACACGGTATTTCACCACCCGCCCCAGCGCGGCGGCGGCGGCGCTACTGCCTACCGGGCCGTCGCCCAGCTCGGCGCGGTAGTGGCGGTCGCCGCGGGTAGCCGCCAGCGCGTCCAGCTTGGCGGCCAGCCAGGCGCGGTCGCGGCAGCGCATGTCCATCGACAGCGTCTTGGCAATCGCCCCCAGGCCACGCGGCACATCGCCGTTGACCCAGCATTCGAACGGCAGCGGCGCCTCGCCCGGTTGCTGGCCTTCGATATGGCCCACCATCACCGCGAAGTCGCCCTCCTCGCCTTCCACCATGAAGGTCCACGACGGGTTGCCGTGTTTGAGCTTGGGGCGGTGCGGCCACTTCAGGCTGGCCAGCGCCGGGCTTGGTGCGGTGTTCAGCGTGATGCGGCGGTCCGGGTCGTTCTGATTGCCCAGGTCCTGCGGCAGCTGCTGGCTGGGCGCCGGGTTGGCCGCAGGCGTCGGCTCCACCGACAGCACCGAGCCCAGCACGCTGTTGGGGCGGTAGGTGGTGATGCCCTTCAGCCCGGCACGCCAGGCCTCCAGGTACAGGCTTTCAAAGTCGGCGAACGGGTAATCGCCCGGCACGTTCACGGTCTTGGAGATGGCGGTATCCACATAGGGCGCCACCGCCGCCACCATGCGCATGTGGTCCAGCGCGCTCATCTGCAGCGCGCTGACGAAGTAGTCCGGCAGCGCATTGGTATCGCCGCCCTGCATGCGGTACACGCGGTAGGCGTGGTCTTCCACCAGGTATTCCTGCTGCGTGCCGTCCGCCATGCGCTTCTTGCGGGTGTAGTACCAGCTGAACGGCGGCTCGATGCCGTTGGAGGCATTGTCGGCGAAGGCCAGCGAAATGGTGCCGGTAGGCGCGATGGACAGCAGGTGCGAGTTGCGGATGCCGTGCTTCTTGATGCGCGCCTTGAGCTTGTCCGGCAGGCGGCTGGCGCAGTGCGGCGCGGCCAGGTACTTGTCGGCGTCGAACAGCGGGAAGGCGCCCTTCTCGATGGCCAGATCCACCGAGGCATCGTAGGCGGCATCGCGCATGTGCTCAGAGATGCTGGCGGCCAACCTGCGGCCTTCCTCGCTGTCGTAGCGCACCTTGAGCATGATCAGCGCATCGCCCAGGCCGGTGAAGCCGAGGCCGACGCGGCGCTTGTTCTGCGCCTCGCGCAGCTGCTCCTGCAGCGGCCACACGGTGAGGTCCAGCACGTTGTCCAGCATGCGCACCGAGGTGCGCACCACCTTCTCGAACGCCTTGTAGTCGAAGCTCGGCGCCTCGCCGAACGGCTGGCGCACAAATTTGCACAGGTTGATGGAGCCCAGGTCGCAGCAGCCGTAGTCCGGCAGCGGCTGTTCGCCACAGGGGTTGGTGGACTCGATCACCTCGCAGTAGGACAGGTTGTTGTCGGCGTTAATCTTGCTCATGAACAGCACGCCCGGCTCGGCGTGGTCATAGGTGCAGTGCATGATCTGCTGCCACAGCTCGCGGGCGCGCAGCTTGCGGTACACCCACAGCCCGTCGTCACGCTGGTAGCTGCCGGGGAAGGCGTCGGACGCCGGCGCCACCGCATGGGTCAGCTCCCAGTCGCCGTCGGCATCCACCGCCTGCATGAAGGCGTCGGACACCCCCACCGAGATGTTAAAGTTGGCCAGGTCGCCCTGGTCCTTGGCGTGGATGAAGGCTTCGATGTCCGGGTGGCTGACATCCAGCACCCCCATCTGCGCGCCGCGGCGCGCGCCGGCGGATTCCACCGTCTCGCAGCTGCGGTCGAACACGCGCATATACGACACCGGGCCGGAGGCGCGGCTGTTGGTGCCCTTCACCCGCGCGCCCTTGGGGCGGATGCGGCTGAAGTTGTAGCCGACGCCGCCGCCGCGGCGCATGGTCTCGGCCGACTGCAGCAGCGCCTCGTAGATGCCGACCTTGCCATTCTCGGCCTCGGACACCGCATCGCCCACCGGCTGCACGAAGCAGTTGATCAGCGTGGCCTTGAGGTCGGTGCCGGCGGCGGAGTTGATGCGGCCACCGGGGATGAAGCCGCCGTCCAGCGCCTCGTAGAACAGCGGGGCGAAGCGCTGCGGCTCCTGCTCCAGCGCGGCCAGTGCCTGGGCCACGCGCAGGCGCACTTCGCTTACCGACTGTTCGCCGTTCTTGGCGTATTTTTCCAGCAGTACTTCGCGCGAAATATCCTGTTCCGCAAACACGACGCTGTTATCCCGGTTCATGCCGTCCCCGCTATATGTGGTGTCAGAAAAAATGGAATCTAACTAGATATAGCGGCTCATGACCTTGATAGCCATCAAAGCTGTCCCGGCGGACAGCTTGCGGCCAACCTTGTGCGGCAGCGCTGCAACAGCCGGCAACGCGCGATGCCAAACGACTGCGGCCAGGCTGTCATCCAGCCTGGCCGCATGGTGCACTGTCTTGTTTACTTGAGCTTGATCAGCAGCGGCACGCCGTCCTTGTCGGCTTTCACCTTGTCCGGCTCCAGCACGCTGACGCGGTCTGCCAGCGCCGGCTGTGCCGCCAGCAGCAGCTTGCGTGCCGCCTCGCCGCGTGCCGTGGCCAGCGCGCTCAGCGCCGCCTGGTCCACCTTCTGCGCCGCCAGCAGCTCCTGGCGCATCGCTTGCGCCCGCTCGGCGGTATCCTTCTCGCTGGCCACCCGTTTCAGCCAGGCGAAGCGGCCGATCTGCGCGGCGTAGACATCGCCCACCGCCTTGCGGATCGCCGGGTCGCCCATGTCCGGCAGCGGCAGCGGCTCGTCCGGCTGCAGCTGGTAGGCGGCGCGCTTCAGGATGTCGCTGTCCACGCGGTAGCGCGCCAGCTCGCGGCTGTCCTGCTCGGCGTCGTAGCCACCGCCGATGGCCAGCGCCAGCTTGGGCCGCTTCAGCATCAGCTCGGCCAGCTTGCCCAGCTTCTCGCGTTCCGGCGGCGGGATGCGGTCGTCGCCGGCATCGGCATAAATCTCGTCGAAGCCCTCGCCACCGAACAGCGCGCGGAACGGCGCGGTCACCACCTTCACCAGGATGTTGCGCAGCGCCTGCCACACCAGGTGGCCGTAGGAGAACTCCGGCTGATCCAGGCTGCCGGCCACCGGCAGTGCCAGGTCGATGCGGCCGTCGCTGTCTTCCAGCAGCGCCACCGCCAGCCGCAGCGGCAGGCGGGTACCGTCGTAATTGGCCACCTCGTCGCCCAGCTGGATGTGGTCGATCACCACGCGGTTGTCGCCGTTGAGCTGGCGGTCTTTCAGCAGGTAGCGCAGCTCGGTGGTGAGCCGGCCGTCGGTGATCTGCCAGCCGGCGAAGGTCATCGAGTACGGGTTGAGGCTGCCCAGCGGGATATTGCGGAAGTTCAGCGTCATGTCCAGGTCGCGGGTCACTTCGAACGGCGACAGCGCGCCACGGATGCGCACGTCGCCGAACTGGTCGACGCGGCCGTCCAGCGTCACCGTGCCGCGGCGGCCCGGCTTGCTGGACAGGCCCAGCACGGTACCGGACAGCGAGTGGATGCGGGTGCCGAAGCTGGGCTGCAGCCCCAGGTCGGCAAAGTCCATGCGCGCATTGCGCACGCGGATGGCACGCACGTCCACCACCGGCGCGGCGCTGGCCGCCGTCGTCTTGGCGCTGGCCGCCGGCTTGGCCGCGGCCGGCTGCGGCTTCATCAGGTGCGCGAAGTTGGGCACCCGCTTTTCATCCAGAATAAAGCGCAACTGCGGCGCCACCAGCCGCACGTCGGCAATGCTCACCCGCTGCGGCTGCGCCTTGATACCGCTCACCGCTAGCTGCTGCCAGCCCAGCAGCGGCTCGCGCCGCCCCGGCTCGAACAGCGCCAGCTTGTCCACTTGCGCCTTGCCGTCCGCCTGCCAGCGGCCACCGTTGACGGCGAAGCCCAGCGCGGTGGACAGCTCGCCGCCGCCAAAGCGCAGCACGGTGCTGTCCAGCGCGTACGGCGCCACGCCCTGCAGTGGCAGGCCGCTGGATTGCAGCTGGCCCTTGATGTCCTGCAGGTTGGCCGCAAGCGTGGCATCCAGCTGCAGCTTGCCCTTGCCCAGCGCGGCGCCCAATTGCAGCGCCCAGCCCTGCTGCGGGTCGCCGCTGGCCTTGGCATTGAGCTCTGCCAGCTGCAGTGCCACCGGCGTGGCAGTGGTGGCGTCCTGCCAGCTGACGTTGCCGCCGGCCAGCGTCACGCTCGGGTAGCGCAGCTGCCAGGCCGGCGCCGCCGGCTGGGTGGGTGCGGCCGCCGTGTCATTCTGGCCGCCGCGCTGGCGCAACGCCTCGACGATGTCCAGTTTGCCGGCCTTGTCGCGGCGGGCCGCCAGCTGCAGCCCCTGCAGGCTGATATCGCCCGGGGTGATGCGCCGCGCCGCCAGATCCAGCTCGCTGCTGGCTAGCTGTAGCCCGCCCAGCTGGGCGAACGGCGCGTTGCCGCCGCTGGCTAGCGCCAGCTGCGACAGCGCCAGCGTGGCGCCGCCCACTTTCAGCGCGCCCTTGGCATCGAGCTTGATGCCGGCCTGCAGGCTGTCCAGCTTGAGGCTGGCTGCCAGCGGGCTGATAAAACCCTGATGCACCGCCTTAAGCTGCCAGTTCTCCAGCCGCAGCTGCGCCAGGCTCAGTTGCCAGCCCGGCTCGGCGGCGTTGGCAACCGGCTGGGGCGCAGGTTGCGCGGGCGCTGCCGGCGGCAATGCGGCCAACCAGTCCGGCTGCTGCTTGTCATCCAGCACGGTGGCGAACTCACCGCCGGACAACGTCACCTTGCCCAGCTGCACTTGCTTGCCGATCAGCGCGAACTGGCCGTCGCTCACTGTCAGGCTGGCCAGCTTGAACGGGCTGCCGGTGTGCGGCGCCGCTGCTGCCAGGCCGTCCAGCCGCGCGCTGAAGCCGCGCGACCACACGCTGGCCGACACGCCGGCGAGGTCGAAGTGATACGGCAGCTTCAGCGCCAGCTTGCCCTCGGGTGCGGCCAACTTGAGATACGGCTGCACATACGGCCACAGCCCCTTCAGCGTCAGGCCATCCACCTGCAGCACGCCGTCGGATTGCAGCGGCTGCAGCAGCAGGCTGCCCTGCCAGGCCAGGCGGGTGCCGTCGTCCAGCTCCGCCGCCAGCTGGTAACGGCCATTGTTCTGCGGCAGCGTGGACAGGTTCTGCAGCCGGAAATCCAGCGGCAGCACCTGGCGCTGCACATCGCCGGCCAGCGCGTCCTGCAGGTGCACGCGGCCCTTGTTCAGCGCCAGCATGCGGATCAGCAGCTTGGCCGGCTCGGACTTCTCCTTGCTCTGCGGCTCGGCGCCGGCGGTGGCATCGCGCAGCAGCCGCGTCCAGTTCCACTCACCCTGCCGGTTGCGGCTCGCCCACACTTGCGGCACGTCCAGCGTGATGTCGTCGAACTGGAAGCGGCCGATCAGCAGCGGCAGCGCCTCGGCGTCCACGTTCAGCCGCGCGGCGCTGAACAGGCTGCTGCCGTCGCGGTCGCGCAGCGCCACGTCGTGCACGGTAAGCCGCAGCGCCCACGGCGCGAACTCCACCTTGCCCAGCGTCAGCTTGCGGCCAACCTTTTGTGCCCAGTTGTCGGCGGCGTAATCCACCGCCTTGGGCACGCCGGCCCACAGCCCGGCCATCAGCAGGGCAATGCCGCCGCCGGCCCAGCCCAGGCGTTTGCCCCAGCGACGGGCAGCACCGTGGCCGGCGGGTGTGCTCTCCGGCGAATTCTCTTCATTCATAATTAAACAGTCCTGTAGCACGGGACATGGTTGTCGTCTTTCTTCCACAACCGCCCACGGCAGACGCGCGGCACAGTTGCCGCCGGGCGCTTGCTGCTTTTAGCATGACGCTCGCCTGATGATGATTTTAAACATTGATCAGCAGCGATAATTTTCATCTTTCATTCTATACCGCGAAAGGACACGCATTTTGATTGATCTGTACGGGTTCGGTTACCAACGCCAGCCCCTGCCCCGCCACCCCAGCGACCAGCGCCTGTGCGCCACGCTGGCTTTCCTCACCCTGGCGCAGCGCCGCAAGACACTGCTGAACCACGAACGCCGCTGCACCAGCTCCGGCGCCCATACCTGATTCCGAGCCAACTCATGACCCATAATGCGCAAGCGATCCAGCAATGGCTGGATGACAACCACATCACCGAAGTAGAGTGCCTGATCCCAGACATGACCGGGCTGGCCCGCGGCAAGATCGTGCCGCGCCACAAGTACAACCCCGCCGAAGGCCTGCGCCTGCCGGAAGCCGTGCTCAGCATGACCGTGACCGGCGATTTCCCGGAGCAGGATTTCACCTCGGTGGCCGACCCGGACATGCGCCTGATTCCGGATGCCGCCACCGTGCGCCCAGTACCGTGGGCGAAGGAACCCACCGCCCAGATCATCCACGACTGCGTCAATTTCGACGGCAGCGACGCCGCCCTGGCGCCGCGCAATGTGCTCAAGCGCATCCTCAAGCTGTATGAACAGGAAGGCCTGTCCGCCATCGTGGCGCCGGAAATGGAGTTCTACCTGGTACAGGTGGAACCCGACGAAGACATCCCGCTGCGCCCGCCGGTTGGCCGCACCCGCCGCACCGAGGCCGGGATGCAGAGTTTCAGCATCGACGCCGTCAACGAATACGACGACATCTTCGATGTGATGTACGACTGGTGCCAGGCACAGGGCCTGCAGCTGGATACGCTGATCCACGAGATGGGCACCGCGCAGATGGAGATCAATCTCGACCACGGCGACCCGCTGGCGCTGGCCGACCAGGTGTTCCTGTTCAAGCGCACCGTGCGCGAGGTGGCGATCCGCAACAATATGTACGCCACCTTCATGGCCAAGCCGATGCAGGGCCAGCCGGGCAGCGCCATGCACATCCACCAGAGCGTGGTGGATGCCGACGGCCGCAATATCTTCAGCCAGCCGGACGGCAGCGCATCAGACGCCTTCTTCCACTTCATCGGCGGCCTGCAGACCTATCTGCCGGCGGCGATGCCGTTCTTCGCGCCGTACGTGAACAGCTACCGCCGCCTCAGCCGCTTCACCTCGGCGCCGATCAACCTCAGCTGGGGCTACGACAACCGCACCTGCGGCCTGCGCGTGCCGCATTCCGGGCCGGAAGCGCGGCGGGTGGAAAACCGCCTGGCCGGCGTGGATGTGAATCCCTACCTGGCGCTGGCCGCCAGCCTGGCCTGCGGCTACCTGGGCATGCAACAGCGCATCAAGCCCAGCGAGCCGCTGACCGGCAGCGCCTACGAGCAGCCGCACCAGCTGCCGCGCCACCTGGACGACGCCATCGACATGCTGCTCAAGTGCCAGCCGCTGGCGGAGATCTTCGGCGAGCACTTCATCCAGACCTATGGCGCCATCAAGGAGGCCGAGTACCGCGAGTTCTTCGACGTGATCAGCCCGTGGGAGCGCCGCTTCCTGCTGCTGCACGTGTAAGCCGCCACGCGAGGTAACGCCATACAGGCCGGGCAGCTGCCCGGCCTTTTTGCATCCTGCTTGCCAGCTACATACGCCACGGCTTAGCGTGCAGCTTTTGCCACCGGAATATCGCCATGCGCCTGCTGCCGCTCGCTCTGCCCCTGCTGCTCGCCGCCCGCCTCGCCGGCGCCGCCCCCTGCCTGCCGGACACCGCGACGGGAGAGTGGTGCGAGGCCCCGCTGGCTGCCTTGCACCCCACCCAGGGTGGCGTCGGCATGCTGCAGGTGGCGGACGAGGCGGAGGAACTACGCGCGCTGTCCGCCGACAAGCTGGCGAGCAAAATCCGCAAGAAGGCGATCCCGGTGGTGATCGGCCCGCAAGGCCGGCTGTACCTGGTGGATCGCCACCACTTCGCCAGCGCGCTGCTGCGCATCGGCGTAACTGCCGCCAGCGTGCAGGTAATCGGCCACCTGCCGCACGCCGACGATTTCTGGCCGCAGATGCAGGCGCAGCACTGGGCCTGGCTGCGCGACGAGCACGGCCAGCCGCTGGACCCGGCCGCGTTGCCTACCACCCTGGCGGCGCTGCCGGATTACCCGTACCGCAGCCTGGCCGGCCTGCTGCAGGACGACGGTTACTTCGGCAAGCGTGACGAGGTGTACTTCGTGGAATTCGCCTGGGCCAGCTGGCTGGGGCAGCGCATGGGCTGGGCGCCGCTGGATCGCAGCAGCCTGCCGGCGCGGCTGCAGCAGGCCAAGCAGCTAGCCTGCCAGCCGGATGCCAGCGCGCTGCCGGGCTACCCCGGCAAGGCCTGCCGCTGAGCCTGCGGCCAACCCTGGCGTTTTGAGCTGCGCCGCCGGCTGCGCTATGCTGCGCAGCCATTCAAGGAGACCGACATGCCGCCGCTGCGCTGGGACATTTTCTGCACCGTGATCGACAACTTCGGCGACATCGGCGTGACCTGGCGCCTGGCGCGCCAGCTGGCGGCCGAGCACGCCGCCGAGGTGACGCTGTGGGTGGACGACCTGGCGAGCTTCGCGCGCATCGCGCCGGCGCTGGATGCGAGCCTCCCCGAACAGATACTGGGCGACATCCGCGTGCGCCACTGGCGCCAGCCGTTCGGCAGCGATTTCGCGGTGGCCGACGTAGTGATCGAAGCCTTTGCCTGCGAGCTGCCGGAGCCCTACCAGCAGGCGATGGCGGCACGGGCAAAAAAGCCGGTGTGGCTGAACCTGGAATACCTGTCGGCGGAAGACTGGGTGGCCGGCTGCCACCGCATGGCCTCGCCGCATCCGCGACTGCCCTTGACCAAGTACTTCTTCTTTCCCGGTTTTGACGAACACAGCGGCGGCCTGCTGTGCGAAGGCGGCTTGCTGGCCGCGCGTGACGCCTGGCAGGCGGACCGCGCCGCGCAGGACGCCTACTGGCAGGCACGCGGCGTGCCGCCCTGCCCGGCTGGCGGGCTGCGCCTCAGCCTGTTCGCCTACGATACCCCGGCGGCGGCGCAGTGGGCCGCCACGTTGGCCGCAGGCACGGCGCCGGTACAGCTGCTGGTGCCACAGGGCCGCGTGCTGCCGGACGTGCTGGCCGGCATCGGCATCCAGCAGCCGGCGCGGCCCGGTGACCGCTTCCAGCACGGCGCGCTGGAAGTATGCGTGCTGCCGATGACCGACCAGGACGGCTACGACCGCCTGTTGTGGAGCTGCGATCTGAACATCGTGCGCGGCGAGGACAGCTTCGTGCGGGCGCAGTGGGCCGGACGGCCGTTCATCTGGCACATCTACCGCCAGGACGAGGACGCGCATCTGGAAAAACTGGATGCCTTCCTGCAACGCTATCTGGCAGCGCTGCCAACGGCCAGCGCCACCGCCATCCGCGACTTCCATCAGGGCTGGAACCGCGATGCGCTGGCCCCCGATGCCTGGCCGCGGCTGCTGGCGACGCTGCCCGCCTGGCAACCGCACGCGCGGCGCTGGCCACAGCAACAGCTGGCGCACGGCGATCTGGCGACGAATCTGGTGCAATTTGCCAAAAAGCAGCTACAATAGCGGGTTTTCCGGAAACCCGTTTCCGATTCTGATTCAAGACTTTAGGACTTTAGACGCATGAAAACCGCTCAGGAACTCCGCGCTGGTAACGTATTCATGGTAGGCAGCGACCCGATGGTCGTGCAGAAAGCCGAATTCTCCAAATCCGGCCGCAACTCCTCCGTTGTGAAAATGAAGATGAAGAACCTGCTGACCGGTTCGGCTTCCGAAGCCGTTTACCGTGCAGACGACAAGTTCGACGTTGTGGTACTGGAAAAGCGCGAGTGCACCTACTCCTACTTCGCCGACCCGATGTACGTGTTCATGGACACCGAGTTCAACCAGTACGAAGTTGAAGCCGAGAACATGGAAGAAGTGGTGCCGTTCATCATCGACGGCATGGAAGACAAGTGCGAAGTGACCTTCTACAACGGCAAGGCCATCTCCGTTGAGCTGCCGACCACCGTGGTTCGCGAAGTGGAATACACCGAGCCGGCCGTACGTGGCGACACCTCCGGCAAGGTACTGAAGCCGGCACGCATCAAGGGCACCACCCTGGAGATTCCGGTGCCGGCCTTCGTTGAAATCGGCAACCTGATCGAAATCGACACCCGCACCAACGAATTCAAGAAGCGCGCCTGATCGCCCGCCTCTGTTCGCAAAACCGGCAGCCTGCGCTGCCGGTTTTTTTATGCGGCCAACCTTGCCGCCGGCGGGCAGCAACGGTATCATCCGCCGCATCCTGAGGGAGTAGCCGACCCGCGAGAAAGCGGGGGCTTGCGTCAACACACTTGGCTGTTCAGCCATGGCGCAAGCGACAGCAATGTCTGGCAAGACTCATGATTCGTCACAGACTTTGCCGGGGCTGCGTCTTGACGGGTCATGTGTCGTGCGCAGCCCCTTTGGAATCCTCATGTTATCCCAAGCTTTCCTGCTCTCCACCGGCATTGTTTCCCTGGCCGAAATCGGCGACAAGACCCAGCTGCTGGCGTTGTTGCTGGCCACCCGCTTCAAGAAACCCGTTCCCATCATCCTGGGCATTTTCACCGCCACAGTGCTGAACCACTTCGGCGCCGCCTGGCTGGGGCAGTTCGCCAGCAGCTACATCAACATGGATGTGCTGAAGTGGCTGCTGGGGGCGTCGTTCATCGCCATGGCACTGTGGATGCTGATCCCGGACCAGCTGGACGACGACACCCGCCTGCTGGACAAGCTGGGCGTGTTCGGCGCCACCTGTGTCGCCTTCTTCCTGGCCGAGATGGGCGACAAGACCCAGATCGCCACCGTGGCGCTGTCGGCGCGCTATCACGATACCGTCTCCGTGGTGCTGGGCACCACGCTGGGCATGATGGTCGCCAACGTGCCGGCGGTACTGCTGGGCGAAGTGGCGGCGCGCAAGCTGCCGACCGAGCTGGTGCACCGCGTCGCCGCCGGGCTGTTCGTGGTGGTCGGCGTGCTGACTTTCCTGGCCTGAGCGCCTGAGGCGCAGCAACGACAAGGGGCCCAGCGGGCCCCTTGGATGTTGACTGGCCATGCGGCCAACGTTTACGGCTTGCTGCCGGCCTCCAGCATCACCATCGGGTCGAAACCGACACGGATCGCGCCCCAGTGGCGGTTGTTCATGCTGATCGGCAGCGCGATTTCCGACAGGATTTCGCCGGTATCGCGCATATAGGTCTGCAGCAGGAACGGCTGCTGGTTGCGCGCCGACTTGATGCCGGTCGCATCGTTGAACAGGCGCTTGTCGCGGCTGCCCACCAGGTCGGTAGCGGCATCGCCGGTCAACGGCTTGGAATAGAAGCTGTTGTGGGTGGGCGCGTAGCCGTTGTTATCCACCATCAGGCAGAAGCGACCGCCGCTGACCTGCTGCACCACGCGGTCGTACACCTGCTGCAGCGATTTTTCCAGCTTCACATCGTAATTGGTGTGGTACTTCGGCGGGTTGGTGCCGGCAATCAGCTGGTAGCGCTGATCGAACACGTCGCAGCCTTCCTGTACCGCCTGCTGCAGGGTTTTCTGCAGCTGCTCGCGCGCCTGCTTGGCGATGGCGATGGACTCGTCCAGCACGCCCTCGCCCAAGATGAAGCGCGCCACCAGTTCCTGCACCTCTTCCGCCGCCCGCGACAGCGCCACCGACACCTCTTCCGATTGTTTCAGGCTGTCGGCCACGGCGTTGCTCAGCCCGTGGATCTCCGACACGTTGGCGGTGATCTGGCGATTGGTGCTGGCAAACTCGTTCATGGTGCCGGCGATCTGCGTCATGCTGTGTGCGGTGCTTTCGAAGTCGCCCATCATGCGGCCGAAATGCTGCGACGAGCGGTTCACCACCTCGCGCGCCTGCTGGGTGTCAGCGGTGATCAGGTTGGTCTCGTCCTTGGTGTCCTTCACCAGCCCCAGCATGCCGTCGATATTGCCGGAGATTTCGTCGGTGGCCACCTTCACCCGCTCCGCCAGCTTGCGCACTTCGTCGGCCACCACCGCGAAACCGCGGCCGGCCTCGCCGGCACGGGCCGCTTCGATCGCCGCGTTCAACGCCAGCAGGTTGGTCTGCTCCGAAACTTCCTTGATCAGGTCGACAATCGCCTTGATGCTGGCCGAACGCGTGGACAGCTCGTCCACCGTCAGGTTGAACTGCCCCACCCGCTCGCTGACGCTGCCGATCTTGCCCGCCGCATCCTGCAGTTCGGCGTACGACGCGCGGGCGATCTCCAGGTTGTTGAGCGTGGTTACGGAGATCTGCTGGGTATCGGCGGACACCTGCGTCACGCCGCTGCTGGAGCGCTCGCTGGACACGCTGACCTGGCTGGCAAGCGTGGCCTGCTGGCCGGCGCTTTCCACCGATTCGTGGATGGTCTTGCGGGTGCGCGCGGAATCCATGGCGATGCGCATGGTCATGGTGCGCACATTGCTGATGATCTCGCGCATCTTGTGCAGGAATTCGTTATACGACAGCGACAGGTCGCGGATCTCATCATGGGTGATGGTGGGAATCTCGCGCGACAGGTCGCCCTCGCCGGCACCGATCTCGCGGAAGATGTCGATGATCATCTGCATCGGCCGCACGATCAGGTAGCGCAGGTACCACACCATGAAGGCGATGAACAGCAGCGACACGCCCCAGATGGCGAACGACCAGTAGATGGTGCGATCCAGCAGCGCATGGATCTGCGTCAGGCTGGCGCTGTTGATGGTCTGGGTGCTCACCAGCTCGCGGATGTCGCTCAACGCCAGATAGACGTAGCCGATGAGGATCAGCTGGAACAGGCTGATGAAGAAAAAGGCGCACAGTTTTTTGGTCAGAGAATTCCAGAAGGTTTTCTCTATCAAGTCATAGCTCTTCCAGAACCAGTCCATGCGCGCTTTCTCCTCTTGGTTTTTTGTTGTGTACCGTCGGTAATGAATCGGGGCCGGTGGCGGTTATCGATGTTATCTATAAATTCCGGCACTGACTATTCAGTAACCGTTGATAGTGATCAAGCTTCCTGCGTTCTGCGCCAGCACATCCAGTACTCCTGCTGGCCGAACACCGGCAGGCTGCCCGGCAACTGCCGCTGCTGCTCCAGCGTGAAGTGCGGCCCCAGCAAGGCCTGCAGGCTGTCGGCGGCAATGGTATAGGGCGGGCCGCCACGCTGCTCGCCCAGATAAAAATAGCCTGCCAGGCAGGCGCCCGCCGGCAGCAACGCGGCCATCTTCGCCGCGTACTGCGGCCGCAGCGCCGGCGGCAACGCGCACAGGAAGGCGCGCTCGTACACCCAGTCCCATTCGCCGCTCACCGCGGCGGAGAAAAAATCGGCCTCCACGATGGCATCGGCACAGTGCGGGTGCAGCCCCCGGGCACGCGCCACCGCCGGAGCGCTGAAGTCCACCGCCAGCACCTGGGCGCCATGCTGCAGCAACGCCTCGACCTCGTAGGCCGAGCCGCAACCCGGCACCAGCACGCGCCGCGCACCGGCGGCCAGCAGCCGCTGCGCCTCGCCGGCAAACCCTCCCGGCAGGCCGGCGCTATCCCACGGCATGCTGTGTTGCTGGTAACGGACATCCCAAAAGGCGGCATCGCCACTGTTCACTGCCATGCTTCCATCCACTCCTGTACCCGATACGCCGGCCAGCGCAGTGCCACCCGACAGCGACAACACCCATCGCCAGCAATGTCCACCATCACCCGGCCGGTGCTGACGACAAAAACTGCTGCAGCTGCTGCGGCCAGGCGCTGTCGGACACCGTCAGCGCCAGTTGCCGCCCGTCCAGCTGCAGCGGCACGTAGCGCGCGCCGGCCTGCTGCTGCGGCAGTGCCATCTGCAGCAGGCGGCCGTCAGCCAGCTGCAGCAGCGCCTGCTCGCCCGCCGCGCCGTCGCTGATCTGCAAGTGGCCGCCGGCCACCTTGGCCAATGCCTGCCACACGCGCCGCCGCGGCAGCGCCGCCCATACCCGCGCCTTGGTGCTGGCGTCCAGCTCGTACCAGCAACTGATCTCGGCAAAGGTGCGCGCGCAGCCCTGGCAGACATCATCGCCAATGGCGGTGGAACACACGCCAATGCACGGCGTTTCTGCTGCTTGCTGCATGTCTTTCCTGTTCGATTCGGCGTCCAGCGCCGCAGTGTAGCGCCTGCCGGCTGGCTGGCAAGTCGCTGCGGCCAACCTTACCAGCGCCCGGAAGCGCCGCCGCCGCCAAAACCACCGCCGCCGCCACCGAAACCGCCACCACCACTGCCGCGCCCACCGCCAAAACCGCCACCACGGCCACCGCCAAAACCGCCGCCACCGCCGCGGCCCGGCCGCAACAGCAGCGTGAGCACGAACACGGCGGCGGCCACCAGGCCGGCCTGCCATAGCCAGCCCAGCTGGTACCACAGCATGCCGCCCACCGCCGCGGCGCTGCCGGCGGCGCCCAGCCAGCGGCCCAGCATCTGCCGCAGCGCGCCGCCAAGAATGGTGGCGAACACCACCGCGAACGGCACAAACGTCCACGCCTCGTCGCTGCTGTCATCAACGTTGGCCGC
This sequence comes from Vogesella facilis, assembly GCF_042648525.1. Lineage (NCBI taxonomy): Bacteria > Pseudomonadati > Pseudomonadota > Betaproteobacteria > Neisseriales > Chromobacteriaceae > Vogesella > Vogesella facilis. Next base: position 399,808 of record NZ_JBHRXN010000036.1, read on the forward strand.
AGGCGGCGGTAACGCTTCGCCGTTGATCACCGCGATGATGCGCGTCACGCCGGCATCGAGGCCGCCGTAGAAATCGCCCTGCTTCAGCTGCGGCACGATCACCTCGCTGATGATGCGCTTGCTGGTGGCATCGTTCAGCGCGCCCTCCAGCCCGTAGCCCACCTCGATGCGCAGCGCATGGTCGTTCTTGGCGATCAGCAGCAGCGCGCCGTCGTCCACCTTCTTGCGCCCCAGCTGCCACTGCTCCACCACCCGCAGCGAATACTGCTCGATGCTTTCCTCGCCGGTGGTCGGCACGATCAGCACCGCCAGCTGGCTGCCCTTGGCCTGCTCGAAGGCCTGCAGCTTCTGTTCCAGCGCCGCCAGCTGCTGGCTGTCGAGGCTGGATGTCTGGTCGATCACCCGGGCGCTCAGCGCCGGCACCGGCACTTGCGCCAGCAGCAGGCTGCTGGCCAGGCACAGCCACAGCAGCAGCAGGCCGCGTTGCCAGCCGGCACTCATTGCGCGGCCGAAGCGGAGAAGTCCACCCGCGGCGGCGTGGCCAGCGCCTTTTCGTTCTCCACGCTGAAATTGGGTTTCACCTGGTAGCCGAACGCCATCGCGGTGAGGTTGGACGGAAAGCTGCGCACGGTGATGTTGTACTCCTGCACCGACTTGATATAGCGGTTGCGCGCCACGGTAATGCGGTTCTCGGTACCTTCCAGCTGCGCCTGCAGATCGCGGAAGCCGGCATCGGCCTTCAGCTGCGGGTAGTTTTCCGACACCACCAGCAGCCGCGACAGCGCGCTGCCCAGCTGGCCCTGCGCCGCCTGGAACTGCGCCAGCGCCTGCGGGTTGGCCGCCAGCTCCGGCGTGGCCTGGATGCTGCCCACCCGCGCGCGCGCGGCGGTCACCTGCTGCAGCACGCTCTGTTCGTGCGTGGCATAGCCCTTGACGGTATTCACCAGGTTGGGCACCAGATCGGCGCGGCGCTGGTACTGGTTCAGCACCTCGGACCAGCTGGCCTTGATCTCTTCGTCGCCCGCCTGCAGATTGTTGTAGCCGCAGCCGGACAGGCTGCCGGCCAGCAGCAGCGAAAGCAGCAGTGTGCGCATGAAAGCTCCTTGCGAGGGTAATGAACAACGGCATGCGCCATGCGGCGCCTGCGGCCAACCCTACGCCAAAGCAGTTGTCATGACCAGTGCCGCCGCGCTCACATCCGCAGCAGCGCCCCTACCTTGATCACCGCCTGCGTGCGGCTGGATACCTTGAGCTTGCGCAGGATGGCGGACACGTGCGCCTTGACGGTACTTTCGGCGATGTTCAGCTCGATGGCCACCACCTTGTTGGACTTGCCGTTGACGATGTAGTCCAGCACCGTGCGCTCCTGCCGCGTCAGCAGCGCCAGGCGGCTGGCCAGGTCCTGCAGCTGCGCCGGATTGCTGCTCGGCGCGCCGGTGTCGCGGTCGGCCAGCGCCGGCGGCAGGAAGATCTCGCCATCCAGCACCGCGTTCACCGCCGCGCTCATCAGCTCGCGCGAGAACGACTTGGGAATAAAGCCGGACACCCCCACCGCCAGCACCGATTCCACGGTATGGATGCGCTCGTCGGCCGACACCACAATCAGCGGCAGCGTGGGCGCCTGCTGCCGCAGCCGCGCCAGCCCGGTAAGGCCGTCCATGCCGGGCATGTTCAGGTCCAGCATCGCCAGCTCGATGGCCGGGTTGGCGCGCACCGCGTCCAGCGCCGCGTCCAGCGACTCGCACTCGACAATCTCGCAGCCCTCGCCCAGCGCGCTGGCCACCACCAGCCGCATTGCCTCGCGAAACAGCGGATGGTCATCCGCAATCAGCACCGTCGCATCCATGCTCGCTCACCTGCACAACAGGACAACCGGCGGCGGCCGGTTGTCGGATTGATCATGCCGCCTGCCGCAAGGGCAGCGCAGCCACGCTAACAGGGTGCCGGAGTTGCCACCGGCCGGTGCCGCGACGCACGGCACTGGCGCTGCGGCCAACCTGGACAAGGCAGCAAGGAGCGGCGGCGCTTATTTCTGCGCCAGTATCCAGCTCACGATAGTACGGATGTCGTCATCCTTCAGCTGCGGATGCGGCGGCATGCCGGCCGGCCCCCACACGCCGCTGCCGCCGTCCTTCACCTTGTGCACCAGCTTGTCCATGGCGCCCTTGTCGCCATCATAACGGTCGGCCACATCCTTGTAAGCCGGGCCGATGACTTTGCGCGCCACGCTGTGGCAGGCAAAGCAGCCGTTTTTCTTGGCCAGGGTTTCGCCAACCGAAGGCTCGGCCGCAGCCAGGCCGGGCAGCAGCAGAGTGGCTGCCAGCACGATATGCATTGCTTTGATCATGATTGCTCCCGGCGGCGGCGGGCAGCTCACCCGCCGCCGCGCTGCTAAGGATTACTGGCTGAGCTTGAACACCCACAGGCTGCCGCCCTGCGAGATATTGGTGATTTTCTTGGCCACCTCGCCGCCCCACAGCGGCACCGCGCCGCCCCAGCCGGACACCACCGCCACGTACTGCTCGCCGTCCATCTGCCAGGTCACCGGGCTGCCGACGATGCCGGAGCCGGTCTGGAACTGCCACAGCTGCTTGCCGTTCTCGGCGTCGAACGCCTTCAGGTAACCTTCCGGCGTGCCGGTGAACACCAGGTTGCCGGCGGTGCTCATCACCCCGGCCCACAGCGGTGCCGGGTTCTTGTACTCCCACTTGATCTTGCCGGTCTTCGGGTCCATGGCGCGCAGCACGCCGATATGGTCTTCATACAGCGGCTTGATGGTGAAGCCGGCGCCGAGGTAGGCAGCGCCTTTCTTGTAGCTGATCGGCTCGTTCCAGATATCCATGCCCCACTCGTTGCTGGGCACGTAGAACAGCTCGGATTTCGGGCTGTAGGCCATCGGCATCCAGTTCTTGCCGCCGAGGAACGATGGCGCCGCGAACACCGGCTTGCCCTTGCCGTCTTCGCCCTGGGTGGCCGGGTCGAACGGGTTGGTCGGGCGGCCTTCGGTGTTATAGATCGGGCGCTTGGTCTTCAGATCGAAACCCTTGGCCCAGGTGATCTTGGACACGAACGGGTAGGCGCCGAGCAGGTCGCCGTTGGTGCGGTCGGCCACGAAGAAGAAGCCGTTGCGGTCGGCCTTGGCGCCGGCCTTGATCACCTTGCCGTCCTTCTTCAGGTCAAACGGCACGAATTCGTTGACGCCGTCGAAATCCCAGCCGTCGTGCGGCGTGGTCTGCAGGTGCCACTTGATCTCGCCGGTGTCCGGGTTCAGCGCCAGGGTGGAGGCGGTGTACAGGTTGTCGCCCTTGCGCGTCCACGAGTTCCACGGCGCCGGGTTGCCGGTGCCCATGAAGATGGTGTCGGTTTCCGGGTCGTAGGTGCCGCCCAGCCAGGTGGCGCCGCCGCCCTGCTTCCACTGGTCGCCTTCCCAGCTGGCGTTCAGCTTGCCGGTGACGGTGCTGTCCTTGCCGTTCAGCGTGCCCATGTGGCCTTCGATCACCGGCCGCGACCACACCAGCTCGCCGCTGAGCGCATCACGCGCTTCCACCTTGCCCACCACGCCAAACTCGCCGCCGGACACGCCGGTGATCAGCTTGCCCTTCACCACCATCGGCGCCGCGGTGTAGGAATAGCCTTCCTTGTATTCGCCCACCTTCTTGGTCCACACCACCTTGCCGGTCTTGCGATCCAGCGCCACCAGCCGCGCATCCAGCGTGCCGAAGTACACCAGGTCGCCGTAGATGGCCATGCCGCGGTTCACCACGTCACAGCACGGCATGATGCCGTCCGGCAGGCGGGCGTTGTATTCCCACAGCTTGCGGCCGCTGCGCGCATCCACCGCGTAGGCACGCGAATAGGAGGCGGTGACGTAGATCACCCCGTCGTACACCAGCGGCTGCGCTTCCTGGCCGCGCTGCTTCTCGCCGCCGAACGACAGACTCCAGGCCGGCACCAGCTTCTTCACCGTCTTGCTGTTGATCTGGGTCAGCGGGCTGAAGCGCTGCGCCTGCGGCCCCATGCCGTAGGACACCACGTCCTGCGGCGTCTTGCTGTCGTTGAGGATGTCCTTGTCGCTGACTGCCGCGCTGGCCGCCGGCGCCAGCAGGGCGGCAGCCAACAGGGATGACAGCGTGGTCAGGCGCCAGTGCCGCTGTGTCTGGGGTTTTCTCATCTCGCTCTCCTGATGTTGTAGTGGGTGCCGGATCGGAACTCGGCTCCGGGCCGGTGGTGTCCGTCCTGCTGTTGCCGCGGCAACCGGTGGGGAACACGCTCTGCATTCTGGGTAGCCGTCGGCAGAGGGCCAATTCGACTTAAGTCGCAAATTGGCCTCGCGGGCATGCGACTTAAGTCGAATGGACGCTGCCGGGGCGCTGCGCCACGCTGCAAGCACCCCCACCTGCAAGGCCGTGCCATGTCCACCCTGCCCCGACTCGCCACCTGTGCCGCTGCCGCGCTGCTGAGCCTGGCCGCCAGCGCGCAGACCAGCATCCGCATCAGCTACCTGGAAGAAGCGCGCGCTGCGGCCAACCCGCTGGCCAATATCGAGCCGCGCCCGGCCGACCTCGGCCGCGCCGGCGCCGAGCTGGGGCTGGCCGACAACAACACCACCGGCAAATTCCTGCAGCAGCGCTTCGAGCTGAAGCGCATCGACGTGCCGCTGGGCGCCAGCGGCGCCGACATGCTGGCGCGGCTGGACAAGCAGGGCGCCGGGCTGGTGGTGCTGAATGTCAGCGCCGCCGCCATCGACCGGCTGCTGCAGCAGCCGGCGGCCAAGCGCTACCTGTTCTTCAACGCCGGCGCGCCGGACGACCGCCTGCGCCAGAGCCAGTGCCGCGCCAACCTGCTGCACACCCTGCCGGGGCGCGCCATGCAGGCCGATGCGCTGGCGCAATACCTGGCCACCCGGCGCTGGAACAAGTGGTTCCTGGTCACCGGTCCCAGGCCGGAAGACAAGCTGTACGCCGCCGCCATCCGCCGCGCCGCCAAGCGCTTCGGCGGCCGCATCGTGCTGGACAAGGGCTGGAACTACGGCCACGACGCACGCCGCACCGCGCAGGGCGAAGTACCGGTATTCACCCAGGGCGGCGATTACGACGTGCTGATCGTGGCCGATGAAAGCGGCGATTTCGGCGACTACCTGTCCTACCGCACCTGGCTGCCGCGGCCGGTGGCCGGCACCCAGGGCCTGGTGGCCGACGGCTGGCACGCCGCCGCCGAGCAATGGGGTGCGGTGCAGCTGCAGAACCGCTTCCACACCCACAGCGGCCGCGGCATGCAGGCAGTCGACTACGCCGCCTGGGCGGCGGTGCGCAGCGTCGGCGAGGCCGCCAGCCGCACCGGCAGCGGCGATGCCACCAGGTTGGCCGCCTACATCCGCGGCCCGGATTTCCAGCTGGCCGGTTTCAAGGGTCGCACGCTGTCGTACCGGCCGTGGAACGGTGAACTGCGCCAGCCGATGATGGTGGCGCAACCGCGCGCGCTGGTGAGCCTGTCGCCGCAGGACGGCTTCCTGCACCCGCGTACCGACCTGGACACCCTGGGCTTCGACGCCCCGGAAGTCAGCTGCCAGGGCAAGTAGCCCCGCCCCACCGACAAGGACATGCCATGCACACCCGCCCCTTCCGCCCGCTGGCCCTGAGCGCGCTGCTGGCCCTGAGCGCGCTGCTGGCCGCCAGCCAGCTCAGCCTTGCGGCCAACGTTTACGTATCCAACGAAAAGGACAACACCCTGTCGGTGATCGACAGCAACAGCCTGAAGGTGGTGAAGACCATCGCGGTGGGCAAGCGCCCGCGCGGGCTGACGCTGTCGAAGGACGGCAAGTCGCTGTACATCTGCGCCAGCGACGACAACACCGTGCAGGTGCTGGATCTGGCCAGCGGCAAGATCAGCCACAACCTGCCCTCCGGCGAAGACCCGGAGCAGTTCGCGCTGGCGCCGGATGGCAAGACGCTGTACATCGCCAACGAGAACAACAATGTGGTGACCATGATCGACCTCGCCAGCCGCCGCGTATCTGGCCAGGTCGATGTCGGCGTGGAACCGGAAGGCATGGCGGTCAGCCCGGACGGGCGCTGGGCAGTGAACACCTCCGAGACCACCAATATGGTGCACTGGATCGACACCGCCAGCCGCAAGCTGGTGGACAACACCCTGGTAGACCAGCGCCCGCGCTACGCCCGCTTCAGCCCGGACGGCAAGCTGCTGTGGGTCAGCAGCGAGGTGGGCGGCACGGTGTCGGTGATCGACGTCGCCAGCCGCAAGCGCCTGCGCACCATCCGTTTCGCCATCACCGGCATCCCCAAGGACCGCATCCAGCCGGTGGGCATCCGCCTGACGCGTGACGGCCGCTACGCCTTCGTGCCGCTGGGGCCGGCCAACCATGTGGCGGTGATCGACGCCAGGACTTACCAGCCGCTGAAGTACCTGCTGGTGGGGCGCCGCGTGTGGCACGCCGAGTTCTCCGCCGACGAGAAACAGCTGTGGGTGACCAACGGCATCAGCAACGACGTGTCGCTGATCGACGTCGACGAACTGAAAGTGCTGAAGTCCATCCCGGTCGGGCGCTACCCGTGGGGGGTGGTGGTGAGCGGCTCATGAACGCCGCGCTGAGCATCGCCGGCCTGAGCCACCACTACGGCAGCCGCTGCGCGCTGGACAAGCTCAGCCTGCGGGTGGAGGCCGGCCAGTGCTGCATCCTGCTCGGCCCCAACGGCGCCGGCAAGAGCACGCTGTTCGGCCTGCTCACCCGCCTGCTGGCGGTGCGCGAGGGCAGCATCCATATCTTCGGCCAGCCGCTGCGGGCGCAGGCGCTGGCGCGCGTCGGCGTGGTGTTCCAGCAGCCGACGCTGGACCTGGATCTGACGGTGGAGCAGAACCTGAGCTACTTCGGCGCGCTGCAGGGCCTGCACGGCAAGCAGCTGCAACTGCGCATCGGCGAAGAGCTGGAGCGGCTGCAGTTGGCCGCCCGCCGCCGCGAACGGGTGCGCGAGCTCAACGGCGGCCACCGCCGGCGGGTGGAAATCGCCCGCGCGCTGCTGCATCGCCCGGCGCTGTTGCTGCTGGATGAACCCACCGTTGGGCTGGATCTGCCCACCCGCCAGCAGCTGATCGCCCACCTGCACGCACTGGCGCAGGATGAAGGCCTGGCGCTACTGTGGGCCACCCACCTGGTGGACGAGATCGACCCGCAACACGACCAGCTGGCCTTGCTGCACCGCGGCCGGCTGCTGGCGTCCGGCGCGGTGGCGCCACTGCTGGCCGATGCTGGCTGCCACGATCTGGGCGGCTGGTTCCAGCACCACACCGGAGCGGCCTCATGACTAGCTTGCGCATTCTGTGGGCGGTGATCGTGCGCGAGATGCGCCGCTTCTTGCAGCAGCGCTCGCGCTTCTTCGGCGCGCTGGTGCGGCCGCTGATCTGGCTCTTGGTATTCGCCGCTGGCTTCCGCGCCGCGCTGGGCATCGCCATCACCCCGCCGTACGAAACCTATATCACCTACGACGTGTACATCGTGCCGGGGCTGGTGGGCATGGTGCAGCTGTTCAACGGCATGCAGAACTCGCTGTCGATGGTGTACGACCGCGAGATGGGCAGCATGCGCGTGCTGCTGACCTGCCCGCAGCCACTGCCGTTCCTGCTGTTCTCGCGGCTGTTTGCCGGCATGTGCGTGTCGCTGCTGCAGGTGTACGCCTTCTTGCTGCTCGCCCGCCTGTCCGGCGTCGATCTGCCGTGGGCCGGTTTCGTCAGCGTGCTGCCGGCGCTGGTACTCAGCGGCCTGCTGCTGGGCGCCGCCGGCATGGTGCTGTCGTCGCAGGTGCGGCAGATCGAGAACTTCGCCGGGGTGATGAATTTCGTGGTGTTCCCGCTGTTCTTCCTGTCCTCGGCGCTGTACCCGCTGTGGAAGATGCAGGAGGCCAGCGAGTGGGTGTACCGGCTGTGTAGCCTCAACCCGTTTACCGACGCGGTGGAGATGATCCGCTTCGCGCTGTACGGCCAGTGGCAGCAGCAGGCCATCGCCAACACGCTGCTGGCCACCGGCGTGTGCCTGCTGCTGGCGCTATGGGGCTACCGGCCGCGGCAGCGGGCGTGAAGGTTGGTCGCAGAGTGCGGGCGGTACGCTGCTGGCGCGCACTCGGCTGGCTGGTTTTGTGTCCGCTGCGCGGACGGTGCTGGCATTGCCGCTGCCGCGCGGCGGACGGGTACCTTTCTTTTGCTTCGCCAAAAGAAAGGTACCAAAGAAAAGGCGACCCGATGTGCCGCGAAACCCCGGCAAAAAGGTTGGCCGCAAGGCGTCGGCGATTCGCCGTTTGCTAACGTCAAACGGCTCAGGCGCCGCCTTAAAACCTTGCGGCCAACCTTTTTGCCGGCGCGGCCCAACGGGACTGGGGCGCGGTCACAACAGGCCCTGGCATTGCCGCGTCCCGCTTCGCCAACCAGCTGATTGCAGCGGGAACAGCACAGGTAGCGCAAAAGAAAGGTGCAGGAAGCGGCAAGAAAAAACAGCGTCCGCGCAGCGGACACAAGCGATGTAGCCCGGATAAGCGCAGCGCATCCGGGGATGCGCGCAAGCACCGCAACAGGAATAGAACAGGTTTGAGCCCGGATGCGCCTGCGGCTGATCCGGGCTACGACCGAAAGAAATAGCGGGGCTACAGCGGCAGCGGCACCGCCGCCACCAGCGGCAACCCGGCCTCGCTCCAGCCGTCGCTGCCGGCCGGGTACCAGTACACATTGCGGTAGCCCAGGCTCAGCGCGCGGCGCGCGGCGTTCCACGACATCCAGCAGTCGCGCAGGCAGTAGAACACCAGCGGCTGCTCGAACTTGCCGCCACTCAGCCGCGCCAGCTCGCGCTGGAAGTAGCCGGCGATGGCCGGCTCCAGCTCGCCGTAGCCGACATTGGGCAGCCACACGCTGCCCGGCAGATGCAGACGCGGCTTGGCCGGCAGCCAGTGCCGGGCGCCGGCATCGTCGGTGACCTGGCCGGCGGCCATTACGTCCAGCAGCAGCGGCCGGCCGGCGGCCAGCAGCGCCTGCAACGCGGCGGTATCCAGCACCGTGGCGCCGGGCAGCACGTCCGGCGTCGGGGCGCGATAGTGCTGCAGGCGGTAGCCGTCCGGCAGCGCCACCGGCCCGGCATGACACAGTTGATGGCTGCCCAGCAGCAGCAACAGGGCAACACTGATGCGCGACAGGCTCATGGCGGCGGCTCCGTGGATGACACGCTGCCAGCATGGCAAGGCAACAAGGGTGCCGCCATTCGACTTTCGTTTTATGCTGCAACAGTCGACAAGAACAACGCCGCCAACGGCGACACAACACAACAGGATGGATGGAAACCGATGATTGCCAGCCAAACCCAGCCGGTGCGGCGCTGCCACGTGTACAGCGCCGATCCGGAACAGGCCGCCGACGAGCTTTACCAGCAGCTGTGGCAGCCGGACTGCTCGCTGGTGCTGCTGTTCGTCGCCCCCGACTACCAGCTGGACAAGTTGGCCGCCGCGCTGGCGCGCCGCTTCGGCGACGTGCCGGTGGTGGGCTGCACCACCGCCGGCGAGATCAGCCCGGACGGCTACCGCTGCCATTCCATCGTCGGCGCCAGCTTTGCCGCACCGGATTTCTTCTCGGTGGTGAAGCGCATCGATGCGCTGCCGGAGTTCGATCTGTCCGACGCGCTGGGCACGGTGATGGCGGCGCGCTACGCGCTGGGGCAGAAGGCCGGTTTCCCGCTGGAGCGGCGCACCTTCGCGCTGCTGCTGGTGGACGGGCTGTCGGCGCGCGAGGAGCAGCTGGCCGGGCGGCTGGCGCGCGCGCTGGGCGACATCCCGATCTGCGGCGGCTCGGCCGGCGACAATATGCGCTTCGAGCGCACCCATGTGCTGGTGGACGGCGAATTCGTCAGCGACAGCGCGGTGCTGATACTGGTGGCCACGCCGCATCCGTTCGAGGTGTTCAAGTCCGAGCACACCGTGCGCAGCGGCGAGCGGCTGGTGGTGACCGAGGCCGACAGCGAGCGGCGGCTGGTCACCGAGATCAACGCCGAGCCGGCTGCCGCCGAGTACGCGCGCCTGCTGGGGGTGGTGCCGGAAAAACTGTCGCCGCTGTCGTTCGCCGCGCACCCGCTGGTGCTCAATGTCGGCGGCGTGCCGTATGTGCGCTCCATCCAGCGCATCAACCCGGACCTGAGCCTGAGCTTTTTCTGCGCGGTGGACGAAGGCATCGTGCTGTCCGGCACCCGCGCGGTGGACATCGTCGACAACCTGGCGCGCACCTTCCACGACCTGCGCAGCCGGCTGGGGGCGTTCCAGATCGTGCTGGGCTTCGACTGCATCCTGCGCACGCTGCCGCTGCTGCAATCGGACGCCATCGCCCGCCTGTCCGGGCTGCTGGCGGCCAACGCGGTGATCGGCTTTTCCACCTACGGCGAGCAATACCAGGCGATGCACGTGAACCAGACCTTCACCGGCATCGCCATCGGCTACGGACACGGCCATGACTGAACACGACACCGACAGGTTGGCCGCACTGGAGCGCGACAACGCCAAGCTGCGCAAGATCAACGAGGCGCTGATGCGTCGCGTGGAACTGGGGCTGGCCGACAACGGCAACTCCTTCACCTTCTTCCAGGTGGCCGCCGAGCTGGAAACCCGCATCCAGGAGCGCACCCGCGCGCTGGAAAAAGCCATGGCCGACCTGGAGGCCAGCAACTTCGCGCTGCAGGAGGCCAAGCTGGCCGCCGAGCTGGCCAAGAACCAGCTCAACGTGGCGGTGGAAACCATTGCCGACGGCTTTGCGCTGTGGGACAGCGACAACCGCCTGCTGCACTGCAACCGCAAGTTTGCCGAGATGTTCCCTACCCTGCGCCAGCTGATCGCCCCCGGCCTGCCGTTCGAGCAGCTGGTGCGCGCGGCGGTGGCGGCGCGGCTGATCCGCGATGCCGAGGCCGATCCGGAGGGCTGGATCGCCATGCGCCTGGCGCAGCAGCAGGCGGCGCAGGACAGTCTGATCCTGGCGATGAGCGACGGCAGCTGGCAGCGGGTGAGCGAGCGGCAGATCGCCGGCGGCGGCCGGGTGGCGATCTACACCGACATCAGCGAGATCAAGCGCCAGGAAACTCTGCTGCGCGAGCGCGACCTGGCGGCACACTCGCAGCTGCTGCACGCCACCATGAACAGCATCCGCCAGGGCATTGCGGTGTTCGACCGCGACGGCCGGCTGATGGAATGGAACCAGCGCTTCGTCGAGCTGACGCAGCCGACGCAGGCCGAGCTGGAAGCCGGCCAGCTGGCGGAATGGGCGCGCTGCTGCCCGCTGGGCGGCACGCTGGAGCACGCCACCCCGGCCGGGCTGACGCTGGAAGTGCAGTACAACCCGATGCCGGGCGGCGGCTTCGTGATGAGCTATGCCGACATCAGCGAACGCAAGCAGGCCGAGCAGGCGCTGCGCGACAGCGAGGCCAAGATCCGGCTGGTGACCGACGCCATGCCGGCGCTGATCGCCTACGTCGACAACCAGCAGATCTACCGCTTCACCAACCTCGGCTACGAGAGCTGGTTCGGCATGCCGCGCTCCGAGATCAACGGCCGCACCATGCGCGAGGTGCTGGGGCCGGAGCTGTTCGACGTGCGCCGCCACTACGTGGAGAAGGCGCTGGCCGGCGAGGCCTCGGTGTTCGAGCTGACGCTGCCGGCGCCGCGCCAGCACATCGAGTTCGCGCGCGCCACCTTCATCCCGCACTTTGCTGCCGACGGCAGCGTGCTGGGCTTCTTCGCGCTGATCCAGGACATCACCGAGAGCCGCCATGCCGCGCAGGCGCTGCAACAGGCCAAGGAACAACTGGAAGTGCGGGTGGAGGAGCGCACCGCCGAGCTGTCGGTGGCCAACGGCCGCCTGCGCGAAGCGATCCGCACCATCGAGGACGCGCAGCACAGCAAGACGCGCTTCTTTGCCGCCGCCAGCCACGACCTGCTGCAGCCGCTGAACGCGGCGCGGCTGTTCCTCGCCTCGCTGGCCGGGCAGGCGCTGTCGCCCACCGCGCGGCCGCTGGTGGACAAGACCGGCACCGCGCTGGAGGCGGTGGACGACCTGATCAACACCCTGCTGGAAATCTCGCGGCTGGATGCCGGCGCGGTGGAAACCGAGCTGCGCCACTTCCCGGTAGCCAGCCTGCTGGAGCAGGTGGCGGAAGAGTTCGGCCCACTGGCGGAGGCCAAATCACTGCGCCTGCAACTGCACGCCGGCCGCGCCATCGTGCACAGCGACTGGGTGCTGCTGGGGCGGGTGATCCGCAACTTCCTGTCCAACGCCATCCGCTACACCCGCCAGGGCGGCATCCTGCTGGGCTGCCGGCCGCAGCCGGACGGGCTGCTGATCGGGGTGTGGGATCAGGGCTTGGGCATCCCCACCGAAAAACTGGCCCTGGTGTTCCAGGAATTCCAGCGCCTGCCGGAACACCACAGCCTGGGCGCCAAGGGCATGGGCCTCGGCCTCGCCATCGTCAGCCGGCTGGCGCGGCGGCTGGGGCACCGCATCGTGGTGCGCTCGCAGTTCGGCCGCGGCTCGCTGTTCGGCGTGGTGGTGCCGTATGGCGACGCCGCCGCGGTGGCCATCGCACCACCGGCCGAAGCGCCGCCGCCGCAGGCGCTGCCGCCGCAGCGCCAGGGCGCCACCATCCTGCTGATCGACAACGAGGCCAGCATCCTAGAAGGCATGTGCACGCTGCTGAGCGACTGGCACTACCGGCCGCTGCCCGCCGCCTCCGCCAGTGAGGCGATCGCGCTGCTGCAGCAGCAGAACGTGGTGCCGGACGCGATTCTGGCCGATTACCACCTCGACCACGGCGCCACCGGCGTGGATGCCATCCGCAGCGTGAACCACTACCTGGGGCGCGCGCTGCCGGCGGCGCTGATCACCGCCGACCGCAGCGACGAAGTGCGCCAGCTGGCCGACGACGGCGGCTGGGCGTGGCTGGGCAAGCCGGTGCGCCCGGCGCGGCTGCGCACGCTGCTGGCGCACCTGACCCAGGCTGCGGCCAACCCCTGAACCCGCCCGCCGCCAGCGGCGGCACTGCCAGCACGGCACGGGTTGGCCGCAACCCGTGCCACCCACTCCTCCCCGCCAAGCCCCGCCCCGCCTGGATCTGCGACCAAAGTAGCATGGTGGAACCTCCGTTCGCTTCGCACAATGCAATCACTGCCAGGCCAGAGATCACATTGCCGGCACGTCACCAGAACCCGGAGGAAATCATGTTGCAACAGACCCTGAATGCAATCCAGAACACCATCCCGCTGCGCAGCCAGTACGACAACTTCATTGGTGGCAAGTGGGTGGCCCCGGTACGCGGCCAGTACTTCACCAACCTGAGCCCGGTGACCGGCCAGCCGCTGTGCGAGATCGCCCGTTCCACCGCCGAAGACATCGAACTGGCACTGGATGCCGCCCACAATGCCGCCGACCGCTGGGGCCGCAGCTCGCCGACCGAGCGTGCCAACGTGCTGCTGCGCATCGCCGACCGCCTGGAACAATACGCACCGTTCATCGCCGCGGTGGAAACCGCCGACAACGGCAAGCCGCTGCGTGAGACCAACGCCGCCGACATCCCGCTCGCCATCGACCACTTCCGCTACTTCGCCGGCTGCGTGCGGGCCCAGGAAGGCAGCCTGAGCGAGATCGACGAGAACACCATCGCCTATCACTTCCACGAGCCGCTGGGCGTGGTGGGTCAGATCATTCCGTGGAACTTCCCGCTGCTGATGGCCGCCTGGAAACTGGCCCCGGCCCTGGGCGCCGGCAACTGCGTGGTGCTGAAGCCGGCCGAGCAGACCCCGATGGCGATCATGGTGCTGATGGAGCTGATCGGCGACCTGATCCCGCCGGGCGTGCTGAACGTGGTGAACGGTTTCGGCCTGGAAGCCGGCAAGCCGCTGGCCACCAACACCCGCATCAACAAGGTGGCCTTCACCGGTGAAACCAGCACCGGCCGCCTGATCATGCAGTACGCGTCCGAAAACATCATTCCGGTCACGCTGGAGCTGGGCGGCAAGTCGCCGAACATCTTCTTCGAAGACGTGATGAACGCCGACGACGAGTTCTTCGACAAGGCACTGGAAGGCTTCGCCATGTTCGCGCTGAACCAGGGTGAAGTGTGCACCTGCCCGAGCCGCGCGCTGGTGCAGGAATCCATCTACGACGCCTTCATCGAGCGTGCCGTGGCCCGTGTGAAGGCCATCAAACAGGGCAACCCGTACGACATGAGCACCATGATCGGCGCCCAGGCTTCCGCCGAGCAGCTGGACAAGATCCTGTCCTACATCGACATCGGCCGTCAGGAAGGCGCCGAAGTGCTGACCGGTGGCCGCCGCGCCGAGCTGGGTGGCGAGCTGGCCGGCGGCTACTACGTGGAACCGACCATCCTGGCCGGCCACAACAAGATGCGCGTGTTCCAGGAAGAAATCTTCGGGCCGGTAGTGGCGGTAACCACCTTCAAGACCCGCGAGGAAGCGCTGCAACTGGCCAACGACACCAGCTTCGGCCTGGGTGCCGGGGTATGGACCCGCGACGGCTCGCTGGCCTACCGCATGGGCCGCGGCATCAAGGCCGGCCGTGTATGGACCAACTGCTACCACCTGTACCCGGCGCACGCCGCGTTCGGTGGCTACAAGAAGTCCGGTATCGGCCGCGAAACCCACAAGATGATGCTGGACCACTACCAGCAGACCAAGAACCTGCTGGTGAGCTACAGCCCCAACGCGCTGGGCTTCTTCTGAGCGGCAAGCATTCTGCTGCGCGGCGCAATCTCGCGGCTGTGATGCTCGCGGTACCAGCTGTACCGCTGTGCTTCTCGCCGCGACCTTGAGCCGCTCGCCACGAATGCTTACTCGCTCGGAGTCTGGTTGGCGTGCTGCTGCACGGGCCGGGGCCGGCGCCGGGGTGCTCGCGGTAGCACTTGTACCGCTGCGCTTCCCGCCCCAGCCGCGACCCGCTCGCGACGCACGCCACCGCAGACTTACGAAGTTAACCGTGCTGATGTGCGGCCGGGGCCGGCGCTGTGATGCTCGCGGTACCACTTGTACCGCTGCGCTTCTCGCACCAGCGGCGACCCGCTCGCGACGCACGTCACCGCAGATTTGGTTTGCAGTTACCCGTGCCGCTGCACAGGCCGCAACTGGCGCCGGGATGCTGGCGGTAGCACTGCTACCGCGGCGCTTCCCGCCCCAGCGGCGACCCGCACGCAATGCACCTCACCGCAGGTTTGGCAGGATGAGCACCGCGTAACGGCCGGTCTGTCTCCGGACAGCTTGGCTGCATCCCCCGCTGGCTCCTCCGCCACTGCTTGCTGAACCCCACGGCGGCCGGCCCTTGCGGCCAACCGCTGTCCCTTCCACCCAGCTGCAAGGCACCACGGTGCCTGGCCACGGAGGCTCACATGGTCAGCCGCGTCGATATCACCCCCGCAGCCGCCGACATGGTGCACATGCTTACCGCACGCCACGGCCCGCTGATGTTTCATCAATCCGGTGGCTGCTGCGACGGCAGCGCGCCGATGTGCTACCCGCAGGGCGAATTCCACCTCGGCGGACAGGACGTGCTGCTGGGCGAGATCGCCGGCGCACCGTTCTACATGAGCGCCTTTCAGTACGAATACTGGCAACACACTCACCTGACCATCGACCTGGTACCCGGTCGGGGCTCGAGTTTCTCGGTGGAGGCGCCGGAAGGCGTGCGCTTCATCACCCGCTCGCGCCTGTTCAGCGATGCAGAACTGGCCACACTGGCCAAGGATTCCCCCACCACCGCGCAACAAGGAAACATCCCATGAAAGCCGTTACCCGCCGCCTGCTTACCCTGACCCTGCTGGCCTGTGCCGGCAGCCTGACCCTGTCCGGCCTGGCCGGCGCCCATGGCGATGTGACCCCGCAGCCGGTGGATACCGGCAATCTGAAAAAACTCGGCCCGGACTGGCTGGACGTCAACCCCTACCGC
This sequence comes from Vogesella facilis, assembly GCF_042648525.1. Taxonomy (NCBI): domain Bacteria; kingdom Pseudomonadati; phylum Pseudomonadota; class Betaproteobacteria; order Neisseriales; family Chromobacteriaceae; genus Vogesella; species Vogesella facilis. The sequence goes on from NZ_JBHRXN010000036.1 coordinate 415,786, forward strand.
GGCAACCCGGAAGCCATCCGCATCGGCCATTCCGCCTTCGCGCAGAACTGCGCGCGCTGCCACGGCATCGACGCCATCTCCGGCGGCATCGCCCCGGATTTGCGCAAGCTGCCGGAAGGCGAGGAAGGCGACGCCATCCTGCAGGGTCGCTTCCGCTTCGGCTCCATCCGCAACGGCGTCACCTACATGCCGCCGTTCGAGGGCATCCTGTCGCAGGAAGCGGCCTGGGCGATCCGCTCCTGGCTCGACACCGTGCACCAGGAGTAAGGCCATGCGTCGCCGTCAGCTGTTGGCCGCGCTGCTGCTGGCCCCGTTGCTCGCGCTACCGGCCGCCCGTGCGGCCAACCTGGACGACCTGAAAGCCGGCGGCGTGCTGCGGGTGGCGGTGTATCGCGACTTCCCGCCATTCTCCTTCGTGCACGACGGCGAGCTGGGCGGCATCGATGTCGAACTGGCGCGCGCCATCGGCAAGAAGCTGGGGCTGACGGTGAATTTCATGCCGCTGACCCCGGCCGACGATGTCGACGGCGACTTGCGCAACGCGGTGTGGAAAGGCCATTACCTCGGCGGCGGCACCGCCGATTTGATGCTGCATGTGCCGTTCGATGCGGAGCTGGCGCGGCGCAACGACAACGCCTTCCTGTTCGGCGCCTACTACCGCGAACAGCTGGCGTGGGCCGGCAGCAGCGTGCCGGCCTCCAGCTGGCAGATCGGCACGGAAAAAATCGCGGTGGAAAACGACAGCCTGGCCGACCTGTACCTGTCGGCACTGCAGGCCGGCCGCCTGCGCGGCCAGCTGCAGCACTACCCCACCCCGGCCGCCGCCAGCGCCGCGCTGCAGGACGGCCGTGCCACGGCTACGTTCGGCACGCAAAGCGAGCTGGAATGGCTGCTGCGCGGCGGCCAGTGGCAGCTGGGCCAGCCGCAGACGCCGGGACTGCGCAAGGCCAGCTGGGAAGTGGGCATGGCCACCAAGGAAAGCCTGCGCGATCTGGCCTGGGCGGTCAGCGATGCGCTGGCCGAGCTGCGCGCCAGCGGCCAGCTGGCGGCGATGTTCCAGCGTTACCACACCAGCTATCGTCCGCCGGACGAGCATTGAGCCGCCGCATGCTGAGCGCCATGACACCCCGCACACTGCCCGCCGCCGCCTGGCGCAGCCCTGATGCCAGGCAAACTGCGGCCAACGTTGGCCGCAACGCCATGCTGCTGGCGCTGCTGTGCCTGCTGCCGCAGGCCGCCCGCGCCGCCGACCAGGCCGCCGACCCGCTGCACTCGGTGATGTGGGAGGTGATGCAGCGCACCGTGCTGCAGGGCCAGCCGGCGGTGTTCGACGACCGCGTCAAGGTCAGCCTGCCGCGGCAGGTGGAGGACGGCCAGCGCGTGCCGGTGAGCGTGGATGCCAGCGCGCTGGGGCAAGTGGACGAGCTGCTGCTGTTTGCCGATTACAACCCCTTGCCGCTGGCGCTGCGCATGCGCCCGCTGCGGCTGCAGCCTGTGTTTGCGGTAGCGATGCGCGTCAACCAGGCCACGCCGGTGCGCGCCGCCGCCCGCACCGCCGACGGCGTGTGGCATGTCGGCGGCCAGCTGGTGGACGCCCCCGGCGGCGGCTGCGCACTGCCCACCGCCACCCGCAACAGCACCGACTGGGGCACGCTGCTGGGCCGGCTGTATGGCCGCGTCTGGCAGCAGGACGCCCGGCAGCGCATCCGCCTGCGCATCATGCACCCGATGGATACCGGGCTGGTGGGCAACACGCCGCGCTTTCACCTCGACACGCTGCGGCTGAGCGACGCCGCCGGCCAGCCGCTGGCCGAGCTGGCGCTGCAGCCGCCGCTGGCGGAAAACCCGCTGTTCACCCTGCAGCTGGCGTCGCCCGCACCCGGCCCGCTGCAAGTCAGCGCCAGCGACAGCGATGGCAACTTCTATCACGGCCGCCTGCAGGAGCAACCATGAGAGTCTGCGGCCAACGTTGCTGCCTGTGGCTGGCCCTGCTGGCCCCTGTCGCTCAGGCGCAGGACTACCCGATCCAGCCGCAGCAGGTTGCGGCGGACAGCTGGGTGGTGGTCGCCGATACCGGCTACTTCAGCGCCGCCAACGGCGGCTTTCTGGTCAACACCGCCTTTATCGCCACCAAGGCCGGCGTGGTGGTGCTCGGCAGCGGCCCGTCGCGCGCCTTTGGCGAGCAGTACCGCCGGGTGATCGAGCGCACCACCGGCCAGGCGGTGCACGAGTTGATCATCACCCACAAGCACCCGGACCATTTCCTCGGCAACCAGGCGTTCCGCGATGTGCCGATCCGCGCCGACGAGCGCACCAGCAGCATGTTGCGCACCGAGGCGGAAGGGCTGGCCGAGAACCTGTACCGGCTGGTGGGCGAGCGCATGCAGGGCACCGAGGTGCAGCTGCCCACCGCGCCGCTGACCACCGGCCTGCGCGACATCGGCGGCCACCGGCTGGAGTTCATCGCCGTGCCCGGCCATACCCAGTCCGACATCGCGGTGTTCGACCACACCAGCGGCGTGCTGTATGCCATCGACCAGGTGTTCAATGGCCGCACCCCGACGCTGCCCAATGCCAGCATCGCCGACTGGCTGGCGGCACTGCAGCGGCTAGAGGCGCTGCCGTTCACGCTGCTGGTGCCGGGCCACGGCCCGCCCAGCCGCGATGCGGCACCGATCCGCGCCACGCGCCGCTACCTGCAATGGCTGGATGCCAGCCTGCGCGCGGCGGCAGAGCGCGGGCTGACGCCCAACGAGGTAATGGCGCTGCCGCTGCCGGCCGAGTTCGCCGCCTGGGCCGAGGCGCGCGACGAATGGCGCCGCAGCGTCGGCTTCCTGTATGGCCGCTACGAGCAGGCGGCGCTACCGGCCGTGGATGGCCGCTGAGGCCGCCCCGATCACCCCGGCCCCGAACGGCAGCCCCCCGCTGCCACCGCCCACCTCCTCCGGGCGGCCAGATTCGGGCCTTTTGGCACCCGCTACGGCGGGTGTTTTTTTATCTGCCGCGCCGCGGCCAAGCCTGCGACTAAAGTCGCATTCTCCCGGCGCGGCCAGCTTCTTATAGTGAGCTGGCCATCCCGGCATTCGTTATCCAACAGGAGGATTCACCATGCGTACCTGGACAACCCCGCAAGTGATCGAAGTTTCGCTCGGCTGCGAGATCAACTGCTACATGTGCGCCGAGCGCTGAGGCGGCCACCATGTTGCGCGTCATCGTGCTGGGCGCGGCGGCCGGAGGCGGTCTGCCGCAATGGAATTGCGCCTGCGATGCCTGCCGCGCCGCCCGTGACGGCCGGCTGGCAGCGCAGACGCAATCCTCCATCGCCGTCTCGGCCGATGGCGCGCGCTGGGTCTTGATCAACGCTTCGCCCGACATCCGCCAGCAGCTGGCCGCCGTGCCGGCGCTGCAACCGCAACACTTTCCACGTTCCACCCCGCTGCAGGCGGTGCTGCTGACCAATGCCGATGTCGACCACATCGCCGGCCTGCTGTCGCTGCGCGAGGCCGAGCCGTTCGCGCTGTACGCCACCGGCCGCGTGCAGGGCATCCTCGCCGCCAACGCGGTGTTCAATGTGTTGGATCGGCAGCTGGTACCGCGCCGCGCGCTGGCACTGGATGAGCTGCAGCCGGTGCTGACTGCCGACGGCAGCGACAGCGGCGTGCGGGTGGAAGCCTTCACCATTCCCGGCAAGGTGGCGCTGTGGCTGGAAGACCCGGCTGCGGCCAACTTTGGCAGCGTGGCGGAAGACACCATCGGCCTGGCGCTTTCCACCACCGACAGCGTGGGGCGACTGATCTACCTGCCAGGCTGTGCCGCGCTGCCGGATGCCATCAAGGCACGGCTGCGCCCCGGCGACAGCCTGCTGTTCGACGGCACCACCTACACCGACGACGAGATGATCCGCGCCGGCCTTGGCAACAAGACCGCCGCGCGCATGGGCCACCTGCCGATGAGCGGCGCGGCCGGCAGCATCGCGCTGTGGCGCGACGTGCCGCTGGCCGGCAAGCGCTTCATCCACATCAACAACAGCAACCCCGTCCTGTTGCCGCACAGCCCCGAGCGCGCCGCCATTGCCGCCGCCGGCTGGCAGCTGGCGCACGACGGCATGGAGTTCAGCGTTGAATAAGCCACTCACTGCCCCGCTGTCGCCGGCGGAACTGGAAGACGCGCTGCGGACCATCGGCCACGCGCGCTATCACAACCTGCATCCCTTCCACCACCTGCTGCACGGTGGCAAGCTGAACTTCGGCCAGGTACAGGCCTGGGCGCTGAACCGCTACTGCTACCAGGCGGCGATTCCGCGCAAGGACGCGGCGCTGATCAGCCGCATCCACGACCGCGAGCTGCGCCGCGAATGGGTGCAACGCATCCTCGACCACGACGGCTACGGCGACGAGGAAGGCGGCATCGAGCGCTGGCTGGTGCTCACCGACGGCCTGGGCCTGCCGCGCGATTACGTGATCTCGCGCCAGGGCGCGCTGCCGGCCACCGTGTATGCGGTAGAAGCCTACGTGGACTTCGTCGCCCGCCAGCCGCCGGTGGTGGCGGTAGCCTCCTGCCTCACCGAACTGTTCGCCCCGGCCATCCACCGCGAGCGCATCGTCGGGCTGCTGGAAAACTACGACTTCATCGACGACAAGGTGCTGGCCTACTTCCGCCGCCGCCTGACGCAGGCGCCGCGCGATGCCGACTTCGCGCTGGACTACATCAAGCGCCATGCGCTGACTGTCGCCGAGCAGCAGGGCGTGCTGGACGCGCTGACCTTCAAGTGCAATGTGCTGTGGGCGCAGCTGGACGCGCTGTACAGCGCCTACGTGGCCCCCGGCATGATCCCGCCCGGCGCCTTCGATCCGGCGCAGCCACCATGCTGAGCCTCACCGACAGCGTGCGCCTCGCCCCCGGCACCCGGCTGCAGCACGACAAGGTACGCCAGCGCTGGGTGCTGCTGGGGCCGGAGCGCATGCTGATCATCGACGAGCTGGCGCGGCTGTGCCTGGAGCGCAGCGCCGGCGTCAACATCGGCCAGCTGTGCGAAGGGTTGGCCGCAGAATTCGCCGCACCGCTGGACACCGTGCAGCAGGACGTGCTGACGCTGTTCACCACCATGAGCGAGAAAGGTTTTCTGCGCCATGACTGATACCACCGCGACTGATACCACCGCCACAGGCCAGCTGGAACCGCCACTGGCCATCCTGCTGGAACTCACTCACCGCTGCCCGCTGCGCTGCGCCTACTGTTCCAACCCGCTGGCGCTCACTCCGGCCAGCCACGAGCTGGACACCGCCGGCTGGCGCGAGGTGCTGCGCCAGGCCGCCGACATGGGCATGCTACAGGTGCATTTTTCCGGCGGCGAGCCGATGGCGCGCAGCGACCTCACCGAGCTGGTGGCCTACGCCAGCGAGCTGGGGCTGTACAGCAACCTGATCACCTCCGGCGTGCTGCTGGATGCACCAAGGTTGGCCGCATTGCAGGCCGCCGGCCTCAATCACGTACAGCTGAGTTTCCAGGGGCTGGAGGACGCGCAGGCGGATCGGCTGTCCGGCTTTCGCGGCGGCGTGGCGAAAAAACAGGCGGCGCTGGCGCTGGTGCAGCAAAGCGGGCTGGCGCTGACGCTGAACTTCGTCATCACCCGCAGCAATGCCCACGAGCTGAACGCCATGCTGCACTACGCCGACCAGCACGGCATCGCCCGCGTGGAAGTGGCCAACACCCAGTACTACGGCTGGGGGCTGCAGAACCGCGCGGCGCTGATTCCCAGCGAGGCGCAGCTGGACGCGATGACCGCCACCGTGACGCAGTGGCGCGAGCGTAGCCGCGGCCGCATGGTGATCGACTACGTGATCCCCGACTACTACGCGCGTCGTCCCAAGGCCTGCATGGGCGGCTGGGCGCAGCGCTTCCTCAACGTGATGCCGGACGGCACCCTGCTGCCCTGCCACGCAGCGCAGACGCTGGCGCACCTGCAGTTCCCACGCGTGCCGCACAGCACCCTGCACGCCGCCTGGTACGAGTCGCCGGCCTTTGCCGCCTACCGCGGCACGGCCTGGATGCCGGAACCCTGCGGTGGCTGCGAGCACAAGGAACGCGACTTCGGCGGCTGCCGCTGCCAGGCGCTGGCGCTGGCCGGCAGCGCCAACACGCTGGACCCGGTGTGCGAGCGCTCGCCGCAGCACGAACAGGTGGTCACCCTGGCGCGGCGCGAAGCGCAGCTGGGCGAGCAGCCGTATACCCTGCGCAGCTTCTCCTTCACGGTCTGAGACAGCATGCGGCCAACCTTGTCCCGGCCATAAAACAAAACCGCCCTGCCGCGATGAGCGCCAGGGCGGTTTTTCATCGGCCAGGGTTGGCCGCAAGCCTTACTTGAGCGGAATCTTCATTGCCGCCGGCACCGGCACCGCGGTAACACTGTTCTTCGGGCTGCCGTCGATCAGGCGGTCGGAATACACCAGGTACACCAGCGTGTTGCGGCGGGCATCCACCATGCGCACCACGCGCACATGCTTGAACAGGATCGACGCGCGCTCGGTGAACACCTCGTCCTCCTGCGGCAGCGGCCCCTTGAAGGCGACGGTGCCCACCTGGCGGCAAGCCACCGACGCCTCGGCCTTGTCCTCCGCCAGCCCCAGCGCGCCGGACACGCCGCCGGTCTTGGCGCGCGACAGGTAGCAGCTCACCCCGGCCACCAGCGGGTCGTCGAACACCTCCACCACGATCTTGTGATTGGACCCGATCAGCTTGAAGGCAGTAGATACATCGCCCACTTTTTCCGCCTGCGCCAGCAGCGGCAGCACCGCCAGCGTTACCGCACACAACCAGTGCTTCATATTGGCCTCCGATTCAAGCATTACCCTCAGACGGGAAAGTATGCGGCATGCCGAATATAAATGCGCAGGCCGTGACATTGATTGGCAAAAAGACGGCAAGTGGCCGGCCGTAATAATCCGCCGCCAGCAATAAAACACGCGAACGCAAAAAAGCCATCCGAGTGGATGGCTTTTTTGGCTGAAACGGGTTCTTTGGTCGGGGCGAGAAGATTCGAACTTCCGACCCCCTGCACCCCATGCAGGTGCGCTACCAGGCTGCGCTACGCCCCGACGAAAGAGGGCACAATTATAGGCAATGAATCAATTCTTGCCAAGCGAGATATCCAGCCAATCCACCAGCGACTGCAGTTCCGCCCGTACCTGCTGCGCGGTCATCGGCGCCGGCTCATCGCTGGACAGCCGCTGACGTGCGCCGTGCAGGGTGAAACCATCGTCATAAAGCAGCTCGCGAATGCGGCGCACCAGCAGCACTTCGGCATGCTGGTAGTAGCGGCGGTTGCCACGACGGGTCACATTGCGCAGCTCGGAGAACTCCTGCTCCCAGTAGCGCAGCACGTGCTGTTTGACACCGGTCAGCTCGCTGACCTCACCAATGGAGAAGTAGCGCTTGGCCGGGATCGGCGGCAGCTCAGCCTTGTTTGTCGGCATGATAGAGTTCAACCATTCCCTTGAGTTTCTGGCTAGCGTGGAAAGTTACCACGCGGCGGGCAGTGATGGGAATCTCTTCGCCGGTTTTCGGGTTGCGCCCCGGACGCTGCGGCTTGTCGCGCAACTGGAAATTGCCGAAACCGGACAGTTTTACGCTGGTACCGGATTCCAGCGTGGCACGGATTTCTTCAAAAAAAGATTCCACCATGTCTTTGGCTTCGCGCTTGTTCAGACCCACTTTATCGAACAGCAAATCGGCCAACTCGGCCTTGGTCAAAGTCATGACAATTCCTCACTACAAATCAGATGCTTGAACTCGCCACCCGCACCGCGCGGGTGGCTTAACAGATAACAATCGGGACGGCCGCGCTCAGGCGCGCAGTTCGGCGCCGCAGGCCTGGGCGGCAGCCAGCATGGCGGCCACGCCCTGCTCCACTTCCTCGTCCACCAGGGTGCGATCCTGTGCCTGCAGGATGATGCGCAGCGCCAGGCTCTTCTTGCCCTCCTCCACGCCCTTGCCGCGGTACACGTCGAACAGTGCCAGTTCGCGTACCGCTTCCGGCGCGGCGGCCAGCATCGCCTGCTGCAGGCTGGCCAGGGTAACCTCCTCGGCCACCACCAGCGCCAGGTCGCGGCGCACCGGCTGGAACTTGCTCACCGGCTGCACAGCCACGCGGCGGCTCTGTTCCACCACCTCGGCCGCCAGTTCGAACAGCACCGGCGCGGTGTTCAGGCCGTAAGCCTGCACCCAGCGCGGGTGCAGTTCGCCCACATGGCCCACCACGGCGCCATCCAGTACCACCTCGGCACAGCGGCCCGGATGGAATGCCGGATGCTCGCCCTTGCGATATTCGGCCACGCGCGGGTGCAGCAGGGCCTCCACATCGGCCTTGGCGTCGTAGAAATCCACGCGCTCGGCCTTGCTGGCCCACTGCTCGTCCACGCGGCTGCCATAAGCCAGGCCGGCGACGCGCTCCGGCTGCTGTACGCTGCCGTCGGCCTGTTTCAGGAACACGCGGGCGATCTCGAACACGCGCACGCGGTTGTGCTTGCGGTTGAGGTTGCCCACCAGCACGTCCACCAGGCCGCCGATCAGGCTGGAGCGCATCACGCTCATCTGACTGGCGATCGGGTTCTGCAGGCGCACCGGGTCGCTGTTGCCGGCGAAGTCGCGCTCCCACTTTTCTTCCACGAAGGCGTAGCTGACGATTTCCTGGAAGTCACGGCCGACCAGCAGGCGGCGCACTTCGCTGCGCGGGCGCAGGGTTTCCGGCTGCGGCAGCATGGCCAGGCGCGCACGTGGCGCGTCGGATGGAATCGCGTCGTAACCGTAGACACGGGCGATTTCCTCGATCAGGTCTTCTTCGATGGCGATGTCGTAGCGGAAGCTCGGCGCCTCGACCACGAAACCGTCTTCCACTGCGTCGAAGGCAAAGCCCAGGCGGGTAAAGATGGCGGCGATCTGCTCTGCGGCCAACGTTACGCCCAGTACCTTGGCCACGCGTGCGGTGCGCACCTGCACGCGGTTGCGCGCCGGCAGCTCGGCCACGGTTTCCACCAGCGGGCCGGCTTCGCCGCCGCAGATTTCCAGCGTCAGCACAGTGGCGCGCTCGATGGCTTCCTGCTGCAGCATGAAGTCCACGCCGCGCTCATAGCGGTAGGAGGAGTCGGAGCCGAAGCCCAGCTCACGCGCCTTGCCGGCGATGGTGTCCGGGTTGAAGAACGCGCTTTCGAAGAAGATGTCGCTGGTTGCGGTGGTAACGCCGCTTTCCAGCCCGCCCATGATGCCGGCAATGGCCAGCGGCTTGCTGTCATCGGCGATCACCAGCAGTTCCGGCGTCAGCGCCACTTCTTTTTCGTTCAGGCACACCAGCTTTTCGCCATCACGGGCAAAGCGCACGTTGATGCCGCCATCCAGCTTGGCCAGATCGAAGGCATGCATCGGCTGACCCTGTTCCAGCAGCACGTAGTTGGTGATGTCGACGATGGCGGAAATCGGGCGCAGGCCGGAGCGTTCCAGACGACGCTGCATCCATTCCGGGGTAGCGGCGGCGGCATTGACGCCCTTGATGACGCGACCGATGTAGCGGCCGCAAGCGTTGGCCGCATCGATGCGGATAGCGCGCTTGTCGTCGCACTGCGGTGCCACGGCGTCGATGGCCAGCGGTGCCAGCGGCGCGCCGGTGAGCGCGGCCACTTCGCGGGCGATGCCGCGCAGCGACAGGCAGTCAGCGCGGTTGGGGGTGATCTTCAGGGTGAACAGCGCGTCGTCCAGCCCCAGGTAGTCGCGGATGCTCTGACCTACCGGCGCGTCGGCCGGCAGCAGCAGCAAGCCGTCAGCCTCGTCCGGCACGCCCAGTTCCTTGCCGGAGCACAGCATGCCGCCGGACTCCACGCCGCGCATCTTGGTCGGCTTGATCTTGAAATCGCCCGGCAGCACGGCACCCGGCAGCGCGCACGGAATCTTTACGCCCACCGCCACGTTGGGTGCGCCGCACACGATCTGGATCAGCTCGCCGGTGCCGGCGTCCACCTTGGTGACGCGCAGGCGGTCGGCGTTTTCGTGCTTCTCGCATTCCTTTACTTCGGCAATCACCACGCCGCTGAAGGCCGGCGCGGCCTGCTGTACTTCTTCCACTTCCAGGCCTGCCATGGTCAGCAGGTAGGACAGCTCGTCGGTGGTCAGCGACGGATTAACGCGGCTACGCAGCCATTGTTCGGAAAATTGCATTGCTCAGTCTCCGCGCGCTCAGTTGAATTGCTTGAGGAAGTTCAGATCGTTCTCGAAGAACAGGCGCAGGTCGTTGACGCCGTAACGCAGCATGGCGAAGCGGTCCAGGCCGATGCCGAAGGCAAAGCCGGTGAACTGTTCCGGGTCGATGTTCACATTGCGCAGTACGTTAGGGTGCACCATGCCGCAGCCGCCTACTTCCAGCCAGCCGCGCTCGCCCAGCACGTCGATCTCGGCGGACGGCTCGGTGAACGGGAAGAAGGACGGGCGGAAACGCACCTGCAGGTCGTCACGCTCGAAGAAGCGGCGCAGGAAGTCGGTAACGGTGGCCTTCAGATCGGCAAAGCTCACGTCGCGGTCGATCCACAGGCCTTCCATCTGGTGGAACATCGGCGAGTGGGTGGCGTCGGAATCCACGCGGTACACGCGGCCCGGGGCCACGATCTTGATCGGCGGCTGGTTGTCCAGCATGTAGCGCACCTGGATCGGGCTGGTATGCGTGCGCAGCACGTCGCCGCCTTCCACGTAGAAGGTGTCCTGCATGGCGCGGGCCGGGTGGTTTTCCGGAATGTTCAGCGCCTGGAAGTTATGGAAATCGGTTTCGATTTCCGGGCCGTCGGCCACGGCAAAGCCCAGGCTGGAGAACAGCTCGGTAATGCGTTCCAGCGTCAGCGTCACCGGGTGCAGGCCGGCCGGCTGGGCACCGCGGCCCGGCAGCGACACGTCCAGTGCCTCTGCGGCCAACTGCTGTTCCAGCTTGGCGTTGTTGATGCCGTCGCGCACTTCGTTGTGACGGCTCTCGAATGCCTGCTTGGCAGCATTGATGGCGGCGCCGGCGCTCTTGCGCTCTTCCGGCGACAGTTTGCCCAGCTGCTTGAGCAGTTCGGTCATGGCGCCACTCTTGCCGAGATAACGGGCCTTGACCTGTTCCAGTTCCACCAGGTCCGTCACGGCGTCGAGCGCCACCAGACCTTCCTTCAGAATCACGTCAACATTGTTCATGTGTCGCACCAGTAGCGTCCAGAAAACTGACCGGAACGTTGGCCGCTCGAATCAGCTTTCTGCAATCAAACCGAAAAAAAAGGGAGGCATCAGCCTCCCTTTCAGGTGTCCTGCGATTAAGCGAGGGCTGCTTTTGCTTTCTCAACGATGAGAGCAAAGGCCGGCTTGTCGAACACGGCCAGGTCGGCCAGGACCTTACGGTCGATTTCGATCAGAGCCTTTTTCAGACCGTTCATGAACTTGCTGTACGGCAGGCCGTTTTCACGAGCAGCTGCGTTGATACGAGCAATCCACAGTTGACGGAACTGACGCTTTTTCTGACGACGGTCGCGGTATGCATATTGACCGGCTTTCATCACCGCCTGTTTGGCGATGCGATAGACGTTCTTGCGACGGCCGCGATAGCCTTTCGCCAGGGCTAGGATTTTCTTGTGACGAGCACGTGCGGTTACACCGCGTTTTACGCGTGGCATTTATTCAGTCTCCTTATGCGTAGGGCATCATGGCGCGAACAGAGGCCATGTTGGTAGCGTGTACCATGGTGGTACCGCGCAGCTGGCGCTTGCTCTTGGTGGTCTTCTTGGTCAGGATGTGACGCTTGAAGGCCATGGAGCGTTTAACGCCGCCGTTACCCAGCACTTTGAGACGCTTTTTCGCGCTCGACTTGGTTTTCATCTTCGGCATGGAAATCTCCTGCTGAATTTTCGTTAGATTAGACACAGGGTGGCCATCGGCACTTGAAACCACTGCGTCACGCTTTTGTTGCAAGCCTTGCGGCCCACAAAACCAACACGGCAGGCGAGCCTGCCGTGCGGAAGTCAATGATTATACCCGATTATTTCTTTTTCGGGGCAATCATCATGACCATTTGGCGACCTTCCAGTTTCGGGAACTGTTCCACGGTGCCAACTTCGGCCAGATCGGCCTCCACTCGCTTGAGCAGAGCCAGACCGATGTCCTGGTGCGCCATTTCACGGCCACGGAAACGCAGGGTGATCTTGGCCTTGTCGCCTTCACCCAGGAAACGGATCAGGTTGCGCAGCTTGACGTTGTAGTCGCCGTCGTCCGTACCCGGGCGGAACTTGATTTCCTTGATCTGCACCTGCTTCTGCTTCAGCTTGGCTTCATGCTTCTTCTTGGACTGCTGGTATTTGAACTTACCGTAGTCCATCAGTTTGCATACCGGCGGCTGGGCAGTCGGAGAAATCTCCACCAGATCCACATCACGTTCCTCGGCCAGCGCCAGTGCTTCACGCACGCTGACGATGCCAAGCTGTTCGCCTTCTTCACCTACCAGGCGGATTTCGCGAGCGGTAATCTCGCCATTGATCCGCGATTCGCGTTCCTGAGCTATAGCTGTTACTCCTTAAAAAATTCGAATTGGCCGTACGGCAATCAGTGTTGTGCCAGCGCAGCGTTCAAATGCTGTACAAAGGCGTCCACCGACATCTGGCCCAGGTCTTCACCGCGGGCACGCACGGCCACCAAGCCGCCTTCCATTTCCTTGTCGCCGATAACGACTTGATATGGAAGCTTTTGCAGGCTGTGTTCGCGGATTTTATAGCCGATCTTTTCGTTCCTCAAGTCAAGATCGACACGGAAGCCGTGTTCGCGCAGTTTTGCCGCCACCTGGCCGGCATATTCGGCCTGGTTGCTGGTGATATTCATCACCACCATCTGCACCGGCGCCAGCCACAGCGGGAAGGCCCCGGCGTGGTTCTCGATCAGGATGCCGATGAAGCGCTCCAGCGAACCCAGCACCGCGCGGTGCAGCATCACCGGGCGCTTGCGGCTGTTGTCGTCGGCCACATACTCGGCATCCAGGCGCTCCGGCAGCACGTAGTCCAGCTGCAGGGTGCCACACTGCCAGGAGCGACCCAGCGCGTCCTTGATGTGGTATTCGATCTTCGGGCCGTAGAACGCGCCCTCGCCCGGCAGCTCTTCCCATTCGATGCCGCAGGCGCGCAGCGCTTCGCGCAGGCCTTCCTCGGCGCGGTCCCAGGTTTCCAGGGTGCCGGCGTATTTTTCCGGGCGCAGGCTCAGTTTTACCGACACCTGCTCGAAGCCGAAGCGCTGGTACACCGCCATGGTCAGTTCGTTGAAGGCCTTGGCCTCGGCAATGATCTGGTCATCGGTACAGAAGATGTGCGCATCGTCCTGCACGAAGCCGCGCACGCGCATGATGCCGTGCAGCGCGCCGGACGGCTCGTTGCGGTGGCAGGCGCCGAACTCGGCCAGGCGCATCGGCAGCTCGCGGTAGGAGCGCAGGCCGGCGTTGAACACCTGCACGTGGCCCGGGCAGTTCATCGGCTTCACTGCGTAGTCGCGCTTTTCCGACTCGGTGGTGAACATCGCGTCGCGGTAGTTTTCCCAGTGCCCGGATTTCTCCCACATCACGCGGTCCATCACCATCGGGGTGCGGATCTCCTGGTAGCCGGCTGCGGCCAACGTTTTGCGCATGTACTGCTCGATGCTCTGCCACAGCTGCCAGCCTTTCGGGTGCCAGAACACCATGCCCGGCGCCTCGTCCTGCAGGTGGAACAGGTCCAGCTGCTTGCCCAGCTTGCGGTGGTCGCGCTTCTCGGCTTCCTCCAGCATGTGCAGGTACTGCTCCAGGTCTTCCTTCTTGGCCCAGGCGGTGCCGTACACGCGCTGCAGCATCTCGTTGTTGCTGTCGCCACGCCAGTAGGCGCCGGCCACCTTCATCAGCTTGAACACCTTGAGCTTGCCGGTGGACGGCACGTGCGGGCCGCGGCACAGGTCGGTGAATTCGCCTTCGCGGTACAGGCTCAATACCTCGCCCTGCGGGATGGAGGCGATGATCTCGGCCTTGTACGCCTCGCCGATGCTCTTGAAGTAGGCAATGGCCTCGTCACGCGGCAGCTCGTAACGCTCCACCGGGATGTCCTTCTTCGCCAGCTCGGCCATCTTCTTCTCGATCGCCACCAGGTCTTCCGGGGTGAACGGGCGCTTGTAGGCGAAATCGTAGTAGAAGCCGTTTTCGATTTCCGGACCGATGGTGACCTGCGCCTCTGGGAACAGCTCCTTCACCGCATAGGCCAGCAGGTGGGCAGTGGAGTGACGGATGATGGACAGGCCGTCGGCGTCCTTGTCGGTGATGATGGCGAGGTCGGCGTTGGCCGCAATCCGGTACGAGGTATCGACCAGCTTGCCGTCCACACGGCCAGCCAGCGCTGCGCGCGCAAGACCGGTGCCGATGGACGCAGCCACTTCATGCACGGTTACCGGCTGGTCGAAGGAACGGATGGAACCGTCGGGCAGGCGAATGTCAGGCATAGCAACTCCAGCTCAAAGGTGGACAGTTTTCAAAATGGCAAAAAAAAAGTGCGGCCTTGAGCCGCACTTTTTTGCTGAGGAGTGTTCCGCTTTACGCAAACACCCGTAGGCTCGAACTCATTTCGAGATACGGGTGGTGGTAGTTCGCAAAGCCATGGTCACTCTCCGGCGAAATTCTGTTGGTAGGCACGATTGGACTCGAACCAACGACCCCCACCATGTCAAGGTGGTGCTCTAACCAGCTGAGCTACGTGCCTGTTGTCTAGGGGGGCAATACTAGCGGCAAATCCAGGCACTGACAAGCCGCCGCCGCGCAGAGCCCGGTGCGGCGGTGTATACTGCGCGGCTGAATTCAGAAATCTCGCGATTAATATCAAGCACATGCTGAAGTTTACCCTACACAAGACCTCCGGCGGCGCTCGCCGCGGCACACTGGAACTGAACCACGGCACCGTGGAAACCCCGGTGTTCCAGCCGGTAGGCACTTACGGCTCGGTGAAGGCGATGAGCCCGCACGAGCTGACCGACATCGGCGCCCAGATCATCCTCGGCAACACCTTCCACCTGTGGCTGCGCCCAGGGCTGGAGATCATCGAGCAATTCGGCGGCCTGCACGACTTCATCGGCTGGGACAAACCCATCCTCACCGATTCCGGCGGCTTCCAGGTATTCAGCCTGGGGGCGCTGAACAAGATCACCGAGGAAGGCGTCACCTTCCAGAGCCCGGTGAACGGCGACAAACTGTTCCTGTCGCCGGAAAAGTCGATGGAGATTCAGAAGGTACTGAACTCGGACATCGTGATGATCTTCGACGAATGCACCCCGGGCCAGGTCGACCACGCCACCGCCGCCAAATCGATGCGCATGAGCCTGCGCTGGGCCGAGCGCTCGCGCCGCGCCTTCGACGAGCTGAAAAACCCCAATGCGCTGTTCGGCATCGTGCAGGGCAACCTGTACCGCGACCTGCGCGAGGAATCGCTGAACGGCCTGATGGACATCGGCTTCGACGGCATCGCCATCGGCGGCCTGTCGGTAGGCGAACCCAAGCCCGAAATGTATCGCATGCTCACCGAGCTGAAAGACATGCTGCCGGCACAGAAGCCGCACTACCTGATGGGCGTGGGCACGCCGGAAGACCTGGTGCACGGCGTGGCCAACGGCATCGACATGTTCGACTGCGTGATGCCGACCCGCAACGCGCGCAACGGCTGGATCTTCACCCAGTGGGGCGACGTCAAGATCAAGAACGCGCGCTACAAGGCCGACAAGAAGCCGCTGGACGAGCACTGCCAGTGCTACACCTGCCGCAACTTCAGCCGCGCCTACCTGCACCACCTGCACCGCACCGGTGAAATCCTCGGCGCGCGGCTGAATACCATCCACAACCTGTACTACTATCAGGCGCTGATGCAGGAGATGCGCGACGCCATCGATGCCGACCAGTTCGCCGACTGGCAGACCGGCTTCCATCAGCGCCGCGCCCGCGGCGTGAACTGACACCGGAGTGAACCCGCCGCAGCGGCCGCAGTCTCACGCCGTTGCGGCCAACCTTTAGTGCGGTTGGAAAACCCGCAGGCCGTGGCTACAATGCCCGTCCGCATATAAGATCAACACCTTCAAAGGAAGACCCCCATGGCTAACGCCACCGAGTTCATGCAGTTTTTGCCGATGATCGTCATCTTCGTGCTGTTCTGGTTCCTGCTGGTACGCCCGCAACAGAAACGCGCCAAGGAACACCAGAAGATGCTGTCCGAAATCGTCAAAGGCGATGAAGTGGTCACCCAGGGCGGCATCATCGGCCGCGTCACCAAGACCGGCGAGCAGTACCTGAGCATCGAAATCGCCAGTGGTGTAGAAATCAACGTTCAGCGTGGCGCCGTGGGTTCCAAGCTGGAAAAAGGCACCATCAAGTCCCTGTAAAACCCCGGGCCGCGTGTGCGGCCCTTTTACTGCCTAGCTTCCATGAACCGCTTCCCGATCTGGAAATACCTACTCATTGCGCTGGTGCTGATCACATCGTCGATCTACACCCTGCCCAATTTCTTCGGCGAAACGCCGGCGGTGCAGGTGTCCAGCAGCCGACAATCCATTCCGGTGGATACCGCGCTGATGGCCCGCATCGAAGACGCCCTGAAACAACAGGGCATTGCCCCCCAGGGCATTTTCCTAGACGGCAACAGCCTGAAAGTCCGCTTCAAGGACCCGGATACCCAGATCAAGGCGCGCGATGCCATCCAGCAACTGCTGGGCGACAACTACATCATCGCGCTGAACCTGCTGCCGGCCTCGCCCGACTGGCTGACCCGCCTGCATGCCAACCCGATGTTCCTGGGCCTGGACCTGCGCGGTGGCGTGCACTTCCTGCTGGAAGTGGACATGAAAGCCGCCGTGGACAAGACCATGGAGCGCTACGCCGGCGACATCCGCCGCGAACTGCGCAACGCCAAGATCCGCTACGGCAATATCAAGCGCAGCGGCAACACCGTGCTGGAAGTGCAGCTGCGTGACGAGGCCACCCTCACCGCCGCCGCCGACGCGCTGGCGCGCACCCTGCCCACGCTGTCGTTCAGCCCGGACAAGGCCAGCAACCGCCTGGTGCTGACGCTGAAAGCGGAAGAAATCAGCCGCGTGCAGGGCGATGCGGTGAAACAGAACATCACCACCCTGCACAACCGCGTCAACGAGCTGGGCGTGGCCGAGCCGGTGATCCAGCAAGCCGGCCCCAGCCGCATCGTAGTGCAGCTGCCGGGCGTGCAGGACACCGCCAAGGCCAAGGACATCCTCGGCCGCACCGCCACGCTGCAGGTACGCATGGTGGAAGACGACTCCGCCAAGATGGCCGAAGCGCTGGCCGGCAGCACGCCCGCCGGCTACGACCTCTTGGACGAGCTGACGCCGCAAGGCCCGCAGAAGATCCTAGTGAAGAAAGATGTGGAGCTGACCGGCGACAACATCAACGACGCCCAGGCCGGCTTTGACGAAAACGGCGGCGCCGCCGTGCACATCAACCTGGACGCCGCCGGCGCCGCCATCTTCCGCGACGTAACCGCGCAGAACATCGGCAAGCGCATGGCGATGATCCTGGTGGAAAAAGGCAAGGCCGAAGTGGTGACCGCACCGGTGATCCGCAGTGAAATCGGCGGTGGCCGCGTGCAGATCTCCGGCAGCATGAACCCGGCGGAAGCCAACGACACCGCGCTGCTGCTGCGCGCCGGCTCGCTGGCCGCGCCGATGAACATCATCGAGGAACGCACCGTCGGCCCGAGCCTGGGTAAAGAGAACATCGAGAAGGGCTTCCACTCCACCATGTGGGGCTTCGCCGCCATCGCGGTATTCATGATGATCTACTACGGCGTGTTCGGCGTGATCTCGGTGATTTCGCTGGCGGCCAACCTGTTCATGCTGGTGGCCATCCTGTCCATGCTGCAGGCCACGCTGACGCTGCCGGGTATCGCGGCGATCGCGCTGACCCTCGGTATGGCCATCGACGCCAACGTGCTGATCAACGAGCGTATCCGCGAGGAGCTGCGCAACGGCATGCCGCCGCAATCAGCGATCAACGCCGGCTACGGCCATGCCTGGGCGACGATTCTGGACTCCAACGTCACCACGCTGATCGCCGGCCTGGCGCTGCTGATCTTCGGCTCCGGCCCGGTACGCGGCTTTGCCGTGGTGCACTGCCTGGGCATCCTGACCTCGATGTTCTCCGCCGTGCTGGTATCGCGCGCCGTGGTCAACCTGTGGTACGGCCGCCGCCGCCGCCTGACTGCCGTGTCTATCGGCCAGGTGTGGAAACCGGAAAACAACTAAGGATCCTGCAAGATGGAGTTTTTCCGCATCAAACGGGACATCCCGTTCATGAGCTACGGCAAAGTCACCACCATGATTTCCCTGGTGACCTTCCTCCTCGCCGTGGTGTTCCTGTTTACCAAGGGCCTGAACCTGTCGGTGGAATTCACCGGCGGCACGGTGATGGAAGTGCAGTACCAGCAGGCGGCCAACCTGCCGGACATCCGCCACCGCGTGGAGGGCCTGAAGCTGGGCGAGGTGCAGGTGCAGAGCCTGGGCACCAGCCGCGACGTGATGATCCGCCTGGCCAACAAGCCGGGCACCAACTCGGCCAAGCTGTCCGAACAGGTGATGGGCCTGCTCAAGCAGGGCGATGGCAGCGTGCAGCTGCGCAAGGTGGAGTTCGTCGGCCCCAGCGTCGGCGAAGAACTGGTCACCCACGGCCTGACCGCCATTTCCCTGGTGTGCCTGGGCATCGTGCTGTACCTGGCGATCCGCTTCGAATGGCGGCTGGCGCTGTCGGCCATCATCGCCAACATGCATGACGTTGTGATCATCCTCGGCTGCTTCGCCTTCTTCCAGTGGGAGTTCAGCCTCACCGTGCTGGCCGGCGTGCTGGCGGTGCTGGGCTACTCGGTGAACGAATCGGTGGTGGTGTTCGACCGGATTCGCGAGAACTTCCGCCGCCCGGCAATGCGCGGCAAGAGCACCGCCGAGGTGATCGACAACGCCATTACCGCCACCATGAGCCGTACCTTCATCACCCACGGCTCCACCGAGACCATGGTGCTGTCGATGCTGGTCTTCGGCGGCCCGGCGCTGCACGGCTTCGCCATGGCGCTGACCATCGGCATCGTGTTCGGCATCTACTCCTCGGTACTGGTGGCCAGCCCGCTGGCGCTGGCGCTGGGTACCAAGCGCGAGCACATGATCAAGGTGACCAAAGCCAAGGAAGAAGCGGTGGTGTAACCCACCCCGCCGTCGCCCTCAAGGTTGGCCGCATACCCTGCGGCCAACTTTGTTTGGGTGCCTGACAACGCCGGGTTGCCTGCAGCCCGGCCCTGTCAGCCACTCCGGTAATCCCGCATGGAAATCATTAGCTTCCTGATCGACTTCATCCTGCACATCGATGTGCACCTGGCCGAGCTGATCGCCCAGTACGGCACGCTGATCTACGCCATCCTGTTCCTGATCGTGTTCTGCGAAACCGGGCTGGTGGTCACCCCGTTCCTGCCGGGCGACTCGCTGCTGTTCATGGCCGGCGCGCTGGCGGCAACCGGCGACATGTCGCTGCCGCTGGTGCTGGCCACGCTGGCGACGGCCGCCATCCTCGGCGACTCCTGCAACTACCTGATCGGCCGCACCGTCGGCAAGCGCCTGTTCGCCAACCCGGATTCGCGCCTGTTCCGCCGCAGCTACCTGGCGCAGACCGAAGCCTTCTACCAGCGCCACGGCCGCAAGACCATCATCCTGGCGCGCTTCGCCCCCATCGTGCGCACCTTCGCGCCGTTCATCGCCGGCATGGGCCACATGCGCTACCCG
Source organism: Vogesella facilis (assembly GCF_042648525.1). Taxonomy (NCBI): domain Bacteria; kingdom Pseudomonadati; phylum Pseudomonadota; class Betaproteobacteria; order Neisseriales; family Chromobacteriaceae; genus Vogesella; species Vogesella facilis. The sequence continues at coordinate 435,619 of NZ_JBHRXN010000036.1, forward strand.
CGCTTCCTGGCCTCCAGCGTCATCGGCACCGTGCTGTGGGTGGGCGGCTTCTGCCTGCTGGGCTACGCCTTCGGCAACCTGCCAGTAGTGCGCAACAACCTGTCGCTGCTGATGCTGGCCATCATCGCCATCTCGCTGGCGCCCACCGTCATCGCCATGCTGCGCAGCAAGCTGGCCGGCAAGGCAGGCCAGACATGAGGCCGATCCAGAAACTGCCGGACCACCTGGTCAACCAGATCGCCGCCGGCGAGGTGGTGGAGCGCCCGGCCTCGGCGCTGAAAGAGATGCTGGAAAACAGCCTGGATGCCGGCGCCGACAAGATCACCGTCGATCTGGCGCAAGGCGGCATCAAGCTGATCCGCGTCAGCGACAACGGCAGCGGCATTGAAGCCGAACAGCTGCCGCTGGCACTGGACCGCCACGCCACCAGCAAGATCGGCAGCCTGGACGACCTGGAAAGCGTGGCCACGCTGGGTTTTCGCGGCGAGGGCCTGGCCAGCGTCGCCTCGGTGTCGCGCCTCACCCTCACCAGCCGGCCGCAAGGCGCCGACCACGCCCACCAGATCATCGCCATCGACGGCACGCTGCACCCGGTGGAGCCGGCGGCACACCCGGAAGGCACCAGCGTGGAAGTGGTGGACCTGTACTTCAACACCCCGGCGCGGCGCAAATTCCTCAAGAGCGAGAACACCGAGTACGCGCACTGCGCCGCCACCTTCGAGCGCATCGCGCTGGCGCACCCGCAGGTGGAGTTCACCCTGCGCCACAACGGCAAGGTGGTGTGGCGGCTGCCGCAGCAGAACCTGGCCGATCGCGTATCGGCGCTGCTGGGCAAGGATTTCGTCGACGCGGCACTGCAGGTGGAAACCGTGGCCGCCGGCCTGACGCTCACCGGCTTCATCGCCAGCCCCACCTATTCCAAGGCCAGCCGCGATGCGCAGTATTTCTACGTCAATGGCCGCTTCGTGCGCGACAAGACCGCGCAGCACGCGTTGCGCCAGGCCTACCGCGACGTGCTGCACCATGACCGCCACCCGGCCTACGCGCTGTTCTTCACGCTGGACCCGGCCAATGTCGACGTCAACGTGCACCCCACCAAGATCGAGGTGCGCTTCCGCGAAAGCCAGGCGGTGCACCAGTTCCTGTTCCACAGCGTGCAGCGCGCGCTGGCCAGCACCACCGCCGGCGCCAGCCCGCCAGTACAGCTGGGCGATGGCGACCGCGGTGCCCTCCCTGCGGCCAACCCTGCCGCCAGCGCCCCGGCACAGGAGGCACTGTTCCCGGCGCGCACTACGCCGGCCGGCAGCCTGGGCGGCAGTACCGGCGGCAACGTTGGCCGCAACCCGCTGCCGCAGCCGTTCCGCTACCAGCAGCAGAGCATCCCGCTGAACGTGGCGCGCGAGGCGGTCGGCGTGTACGACAAGATGTTCTCCGGCCTGCGCGACGAAGAGCGCGGCCCGGTACCCGCGCCGGCCAGCTACCTGCTGCCGCCGGCCAACGGCGCGCCGCAGCGGCTGCCGGATGCCAGCGACGGCATTCCGCCACTGGGTTTTGCGCTGGCGCAGCTGCACGGCGTGTACATCCTCAGCCAGTGCGAGGACGGGCTGATCGTGGTGGATATGCACGCCGCCCACGAGCGCATCGTCTACGAGCGGCTGAAAACCGCGCTGGAAGCCGACACCATCCCGATGCAGCCCTTGCTGCTGCCGGTATCGTTCGCCGCCGACAAGTTCGAAGTAGCCACCGTGCACGAGCACGGCGAGGCCATGCAGCGCCTCGGCATCGAGCTGGCGCCGCTGTCCCCCACCCAGATCGCCGTGCGCGGCGTGCCGGTGTGGCTGCAGGACAGCAGCCCGGTAGAGCTGGCGCGCGCGGTGCTGCAGGACGTGCGCGAATTCGGCCTTAGCGAGGTACTGACCGAGCGCCGCAACGAGCTCCTGGCCACCATGGCCTGCCACGGCGCAGTGCGGGCCAACCGCCAGCTGACACTGCCGGAAATGAACGCTCTGCTGCGCGACATGGAAGCCACCGAGCGCTCCGGCCAGTGCAACCACGGCCGCCCCACCTGGAGCCGGCTCAGCATGCGCGACCTGGACAATCTGTTCATGCGCGGCAAATGATTCACCCGGGTTGGCCGCATGCGGCCAACCTTGTACTGCGCTTCACGGGGTGTTCTTAAATGCCAACCGTAGGGTGGGCAAAGCGCAGCGTGCCCACCAACCCACCAAGCAGCCGCCACCATGCGGCCAACCCCTTACCGGATTCACCATGTTCGCCAACTCCCGCTCCGTTACCAGTTCGCAACCCGGCCCGCACAGCCGCCTGGCCGAGGTGGTGGCGCGCCATGCCGAGCATCCGTTCCAGAAACCGTTCGCCGACTACAACCGCGCCGCCTACGCCACCCTGCTGGCCGCCTGGGACGGCCGCGCGCCGCTGGTGCTGGACACCGGCTGCGGCGTGGGCGCCTCCACCCTGAACCTGGCGGCGCAGCAGCCGGATCACTTCGTGGTCGGCATCGACCAGTCGCTGGACCGGCTGCAGCGCGGCAAACCGGCGCCGCTGCCGGACAACGCGCTGCTGTTGCGCGCCGACATGGTAGACATCTGGCGCCTGCTGGCCGCCGACGGCATCCGCCCGGCACAGCAATGGATGCTCTACCCCAACCCGTGGCCCAAGCCGGAACACCTGCAACGCCGCTGGCACGGCCACGCGGTCTTCCCCATCGCGCTGGCCCTGAGCGGCCGGCTGGAGCTGCGCAGCAACTGGCAGACCTATGCCGAAGAGCACGCGCTGGCGGTAAGCCAGCTCTGCGGCCAACCCTGCCACGCCGAACGCTGGCAGCCGCAAGACTTCCTCACCCCGTTCGAACGCAAATACCACCACTCCGGCCATGCGCTGTGGCGGGTGGTGATCGAGCTGCCGGTGGCTGCTTAGCCCAGCCTAACCTAACGCATGTCAAAGCGGGCAGTGGGTACCATCTGTAAACTACTGATACGGCGTAACCCCTTGACCCGATAACTCTGCTCATCATCGCCATCGGGCAAACGTAGTTGTAGTTGCGCGTATAGTTTTTCTTTCTGATCATAATGACCGAACCAGTCGATCAGTCGCGCCAGATGGCAACGACCACTAATCCAGGCGGAAAAATCCGCAACCACCTCGTATGAGTAATGGCCTGGACCATAGGTGGAATATGCCTCACCCTCCTCCTTGCTTTGCCCTTCTGGTGGCGGACACAGTGGCAAATTGACAGTTTCTCTTGTTCGTTTTTTCTGCTCTGCGGCCATATTGCGCAAAGCCGCACTCAATGCAGTATGCTGGCTAGCCTCCATGGCGTGCAGTGTTCTTGAGTTACTATCTTCAGCTTGCATGCGCGGAATGGCCAGCTGGTAGCGATAGTGAACCCACAGCATCGGCACCTGATCCCGCACAATGAATGGCCGCAACAAATACACGGCATCCTTGCCGTATTGACTATCACGATAGGCGGCATACACCCGTCCCTGTAAACGAATCCAAGTCACTCGTTGATTAGCGCCACGGTCATTAATGGCAAAAAAAGAGGAGTCGAGATCATCCTCTTGTAGTTGCATTCCTACGGTTACAAACCGTCGCCCCTGACGGTGCGCGAGCCAGGTGTAAGACCACAGGCCAGTACCACCTGCATACACTTCAACAATCAGGTCGCGCCTGCCATCTCCATCCATATCCAACAACGTATAACTGGTTTGCCCATTTTCCCCACTAATTTCTGCGACGTTGGAAGCTTGCAAAGCCCGCCACTCATCCAAGGAAACCCCACTTGGCCTCATCAGCGGAAAAGCCGCCTTCTCCCCCCCACCATCAGGCAAGCTTATATTTGAGAAGTAACTCATGCCATTCTTGATTGCCAGTTGCGCAAGCACCCATGGCAATGCCATTTCCGCGTCGACCCTTGTACGGCTTGTCAGTAGCCCATGCAAATCGTGCAGTGCCAGCTGGTCGAGTTGATCCGGTTGGTCAGCCAAAACTCGCAATTGCCGCCGGTATTGGCGCTCGATGCAACGCACATTCGACTGGCAGCGGTCCCGCTGCTTCAGCCAGTACAGCTGCAACCGTTGTAATTGTCCAGCCAGCTGGGGAACATGCAACAACCTTTGCTGATATACCCTGCCGAGCTGGATATCCAACACGAGTAACTTGCTTTGCCCACAAATCGTCGCATCGGTTTGGTTAATGATTCGCTCGCAATTGATTGTCGCCCCATATGCGCCCCCCCCGATTAGAGTCAGAAGCAAAGTTAAGAAAGCCGACCAAGCTACCAATCGTGTCTGTGCACCTAAGAAATGCATGGGCATATTTCCGTGAAAATTCAGCCATCTATTATGCGACGCATCAAAAAATGACAAAACAGTAAAAACCATTAATTAACAAGTAATGCCGACACGGTAAGCCAAGTCAAAATGAAGAAGCCCAACTATTCCCTTGGTGCACGCCACCCGACCTTCCCGGCACGTACTAGCTGATACCCTCCCGCCGCAGGCTGCGCAGCAGCTGTTCGTGCATGGCATCCACCGCCGGCGTGCGCGCCGAGGGGCCGCTGCGGATCAGCGCTACCTCCATTTCCGGCAACGGCGGCAGGCCGTGACGTTCATCCAGCACTTTCAGTTCCGCCGGCAAGCTGCAGCGGGTGAACACCGCTACCGCCATGCCGCTGAGCGCCGCCACCAGCTGGCCGGCCACGTTGGGACTGTTGTAGACGATGCGGTAGGCGCGCTGCTGCGCCTCGATGGCGGCCAGCGCCCCGCTGCGCGCGCGGCTGCCCTGCTCGTGCACCGCGATCGGCAGCGGCTCGCGGCGCCAGGCTTCGTGCTCCTCCGCTCCCACCCACAGCAAGGCCTCGCGAAACAGCAACTCGCCGCGCTGCGGCTGGTCGCGGGTGACCAGCGCCAGATCCAGTTCGCCGCGCTCCACGCGTGGAATCAGCACCGTCGACTGCTCGCACACCAGGGTGATCTCCACCCCAGGGTAGCGGCTGGAAAAAGTGCGCAGCAGCGGCGCCAGGTAGGCCATGGCGTAGTCTTCCGGCACCCCCAGGCTGATGCGGCCGGATACCGCCGGGCCATGCAGCGTCGCCTGCGCCTCGGCATGCACCGCCAGCAGGCGCCGCGCATGCGGCAGCAGCTCGCTGCCGGCCACGGTCAGCAGCAAATGGCGTGGACCGCGAGCGAGCAGCGGTCGGCCGGCGGCGTCTTCCAGCTTCTTCAATTGCATGCTGATTGCCGACTGCGAGCGGTACAGCTGCCGCGCCGCCGCGGTGAGCGTGCCGCAGTCCACCACGGTGACGAAGGCGCGCAGCCAGTCCAGTTGCAGGTCATTGCTGTTCATGGCGGCTCCAAGCATTCGAAAATCGAATCATAGCATCGCTATAAATCCGCTTTCCGCGGCATTGCGCGCCACCCACAATGAGTGCATGAAAACCGCTACCCCCACCCTCTCCCCCGCTGCGGCCGGCGACAGCGCCAGCGAGCAACGCGGCAGCCTGCTGATGAGCGCCGGCGGCCTGCTGCTGGGCAGCATCGGCATCTTCATTACCGAAGCCGGCCAGGACCCGATGACCACGGTGCTGTTCCGCTGCCTGTTCGGCGGCCTGGCGCTGCTGCTGTGGGGCGCGCTCAGCGGCCGGCTGGCAGAGCTGCGCCTGAGCGGCCGCGCGCTGCTGGCGGCGGTGCTGGCCGGGGTACTGATGGTGAGCAACTGGGCGCTGTTCTTCGCCGCCATTCCGCTGACCTCCATCGGGGTGAGCACGGTGGTATTCCATCTGCAGCCGTTCTGGGTGCTGCTGCTGGGCGCCTGGCTGCTGCGCGAGCATCTGTCGTCCACCCGCGCGCTGGCCTGCGCCGTGGCGCTGCTGGGGCTGGCGCTGGCCACCGGGCTGTTCGACCAGCCGGCGGCGCAGGTGCTGACCACCCCTTACATGACCGGCCTGCTGCTGTGCCTGCTGGGCTCTCTGTGCTATGCCGGGGTGCCGCTGATCGCCAAGCTGGCGCCGGGTGTCAGCGCCTTCGCCCTGGCGTGGTGGCAGTGTGCGGTGGGCGTGTTGCTGAGTGCGTGGTGGCCGCTGTGGCATGGCCTGCCGCCGGCCGGCGCCGCCTGGGGCTGGCTGGTCGGCCTGGGCAGCCTGCACACCGGCCTGGCCTACGTGCTGCTGTATGCTGGCATGAGCCGCCTGCCCACCGGCCGCATCGCGGTGCTACAGTTCATCTACCCGGCCACCGCCATCGTCATCGACTGGCTGGCCTACGGCCATGCGCTGGGACCGTTGCAGTTCGGCGGGCTGATCCTGCTGGGCGGCGCGCTGTGGACGGTACGGCACAGCGCGTGAGGCTCCCCCCCCCAAGGTGGTTGGTGTTGGGCTTCGCTGCGCTCAACCGCAACCTGCGTGTTGGTGTGCGTTGAATTTTGACTAGGCGTTAGCGTTCAATTTTGACCAGGGCTAACACGTGCCCAAACCATCTGGCACTGTGCATAACTATAGTGCCTGTCCCCCGTTTCAGCGGGGGGAAACGGGACACGCGCCCAGTCGTGCCCCATCTCGCATCAACCGATATCGTCCTTTTGTGCAAGATGGCTCTCTGCCGGTTTCACGCGCTTTACCCCTTCCCGAGATTGAATCCGCTCTTTTGACACCGCCGTACTGTGGCGGAAACGGTAGGAATCATTTCCTGTTTCCACGATGTGGCAGTGATGGGTAAGTCGGTCCAGTAAGGCCGTTGTCAGCTTCGCATCACCAAATACCGCTGACCATTCGGCAAAGGTCAGATTGGTGGTGATCAGTACGCTGGTACGTTCGTACAGCTTGGATAGCAGGTGGAACAGCAGTGCACCGCTGGCCTGGGAGAATGGCAGATAGCCCAGCTCATCCAAGATGACCAGATCAATGTGCATCAGGCTATAGGCCAGCTTTCCCTGTTTGCCAGCCTGTTTCTCCTGTTCCAGCTGATTGGCCAAAGTAACGGTGTCAAAGAAGCGGACCCGTTTGCCGTGGTATTTGACGACCGCCTCTCCCAGCGCAATGGCTAGATGTGTTTTGCCAGTACCGGTGCCGCCAATCAGCACCGCATTGTGTGCGGCATCAAGAAACTGCATGCTCGCCAGCTCATCAATCAATGACCGCTCTACCTTGGCTTCCGCAAACTCGAAGCTGGCCAAATCACGATGGATAGGGAATCTGACGGCATGCATCTGATAGCTGATGGAACGCAGGGCACGATCGGTTTGCTCCGCCTCCAGTAAGTGCCGGATCAACCAATGGGTCGACTGCTGTTCAACGCTGCTGGCTTGCGCCAACCATTCTGCGTACGCGCTGGCCATGCCGTATAGCTTCAGCGCTTTGAATTCGGTGACGAGCTCAGACATGACGGCCCTCCAGGTTCCTCAGCCTGTCGTAGCGTGCCGCATCCGCTGCGGGCGGTTCGTGGACTTGCAGGGCCGTCTCAACTTCTTTGGGACGCTCCGACTGGTGAAGTCGCGCTAGCACATTGATGACATGCTCAACGCTGTGATTGCCGGAGGTGAGTACCAGTTCGACCGCGACCAGCACGGCTTCCAGTCCAAACTTGGGCACTGCGCCCAAGACTTTGGCCATCAGCCGATCTCCCCCTGTTTGCTTGAGTAACCGCGCCTGTAGCTGCAGGAGTGGTGTCGGCATCTCCTTGAATGGCGCCCCATTGCGCAGTGCACCTGGCTTGCGCTCGATGAGCGATACGTAGTGCAACCAGTCGTACCGGATCTGGTCTCGATCAAACAGCCGGCCGTGGCGTGCGACTTCTGCCTGCTCGTTGTAGATCGCAACCTGTTCCGGGTAGAGCCGTACACTGACGATCTGGCCGGCCAGTTCACATGGCACCGAGTAGCGATTCCGCTGCACCGTGACCAAGCAGGTACTGGATACCCGTGACATGACCTCAACGTAGCCATCAAAGGGGCTGGGCATAGGCATCAAATGAGGATGCTCATGTTCCAGCATCTCGGCCAGGGTCAGGTCGGGATAGTCGGGATGGCGAGACTCCTGCCAGAGGGCACGGCAGCGAGCCGCCAACCAGTGGTTTACCTCGGCAAAGGTACTGAAACGCTGCTGAGACGCGTCAATCCAGATTCGGCGGCGACTGTCTTGGACATTCTTCTCCACCACACCCTTCTCCCAACCAGATGCCACATTGCAGAAGTCGGGATCGAACAGGTAGTGCGCACACAGCGCCGAGAACCGGGCGTTCACGATGCGAAGCTTGCCAGGCTGGACCTTGTCGACGGCAGTTCGCATGTTGTCGTAGATGCCGCGCAGCGGAATGCCACCGAGTGCCTGGAACGCGCGGGTGTGGGCATCGAACAGCATCTCGTGACTTTGTGAAGGATAGGCACTGATCCAGAAGGCCCGGCTGGCACAGAGCTTGAGGTGTGCTGCCAGCACCTTGCAGTAGATACCGCCGATCACTAGCCGCTCTTCACTCTAGTCAAACTGGAAGGCTTCGCCCAGCTCGAAGCGCAGTGGCACAAAGGCTTTCTGGCTGGCCTGACTCCCGGCCTCCATGCGCCAGTGGCGGATGAAATTACTGACACGACAGTAACTGCCAGAGAAGCCAGCTTTCTGCAGCTCATGAAAGAGATGCAGTGCTGTACGACGGTCACGTTTGGGGCGGCGAGCATCCAGTAGGAGTGCCCGGATCAGCCAGTCTTTGTACGGCGCAATCTTGCTGGGGGAGGATTCCCGGTGATAGTGCGGCGTCTCGCCCTCGGGCTCACGCAGCCACTTCTTGATAGTGTTTCTGGACAGACTGGTGCGGCGCTGGATCTCGCTGATCGTCAGCCCTTCGCGGAAATGCATCCGCCGGATCTTGGCGTACATACCCATGGTGATCACTCCTGTTCTCCTGCTGAAAAATGCAGCAGGTGGATTGAACACCCTGGTCTATTTTGAACGCTAACAACCCCCGAAAAATGGTCAGTTTTCAACGCGCGCCAACACCTGCGTACTACGCGGCTTGCTTTCCCCGGATGCGCCTGCTGCTTATCCGGACTACGGGTTCTGTATCGGCGGAACGCCCGGTGAACCGGGCTTCCGCCCTACCAGTGCATTGGCGTAGGGTGGCAGCCCCGCAGGGGCGTTCCACCGTGTTGCGCCAGCTTGCGGCCAACCTTGCAGCGGCCTGGCCCGGCGGAACGCCCTAGCTGCACAAACAAAAAGCCCCGCTTGCGCGGGGCTTTGCCATGCCGACGTTGGCCGCATGCGGCCAACCTTGGGCTTACTGGTAGCTGTCGATGGACGGGCAGCTGCAGATCAGGTTGCGGTCGCCGTATACGTCGTCGATACGGTTCACGCTCGGCCAGAACTTGTTTTCCAGCACGTACGGCAGCGGGAAGAAGGCTTCCTCGCGGCTGTACGGGCGGGTCCACTCGCCGGCGATATCTGCCTTGCTGTGCGGCGCGTTCACCAGCGGGTTGTTGTCCGCCGGCCATACGCCGTTCTGCACCTTGTCGATTTCCTGGCGGATGGCCAGCATCGCAGCGATGAAGTGGTCCAGCTCGGCCTTGGATTCGGATTCGGTCGGCTCGATCATCAGCGTGCCCGCTACCGGGAAGCTCATGGTCGGCGCGTGGAAGCCGTAGTCCATCAGGCGCTTGGCCACGTCCACTTCGGTCACGCCGGAGGCGGCCTTCAGCGGGCGCAGGTCGATGATGCACTCGTGCGCCACGCGGCCGTTACGGCCGGTGTACAGCACCGGGTAGTGCCCCGACAGGTGCTTCATCAGGTAGTTGGCGTTCAGCAGTGCCATTTCGGTGGCGTGCTTCATGCCTTCCGCGCCCATCATGCGGATGTACATGTAGGAGATCGGCAGGATGGAAGCGGAGCCGAACGGCGCGGCGGATACCGCACCCTGGCCGGCCACGGCGCCCGGTACGGCGGACACCACGTGGTTGGCCATGAACGGCGCCAGGTGCGACTTCATGCCGATCGGGCCCATGCCCGGGCCGCCGCCGCCGTGCGGGATGCAGAAGGTCTTGTGCAGGTTCATGTGCAGCACGTCGGCACCGATGTCGGCCGGGCGGGTCAGACCCACCTGGGCGTTCATGTTGGCGCCGTCCATGTACACCTGGCCACCGGCCGCGTGCACGATCTCGCAGATTTCCTTGATGCCTTCCTCGAACACACCGTGGGTGGACGGGTAGGTAATCATCAGCGCGCCGAGGTTGGCCGCATGCTGCTCGGCCTTGGCACGCATGTCAGCCATGTCCACGTTACCGTTGTCGTCGGTCTTCACCACCACTACCTGCATGCCCAGCATCTGCGCGGTGGCCGGGTTGGTACCGTGCGCGGATTGCGGGATCAGGCAGATGGTGCGGTGCGCTTCGCCACGGCTGGCGTGGAAGCGGCGGATCGCCAGCAGGCCGGCGTATTCGCCCTGCGCGCCGGAGTTCGGCTGGATGGAGATGGCGTCGAAACCGGTGATGGCGATCAGCTGCTGCTGCAGGCCTTCGATCATTTCCAGGTAGCCGGCAGTCTGTTCGCGCGGGGCGAACGGGTGCATGTTGGCGAATTCCGGCCAGGTGATCGGGATCATCTCGCTGGTGGCGTTCAGCTTCATGGTGCAGCTGCCGAGGCTGATCATGGAGTGGTTCATCGCCAGGTCGCGGTTTTCCAGCTTCTTGAGATAGCGCAGCATCTCGTGTTCGCTGTGGTGGGTGTTGAACACCGGGTGCGACAGGATGGCGGATTCACGCTTCAGCGCGGCCGGGATGGCGTCGGCAGCAGCGGCGTCCAGCGTGGCGATGTCAGCCGGCTTGCCGGTGAAGATTTCCACCAGCAGTGCCAGGTCGGCGGTGGTGGCGGCTTCATGGAAGGCCACGCCCAGCACGCCGTTGCCGGCATCGCGCAGGTTGATGCCGGCGGCCAGCGCTGCGGCGTAAACGTTGGCCGCACGATCGCCCAGCTCAACCTGTACCGTGTCGTAGAAGCGGTCGAACACCAGCTTGCCGCCGGCAGCCTTCACCGCGTGGGCGAAGATGGCTGCCATGCGGTGGATGCGCGCGGCGATGCGCTTCACGCCCTCGGCGCCGTGGTACACGGCGTACATGCCGGCGATGTTGGCCAGCAGCACCTGCGAGGTACAGATGTTGGAGTTGGCTTTCTCGCGGCGGATGTGCTGCTCGCGGGTCTGCAGCGCCATGCGCAGCGCGGTCTTGCCCTTGGCATCCACCGACACGCCGATGATGCGGCCCGGTGCCGAGCGCTTCATCTCGTCCTTGAACGCGAAGAAGGCGGCGTGCGGGCCACCAAAGCCCATCGGCACGCCGAAGCGCTGGGTATTGCCTACGGCGACGTCGGCGCCCATATCGGCCGGCGACTTCAGCGCCACCAGTGCCATCACGTCGGCAGCAACCACCGCCAGCGCGCCCTTGGCCTTGGCGGCGGCGATGTACGGGGTGAGGTCCAGCAGCTCGCCGGATGCGCCCGGGTACTGGAACAGCACGCCGAAGTAGTCGCCGTTGCCGGCTTCTTCCGGGTGGCCCTGTACCAGCTCGAAGCCGAAGTATTCGGCGCGGGTCTGCATCACGTCCAGGGTCTGCGGCAGCACGCGGCTGTCCACGAAGAACTGGTTGGATTTGGACTTGGATACGCGGCGCGCCATGGCCATGGCTTCGGCGGCAGCAGTGGCTTCGTCCAGCAGCGAGGCGTTGGCCACTTCCAGGCCGGTCAGGTCGATGATCATCTGCTGGAAGTTCAGCAGCGCTTCCAGGCGGCCCTGGGCGATTTCAGCCTGGTACGGGGTGTAGGCGGTGTACCAGCCCGGGTTTTCCAGCACGTTGCGCAGGATCACGCCCGGGGTCAGCACCGGGTAGTAACCCAGGCCGATGAAGGATTTGTTCACCACGTTCTTGCTGGCCACGGCCTTGAGGTCGGCCAGGGCGTCGGCTTCGCGCTGTGCCGGCGGGATGTCCAGCGCACGGTTGAAGCGGATATTGGCCGGCACGGTCTGCGCCACCAGGTCTTCCAGCGAGGCAGCGCCTACGTAGGCCAGCATCTCGGCCTTCTCGGCCTCGCACGGGCCGATGTGGCGTTCGATGAATTCTTGATGATTGAAGAGTTGCGAGAGCGTCATGTCTTCGATTCCGTATTTCACTGGCCACGGCAACACACGGAAAAATACCGGCCGCGCCACTGCGGCCAACCTTGGCGCTGCCGCGCCCGGTTGCGTGTGTTTGCGTGTGTTGCCATGGCTAAAAAACAAAAACCCCGCCGTCTTGCGACGGCAGGGCCATTGGATCAGGCGCCGACTTCGGCTGCGTAGGCAGCGGCGTCCATCAGGCCATCCAGATCGGCAGCGTTGGCCGGCTTGATCTTGAAGAACCAGCCAGCGCCGTACGGCTCGCTGTTGGCCAGGTCCGGGGTGGCTTCCAGGTCGCCGTTCACCGCCAGGATTTCGCCGGCGATCGGTGCATATACGTCGGAAGCGGCTTTCACCGATTCCACCACGCCAGCCTGTTCGCCATCGGCCAGGTTGCTGCCAACGGCCGGCAGTTCCACGAATACGATGTCACCCAGCAGCTCCTGCGCGTGCTCGGTAATGCCAACGGTAACGGAGCCGTCGGCTTCCAGGCGCAGCCATTCATGGCTGGAAACGTATTTCAGTTCGGCGGGGATGTTGCTCATGGGGTTTCTCCTGATGCAGATAGTTTGGATCTTGGTTGGGTATTACCGGGCGACGCTCTCGCCTCGTCGTTATACACCAGCTTATTCAAAAACTTTCTTGCCATTGCGCACGAACGGCATTTTCACCACGCGCACTTCGGTCAGCGTGCCGCGCAGGTCCACCAGGGCGGTGGCGCCGGTGGCGGCCGGTACGCGGGCGATGGCGATGGAATGCTTCAGCGTCGGCGAGAAGGTGCCGCTGGTGATGATGCCTTCGGCACCGTCCACCACCACTTTCAGGCCTTCGCGCAGCACGCCGCGGCCTTCCAGCACCAGGCCGACCTGCTTCATGGCCACGCCGGCGGCCTTCTGCGCCTGCAGTGCCTGGCGGCCGATGAAGTCGCGCTCTTCCGGGTTCCAGGCGATGGTCCAGCCCATGCCGGCTTCCAGCGGCGACACGGTTTCGTCCATGTCGTGGCCGTACAGGTTCATGCCGGCTTCCAGGCGCAGGGTGTCGCGGGCACCCAGGCCGATCGGCGCTACGCCGGCAGCTTGCAGCTGGTTGAAGAAGGTGATGGCTTCGGCAGCGGGAATCATGATTTCCAGGCCGTCTTCACCGGTGTAGCCGGTGCGGGCGACGAACCAGTCGCCGAACGGCAGCCCCTGGAACACTTTCAGGCCCTGGATGGCTTCGGCCCAGTCCGGCTTAACCGCACAGACTTTGGCGATGGCTTGCGGACCTTGCACCGCCAGCATGGCCAGGTCGCGGCGCACGTTCAGTGCCACGTCGAAACCGGCGGACTGCTTGTCCATCCATGCCAGGTCTTTTTCGGTGGTACCGGCGTTGATCACCATGCGGTAACCGTTGGCCGCCAGGTACACGATCAGGTCGTCCACCACGCCGCCTTGCTCGTTGAGCATGCCGGAGTACAGTGCCTTGCCTTCGAAGCCCAGTTTGGACACGTCGTTGGCGATCAGCTTTTGCAGCCAGCCTTTGGCGTCGCTGCCGGTGATGTCCACCACGGTCATGTGGGACACATCGAACATGCCGGCGTCACTACGCACGACTTCATGTTCTTTCAGCTGCGAGCCGTAATGGATGGGCATTTCCCAGCCGGCAAAGTCGACCATCTTTGCATTGGCGGCGATGTGCGCATCAAACAGGGGGGTACGTTTCGGGGCCGTCATGGGCAAGTCCTCGGAGTGAGTTTTTCCGCTAGCTCACACCCCTCTGTCCCTGCACCTGAGATTTTCCGGCATTGCGCCGTTAGCCCCTTCGGTGGGCGCGATATGCGCCGCTCTCCAGATTCTACGGACCTTGCGATCCGATTCTTGCAGTCCTTTTGCCTGAGCGATTGCGGGTGCACTTGCGCCTTCGGCGGCAGCCCTGCGGCTGCACTCTCCTGCGGAATGCGGCGATTATCGTCGCCCCCCGCCGGCTTGGCAAGTCGGGTTTTGTCCATTTTTCAGGCACTTGCGGCAAGTCCTTGCCTGCCGGGCGTGATATTTCGCTTTGCGGCCAACCGCTTAGCGTGCCAGCCACGGCTGACGCGGTGGCTGGTAGCGCAACAACTCAGGTAATGGTCACCGGCCCGGCCGGCACCCGCGACAGCGACCACTGGCCGTGCGCCCACTGCCACAGCTCGGCCAGGCTACCCGCCTCGGCCGGCGCGGCGTGGCCGAGGCGCAGCAGCGCCAGCCGCAGTTCCTGCGCCGCCAGCGCCGGGGTAATCGCCGGCGCCAGCGTCTGCTTGGAGAGTTTCTCGCCGGCGGCATTCACCATCAGCGGCAGGTGGCAGTGGCTGACCGCCGCGCCGCCCAGGCATTGCCGCAGCCACAGCTGACGCGGCGTAGACACCAGCAGATCGGCGCCGCGCACGATGTCGCTGATGCCCTGCTCGATGTCGTCCACCACCACCGCCAGCTGGTAGGCCCAGAAGCCGTCGGCGCGCAGCAGCACGAAGTCGCCGATGTCGCGCTGCAATTGCTGCGCGTAGTGGCCTTGCAGGCGATCGTCGAAGCCCAGCACGGCGTCCGGCACCCGCAGCCGCCAGGCGCGCGGCGTGCGCCCCGGCGCCACGCCGTGGCGGCAGCTGCCGGGGTAGACCATGCCGTCGACACCACGTTGGCCATGTTCCGCGATTTCCTTGCGCGTGCAGCCGCAGCCGTAGGCATCGCCCTGGGCGATCAGCTGCGCCAGCGCCGCGCGGTACAGTGCGTGGCGCTGGCTCTGGTACACCACTTCGCCGTCCCACTCGAAGCCGAACGCCTGCAGCGTGCACAGGATGTTGGCCGCAGCCCCCGGCATTTCGCGCGGCGGATCCAGGTCTTCCATGCGCAGCAACCATTGTCCGCCGCGGCTGCGGGCCTCGAGGTAACTGCCGACCGCCGTGGTCAGCGAGCCGGCATGCAGCAGGCCGGTGGGGCTGGGAGCGAAACGGCCGCGATAATCAGGATTCTGGGCAGACATACGGGAACGGGCGGACAATAATCACAGACAGGCACCGTTGGCACGGTGCGGCCGGCAATAGACGGAGGACGGGAAATGACGCACGTTGTAACTGAAGCCTGCATCAAATGCAAATACACCGACTGCGTGGAAGTGTGCCCGGTGGACTGCTTCCATGAAGGCCCCAATTGCCTGGTGATCGACCCGGACGAGTGCATCGACTGCACGCTGTGTGTACCGGAGTGCCCAATCGACGCCATCACCACCGAAGAGGAGCTGCCGCCAGGGCAACTGGTGATGCTGGCGCTGAATGCCGAGCTGTCGAAAACCTGGCCGGTGATCGTCAGCCAGAAAGAGCCGTTGCCCGATCACGAGCACTGGGCCGGCGTCAGCGACAAGCGCGATCTGCTGGAACGCTGACGCAGCGGCTCAGATAAACAGGTCGATATCGCCGCTACCCTTGCTTTCCGTATCGCGGTCGATGCGGCGGCGGTAGCTGTCCTCTTCCTGCACCAGGGTCTGCTGCGGACGGATTTTCTTGATCAGCACCTTGCCGCTATCGGTAAAGAAATACACCTTGCGCGCAATATCCGCCCCCAAGTCTTCCGCCACGATGGGGATATGTTCCTGTGCCAGGAAGGCATGCACGAAACTGGCGTTGCGCTGACCGATATTCACCTTGCTCATGCCGTCCAGCACGTTGCCGCCGCCGAATACCTTGGCTTCTAGGCTGCGGCGGTTGGCACCCAGCTTCAGCATGTCGTTGATCAGCAGCTCCATGGCATGGGTGCCGAAACGCGCCGGCATCAGCCGGTCGCTGCTGCTGCTGCCCTGGTCCGGCAGCATGAAGTGGTTCATGCCGGCAATGCCGGTGACGCGGTCGCGCAGACAGGCGGATACACAGGACCCCAGCACCGTCACCAGCAGCAGGCCGTCATCGGAAGCCTGGTATTCGCCCGGCAACAGCTTGGCGGCATGCTTGTTGAAATGCTTGTCGAAATAGCGGTGCGCTGCATGACCGGTTGGCATCAGTCCTCCCGCTTACGTTGGCCGCACAGATAGGCCAGCACCCGCTCGGCCATGCGCGACAGCGGCACCACCTCGTGCACCGCCCCCAGCTCGTAAGCCGCACGCGGCATGCCATACACCACGCAGGACGCCTGATCCTGGCCGAAGTTATGGCTGCCGGCTTCGCGCATGCGCAGCATGCCGGCGGCACCGTCCTTGCCCATGCCGGTCAGGATCACCCCGACCGCACGCTTGCCCAGCAGCGCGGCGGCGGAATCGAACAGCACATCCACCGCCGGGCGATGACGGTTCACCGGCTCGCTTTGCGCCAGACGGGTAAGCAGTTGCCCGCCACGGCTGACGATACTCAGATGGGAATGCCCGGGGGCGATGTAGATCGTACCGCTGCTCAGCGGCTGGCCATCGCTCGCCTCGCACACGCTCATCGCACAGCACTGGTCCAGCCGCTGCGCAAACGACAGGGTGAAATGCTCCGGCATGTGCTGAACCACCAGCACCGGCGGGGTAGTGGCCGGCAGCGCGCTGAGAAATTCGCGCAGCGCCTCGGTGCCGCCGGTGGAGGCGCCCACCACCAGTACCGCGTCCTTGCGCAGGATGTTGCAGCCGGCCGCGCTGGCCGTCGGCACCGGCGCCGGCTGGACGAAACGGCTCGGCAACTGCACGCGCGCCGCCGCGGCAGTACGGATCTTGTCGCAGATCAGCTCGGCGTAGTCCTGCATGCCGCGGCCGACATCCCCCTGCGGCTTGGCGATGCAGTCCACCGCCCCCAGCTCTAGCGCACGCAGCGCGATATCCGAGCCGGCGGCGGTCAGCGAGGAAATCATCAGCACCGGGGTTGGCCGCAGGCTCATCAGCCGGCGCAGGAACTCCAGCCCGTCCATGCGCGGCATTTCCACATCCAGCGTAATCACGTCCGGGCTGGTTTCGCGAATGCGCTCCCGCGCCGCCACCGGATCGGGCGCCAGCGCCACCACTTCCATATCCGGCGCCGCATTGATGATCTTGCTCAGCACCTCGCGGATCAGTGCGGAATCATCCACCACCACCACCCGGATCTTGCGCCCCTGCACCATATCGTTATCCACGCGCCAGGCGATAAGCCGTCTTGCCACAAGGCGCAAAGGTATTGCTGATGTGCTGGATATTCTCGGAATGCCCCAGCAACAAGAGGCCATGCGGCTTCAGGTGGCGGGCAAAATGCTCGAGAATGCCAGCTTGTGTTTGTTTATCGAAATAGATCAGTACGTTGCGGCAAAAAATCACGTCAAACAGCCCCAGCTGCGGCCAACTGTCGTCCACCAGGTTGATCTGGCGGAACTGGATCTGCCGGGCATAGGCCGCCTTGACCTTGACCTTGCCGGCATTGCTGCCCACGCCGCGCACAAAAAACTGTTGCAGCAGCCCCGGCGCCAGCTTGGACACCCGGTCGTAGCCGTATACCCCGGCCGCCGCCTTGGCCAACACCTGCGTATCGATATCCGATGCCACGATAGCGTAGTTGCTGGCCGCCGGACTTTGCGCCAGCGTAAACAAAATGGAATAAGGCTCTTCGCCGGTCGAGGCGGCCGAGCTCCACACCCGGTAGGCATCCGCGCCGCCGGCATGCTGCCGGGCATGCTGCTGCAACAGATCGAAGTGGTGGTTTTCGCGGAAGAACGACGTCAGGTTGGTGGTGAGCGCATTGATGAAATGCTCCCACTCGCCGGCCCCGTCGGGAGAATCCAGCAACGCCAGGTAGGCGGCAAACGACTTGAAGCCCTGGTGGCGCACGCGCTTGGCCAGCCGCGCATACGCCATGTGATTCTTGGCATCGCTGAGCGCAATACCGGTCTTGTGGTACAGCAGCGACCTTACCGCGCGAAAATCTGCCTCGGAAAAATGCAGATCGCGCGGGAAGATCGCCTCAGCATCGGCTATCGCTCTCAGAACTCCTCCCACTCGCCTTCGTCACTCGGCACCGGATGCAGCGGGGAGTGCACCGCGTGCGACCGGCTGTTCAGCTTGGCCGGCTGCGGCGCAGCTACGGCGGCCTTGGGCAACACGATGGCCGCCTGCTTTAGCGGCGCCGCGGCGGCCAACTTGGCCGGCGCCCGGGCGGCACTGCCGTCCAGATGGAAGATGGAGACGGCATCCAGCAGTACCGATGCCTGCTCCTCCAGCGACTCGGCGGCAGCGGCGGCTTCTTCCACCAGCGCGGCGTTTTTCTGGGTGTTCTCGTCCATCTGGCTCACCGCCAGGTTCACCTGCTCGATGCCGGAACTCTGCTCGATGGAGGCGGCGGAGATTTCGCTCATGATGTCGGCCACGCGGCGGATCGACGACACGATCTCCTCCATGGTACGACCCGCCTCATCCACCAGACGGGTACCGGATTCCACCTTGTCCACCGAATCGCCGATCAGGCCCTTGATCTCCTTGGCGGCGGCGGCGGAGCGCTGCGCCAGGTTGCGCACCTCGCTGGCTACTACTGCGAAACCACGACCCTGCTCGCCGGCGCGTGCCGCTTCCACCGCCGCGTTCAGCGCCAGGATATTGGTCTGGAAGGCAATGCCGTCGATCACGCTGATGATGTCCACGATCTTGGTGGCGCTCTGGTTGATCTCGTTCATGGTGGACACCACCTGCCCTACCACCACCCCGCCGCGCGAGGCGATGTCCGAGGCGCCCACCGCCAGGCTGTTGGCCTTGCGCGAGTTCTCGGCGTTCTGTTTCACGGTGCTGGTGATCTCTTCCATGCTGGAGGCGGTTTCCTCCAGGCTGGCCGCCTGCTGCTCGGTGCGGCTGGACAGGTTACTGTTGCCGGCGGAAATCTCGCGCGCGGCGGTGTTGATGGCCGAGGCGGCATCCTGGATGTTGCCGACGATCTCGCGCAGCCGCGATACGGTCATATTGGTATCGGTCTTCAGCTGGCCGAACATGCCCTGATAGTCGGCAGCGATGGTGTGGGTCAGGTCGCCCTTGGCCAAGGCGGCCAACACCGTGGCCACATCGGACAGCCCCTGGTTGGAAACGGCCATCAGCTGGTTGATCTGCTCGGACAGGGTGGCGAAGAAGCCGCTCTTGCCATCCATCGGGATGCGTTGCAGGAAGTCGCCACGCACTGCGGCGCCGACGATGTCGGACACTTCCTGCTCCACCCGCACCTCGTCGGTGCGGTCGGACCACTCCACCACCGAACCCAGGCGCTCGCCGGCGTCGCTGAACACCGGGTTGGCGATCAGGCGGAAGGTGCGGCCTCCGACCACGATCTGTGCGGTGTAGGTCTGCTTGAGCGAGGCCAGCAGCTCGCGCTGGTGTGCCGGATTACGATGGAAACCGTCCATGCTGGTACCCAGCAGGGTGCGCGAGTCGAAGTTCGGCAGCGCCTTCTTGATGTCGGCCTCGGCATTGCGCAGCATGTCCTGCACGCTGCGGTTCATGTAGATGATGCTGCGCTCGGCGTCGGCGATCATCACGTTGGACGACACATTGTCCAGTGCCTTGCGGATGCGGGTGTTTTCCGCCATCAGCCGCAGTTCTTCCTGACGCTTGTCCTGCTCCTGCGCCTGCAGTTTGAGCTGCTCGGTGATGTCCTGCCATTCCACCACCATGCCGATGCCACGGCCCTTGGTGTCGCTGATCGGGTTCACCAGCAAGACAAAAGTTCGGCCACCCACGGCGATCTGCGCGCGATGGGCACCGCGCAGGCCGGCCAGCAGCTTGCGCTGGTAGTCCGGGTGCTTGTGGAAGCCATCGATATTGCTGCCGACCACACCGCGCGCGGTGAAGTTGGGCAGTTCCTTGCGGATGTCGGCTTCGGCATTGCCCAGCATGTCCTGCACCGCACGGTTGGCGTACACCACCACGCCGTTGGCGTCGGCGATCATGATATTGGTGGCGGCCACGTCCAGCGCGTTGCGCACCAGGATGTTGTCCACCGCCTTGTCTGCGGCCAACTTCATGTAGTGTGCCAGGCTGCTATTGTCGCCATCCGCCACCTGCAGGTTGGCCTCCAGGCTGCCGGCCGCCAGCTCCTTCATCACCTGTGCGGCAACCGCCGGCTCGCAGCCCAGGGTACGGAACAGCGTGCGGCTGATCAGCCAGGCGGCGAGTACGCCGACCAGCAACGACACGCCCAGCAGCAGCATGGTCATCTGCAGCGTGCTGTCGGCGGTGTCGCGCATGATGCCGGCGCGCTTCTCGGCCTGGCCCTCTTCATACTCCACCAGCTTTTCGATGCTGGACTGGTAGGCCAGCTGGCTGGGGCGCATGCGGGCGAACAGGAACGTCTTGGCCTCCTCGGTCTGGCCGGCATTGAACAGCTGGCGGAAATGCTGCAGGTCGGCACGGTAGCTCAGGTCGGCCTGCCTCATCGCTGCTTCCAGCGGCTGCGCCTCGGTGCTGGCCGGGTGCTGCTTCAACTGCTCGTAGGCGGTGTCGATGGCCTGCAGCGCATCATCGACCGCTTTGATCTGCTGCGCCGCCAGCGTGGCATCCGGGCTCAGCAGCGCGGTGCGCACCGTGCGCGCCGTGTCATTGACGTGGTCGGCAACATGGTTGGCCGCAGCGGCGCGCGGCATGTGCTCCTGGGATACGGTCACGATCTCCGACGAGATCAGCTTCAGCCTGGCAATCCCCAGCAGCGAGGTTGCCGCGATCAGCAGCAGCAAGATGCCAAAGCCCAACACCAGCAGGTTCTTTACTTTCATGTTTTCCGCCCCTTACACGTTGGCCGCCAGCGCGGTATCCATCAGTGCCATTTCCTGACTGCTCATCAACTTCTCGATATCCACCATGATGATCATGCGCTCACCGATGGCCCCCAAGCCCTGGATGTAGGCGGTGTCCATGATGGAACCGAACTCCGGCGCCGGCTTGATATCGTCACCGGACAGCTCGATCACGTCGGAGACGCCATCCACCACCATGCCCACGGTACGCCCCAGCACATTGAGGATGATCACCACGGTGAAGTCGTTGTAGACGATGTTGCCCACCCCGAACTTAATGCGCATGTCGATGATCGGCACGATGTGGCCGCGCAGGTTGATCACCCCCTTGATGAAGTCAGGCGACTTCGCCAGCCGGGTCACCGCGTCGTAGCCGCGGATCTCCTGCACCTTCAGGATGTCGATGCCGTACTCTTCCTGCCCCAGCGTGAATACCAGGAACTCCCGGCGCTGGGCGTCGGCTTCTGCCATTGTTCTCATATCCACCATGATGTTTGCCGCATCCCGTTACGGTTGGATCAGACTGCGACCGCATCGGTCTGCGGCGCTTTCTGCATATTCATTCTGACAATCGCGCCGACATCCAGAATCAGCGCCACACGGCCATCTCCCAGAATGGTGGCGCCGGACAGACCGGCCACCTTCCGGTAATTCGCTTCAATGTTCTTCACCACAAACTGCTGCTGTCCCAGTAGCTCGTCCACCATCAGCGCGAACTTCTGTCCGCCGGCCTCCACCACGATCAGAATGGCCTGCTCCGGCTGCGGATGCAGCGGCACGATCTCGAAGGCATCGGCGATGCTGATGATCGGCAGGTACTCACCGCGAATGCTGACGATGCGCCCGCGGCCAACGATATTCTTCACATCCCCCGGCTGCGGCTGCAGCGATTCCAGAATGTAGTTCAGCGGCAGTACATAGGTTTCGTCGCCCACCATCACCGACATGCCATCCATGATGGCCAGCGTCAGCGGCAGGCGGATGGTCATGGTGGTGCCGATGTCGGCCATGCTGCTGATGTCGATGCGCCCGCCCATGGCCACGATGTTCTTGCGCACCACGTCCATGCCCACACCGCGGCCGGACACATCGGTGACTTCCGCCGCGGTGGAGAAACCCGGTTCGAAGATCAGCGCCCACACCTCGCCATCCGTCATGCTGTCCTGCACTGGCAGGCCACGCTCGCGCGCCTTGGCCAGGATTTTCTCGCGACGCAGGCCGGCACCATCGTCGGTGACCTCGATCACGATGCTGCCGCCCTCGTGAAAGGCGCGCAGGGTCAGCAGGCCACCGGCCTGCTTGCCCTTGGCCAGCCGTTGTTGCGGCGACTCGATGCCATGGTCTAGGCTGTTACGCACCAGGTGCGTCAACGGGTCCGACAGTTTTTCGATGAAGCCCTTGTCCAGCTCGGTACTCTCGCCCACCATTTTCAGCTCGACCTGCTTGTCGAGCTTGGCAGCCAGGTCGCGCACTACGCGCGGGAAGCGCTGGAAGACGAAGGAAATCGGCATCATGCGGATCGACATCACCGCCTCTTGCAGCTCGCGAGAATTGCGCTGCAGCAGTGAGATGCTGTTGAGCAGCTTCTCGTGCGCCACGGTGTCCAGCCCGCCGCCATACTGCACCAGCATGGATTGGGTAATGACCAGCTCGCCCACCAGGTTCAGCAGCAGATCCACCTTGTCGGTACTGACCCGGATGGAGCTTTCGCCCCCCTGGCTGCTGGCGCCGGCGGCGCGGCTATCGCTACGGGCAGCAACCACGGGTTGCGCGGCCACCGTCTCCACCACCGCGGCCGGTGCTGCAGCACTATCGGCTGGCGGCAAGGGCGCAAACAGACCGAAACCCGGCTCTTCGTAGGCGATATGCTCGTCAGCGGCGGCGGCCGGCAATGGCGCAAACAGGCCGAAGCCGTCCTCTTCCAGCAGGATGTCAACTGGCAATACCGCGCCCAAGGTCTCCGCCTCATCCACGTCAAACAGGCCGAAGCCATCATCCTCGGTGGTGACATCCGGCAGCACGCGAAAGGTCGCCGGCGCCAACACAAAAGCCAGCATTTCGCTGACATCGGCACAACTTACCGTGGTGGTCAGCAGGGCAATGGCCGGCAAGCCGGCACTGCCATCCGCCGGCAGGCTGCTGATGACTTCGATTTGCCCCAGTGCGGCCAACCTTTGCCATACCTCCGCCTCGGACAGCGCCAGCGGCGGGTGCAACTCGATATGCAAACGCCCGCAAACCGGCTCGACCACCGGCGCGGGCGCCACGACGACGCGTTCTGCTTGCGACAGCTGCACCAGCACCTGCTTGAGCGCCTGCACCCGCTCGTTCGCTACCGCGTCGCCACCACGATGATGCGCCAGCATGTCCTTGAGCAAGTCGCCAGACTGCAAGGAGGCATCCACGATCTGCCGGCTAAGCGGCAACTCCAGCTTGCGCACCTTGTCCAGCAGGTTTTCCAGTACGTGGGTAAGGTCGGCCAGATCACTAAAGCCGAAGGTCGCCGCCCCGCCTTTGATAGAGTGAGCTGCCCGGAAAATGGCATTCAGATCTTCGCTGTCCGGCCGGGCAATATCGATTACCAGCAGCAAGGACTCCATGCTGGCCAGGTGTTCGGCCGTCTCATCAAAAAAAACCTGATGAAACTGGGACATATCAAAAGACATCGGCAGCCCCCTCGGGACAGATCAACGCAGGTTTCAGCCCACCAGGCGACGCACGACGTCGATCAGCTTTTGCGGGTCGAACGGTTTGACCAGCCAGCCGGTGGCGCCGGCAGCACGACCCTGCGCCTTCATCTGGTCGCTGGACTCGGTCGTCAGCATCAGGATCGGTGTGGCGGCGTAGCTGGGCAACTGTCGCAGGGAACGAATCAGGGTCAGACCATCCATGCCAGGCATGTTCTGATCGGTCAGCACCAGGTCGACCTGGGAGACCTGAGCCTTGGCAAGGCCGGCGTTGCCGTCCGCGGCTTCAACCACGTCGTAACCGGCGCTCTTCAATGTGAAGGTGACCATCTGTCTGATCGAGGCAGAGTCATCTACCGTGAGTATTTTTTTGGCCATAGCCAGCTATCCAATCATTCCAGGGAATGTACCGCTGCCCGCCACAAATCAACCCCGCACGCGCTATGCGGGGTTCGTTGAGCATGGGGCGCAGGGTTACAGCAAGAAACAGTTCTTCCGCGACTTCATCGCCAGCAGATGGGCAGGCGTCAGCGGATGGTGAACAGTTTGGTGAAGCAGGCGATTTCCAGCACCTGGCGCACGGTGTCGCGGCAATTTATCAATGCCAGCTCCTTACCTGCGGCCCCCGCGCGTTCTTTCAGCAGCAGCAGCATGCCCAGCGCGGAGCTGTCGAGATAGGGCACTTGCTCGAAATCCACCTCGATATGGGATATAGCGCCATTTTCCAGCAGCTCCTGGCTGGCCGCGCGGAAGTCCTTGTGCACATTGAAGTCGAACTGGCCGACCAGCACAATTGACCCTTTTTTACCTTCGATCCTGACGATAGGCTTCATACTCTCCCCTACTTGCCTTTGGTGATGGCGGTGACAGCAATTGGCAGCTTCAACTCAAAAACCGTCATCTCGCCATCGCGCGTGTATCTGATCGCTCCATTCATATCCTCGACCACTCTTTTGACAATGGCAAGTCCAAGACCGGTGCCATTTGCTCTTGTGGTAAAGAATGGATCGAAAATTTGCTGTTGCAAGCTTTCGGCAATGGCTTCGCCGTCATTAGCCACCCGCAGTTGCAACTGCCCGGCCTGCACAGATACGTCCAGGCGCACCTGCCCATGCTCCGGGCAAAACTGGCAGGCATTTTCAACCAAATTGGTCAAAGCGCCAACCAGATCGGAGCGGACCGCCTGCACAAAAGCGGGCTCTCCCGTCGCCACCTGCCAGTCGAGCTGCTTCTTCTCCAACAACGGCTGCACAATCAATGCCACTTCCTGCAGCAACGCGTTCACCTCTACCGGCTCCTGCACGCCACTCACTACCCCTGAGCGCACAAAACTCAACATATCCTGCACCAAGGACTCCAGTGCCTGCAGTCGCTCCACGATCTTGCCTGCAAAGCGGCTTCTTGCCTCCTCGGGCAGGTCCTCTCGGCGCAGGTTGGCCGCATACAGCAGTGCCGTTGCCAGCGGAGTACGTATCTGATGTGCCAACGAGGCCGCCATCCGCCCCATTGAAGCAAGCTTTGCCTGTTGCGCCAGCTGCTCATGCAACTGGCGCAGATGGGTCACATCCACCAGCAGCATAAAACTGCCCTGCCCCTGCAGCGCGACCTCCGCCACCGAGACAAAAGCCAGTGCACCATCTGCTCCACGACACACATACTCCCCGTCTTGCGCATCCCGCTCCAGCAAGGTGTCCAGCTGCCAGGACTGCTGCGTTGCCAGGTCAGGCAACAGCATGGTTGCGGCTTCATTGACGCCGGTAACGATACCGGCCTCGTCCAGCTCCACTACCCCTACCGGCATCGCCGCCAGCAGAGCCGTCAGCTTGGCGGCGAGTCGCTCGTTGGCCGCAGACTTCTGCAGCAACTCGTCATTGGCGCGCTGCAGCTTGCTGTTCAGCTCGGCGACCTGTCCTTCCAGCAGCTTGTAAGCGCTGATCAGCTCGTCGGTGACACTGTTGAAGTGCTCGAACACCTCGCGCAACTGCTCACTATTGCCCTGCATTGTTAAAATCCTTACATACTAGTGGCGCATGATTTGTAAAACTTGCTTGAACAGTATGATAATGCCCGCTGACCTGCCAAATGCCCAAATAGGGCCTGCAAAACCGCCAGGTGGTTGCTCTGGCCTTTTTGCGCGAAACTTGTATTAATAGTATTGTCAGCGAACCCGTTGCACGACGGCCAACCCTCCGGAGGTTTCCGTGTCAGAACTGCTTAAAAAAATTGATGCCCGTACCAAACTGGCAGGCACCAACAAACTGGAGATCCTGCTCTTCTCGCTCGGTGTCGACCAGCGTACGGGAAGAAAAGAAACCTTTGGCATCAATGTGTTCAAAGTCCGCGAAGTGATGCGCACTCCGGAGATCACCTCGGCGCCGGAAATGCCGTCTTCGGTGGAAGGCATGGTCAGCCTGCGCGGCAGCCTGGTTCCGGTCATCGACCTGGCAAAATATGCAGGCGTAATTAGCGACAAAAAGCCCGAAATCATGATCGTGACCGAATACAACGGTCACACCCAAGGCTTCCTGGTTGAAGCGGTTGATACCATCCTGCGTCTTGACTGGGCCGCCATGCGCGTCCCCCCGGAAATGATCACCAACCGGATGGGGGGCCTGGTCACCGCTGTCACCGAGCTGGACAACGGCACACTGGTCATGATGATGGATGTGGAAAAAGTCCTGGCCGAAACCGCCATGTACAGCGACGAACACCAGTTCATCAACATCGAGCCGTTGCGCGAAGAGCGCATGGTGTACTTTGCCGACGACTCGGCGGTTGCCCGCAAGCAGATCGAACGCACCTTCCAGGCCATGCAGGTAAAATATGCCTATGCCATCAATGGTATGCGCGCCTGGGATGACCTGCAACGGATGGCCGGTCAGGCCGACTTGGCCGGACGCAAACTCAATGAAGTTGTACACCTGATCCTGACCGATGTGGAAATGCCGGAAATGGACGGCTACATGCTGACCAAAATGGTCAAGTCCGATCCGCGCTTCGCCGGCATTCCGGTTCTGATGCACTCCTCCCTGTCCGGTCAATCGAACCAGAAACTGGGCGAATCCGTGGGGGTGGATGCCTATGTGTCCAAGTTCGAGCCACAAAAGCTGTCGATGAAGATCCGCGAAATGCTGAAGATCTGACTCTTAAAGACACAGGAATAAATGAGGAATTGCTATGGCGGCATCTGAAGCTTCTCTGTTGGCCAGCATTGACGCAAGAACCAAGCTGGCAGGCTCCAACAAAATGGAAATCCTGCTGTTCTCGCTGGGAACGCGGGAAACATTCGGCATCAACGTTTTCAAGGTTCGCGAAGTATCGCAGACCCCGTTCATCACCAAGACACCCAATATGCCATTTGGCGTCGAAGGTGTGCTGTCGTTGCGCGGCAACATTATTCCGGTGATCTCGCTGGCCAAATTCATTGGCTGTGAAACCGGGGATGTCAGCTACAGCACCATGATCGTGACCGAATTCAACAAGAGCACTCAGGCATTCCTGGTCGGCTCTGTCGATCGCATCATCCGTGTGGACTGGGACAAGGTACGCGCCCCGGAAAACGTCATGAGTACCTCGCAACAGACGCTGATCACCGCCGTTACCGAACTAGACGACGGCAAGCTCGTCTCCATTCTGGACGTCGAACAAATTCTGGCCAGTGTGGTAGGGGAATCCCACGTGCCGGACCTGCCGCAAGCTCCGCTGGAACTTGACCAGTACGTGTTTTTTGCCGATGACTCCGTTGTGGCGCGCAAGGAAATCTGCGGCGTGCTCGACAAAATGGCGATCAAGTATCACCAGGCAAATAATGGCAAGGAAGCCTGGGACAAACTGCAGGTACTGGCCAATCGCAACTGGTCGGACGAAGAGTCCCTGCACGACACGCTGAAGTTGATCCTGGTCGATGCAGAAATGCCGGAAATGGATGGCTACGTGCTGACCAAGCTGATCAAGTCCGACCATCGCTTCAGCGGCATCCCTGTCGTCATGCACTCCTCGCTCTCTTCCAATGCCAATCGTGCAATGGGAGCCAGTGTCGGTGTTGATGCCTACGTTGCAAAATTCGATCCGGCAGTTCTTGCAGACACTTTAATTCCGTTCCTGCAACGTTAAAATAACGGGTTAACCACCACCCAGGTCAGGACAACGCTAATGACAGACAAGAATCTTCGTTTCCTCGTGGTAGATGACTTTTCCACTATGAGACGTATCGTGCGCAACCTGCTCAAGGAACTGGGCTTTACCAACGTTGATGAAGCAGAAGATGGCCAGGTTGCCCTGCACAAACTGAAGACACAGCATTTCGACTTTATTGTGTCGGACTGGAATATGCCGAACATGACCGGCATCGAGCTGCTGCGTGCCGTACGCGCAGACGCACAATTGAAGCCCATTCCTTTTCTGATGATTACCGCGGAAGCCAAGCGCGAAAACATCATCGAAGCTGCCACGGCCGGGGCCAGCGGCTACATTGTGAAGCCGTTCACTGCCGCCACACTGGAAGAAAAGATGAACAAAATCTTCCAGAACCTGAGCAAATAACATTAATTAAGCCAGCACCTAAGTGCTACGCGCAGGAGGAGTTAACGTGCCTGACCACACTCTTGAAAGTGGTGACTCTCCAGATCTGGAAGCCCTGTTCGACAGTATCGCCCAGCAACACAATGCCACTGGTGGTGACACCCCGGCCGCACTTCCCGCAGACATGTCCCCGGAGGCCGTAATGGGCATGTATGCCCAGATTGGCCAGATGACCCGCAAACTGCACGACACCCTGCGCGAACTGGGTTACGACAAGTCGCTAGAAAAAATGGCAGATGCCATTCCTGATGCCAAGGATCGCCTGGGTTATATCGCCACCCTGACAGCCAATGCGGCAGAGCGGGTTCTCAACGCCACCGACATTGCCAAACCGATTCAGGATGAACTACAGAACCAAGCCGAATCCCTGAACCAGCGCTGGGAAAAACTGTTCGCCAACCAGCTGAGCACTGCCGAGTTCAAGCAGCTGGCACAGGAAACACGTACTTATCTCGCCTTGGTTCCCAAGCAGACCGAAGCCACCAGCAACCAGTTGCTGGAAATCGTGATGGCACAAGACTTTCAGGACCTTACCGGGCAGGTAATCAAGAAAGTCATGGAGATGGTCAAGACGCTAGAAAACGAGCTGCTTAGCGTACTGATCGAATACCTGCCCGCGGACCGCAAGATGGAGCTCGGCTCTGACCTGCTGCAAGGCCCCGTGGTCAATCCGGATGGCCGTACCGACGTAGTTACCAGCCAGCAGCAGGTAGACGACCTGCTCGAAAGCCTGGGTTTCTGAGCGCATACTTGCCGCCTGGCGCTAGTCGGGCCGACATTCAATTAAGGAAGTAAAAATGAGCGACTTCGCTGGCATGGAAGAACTGTTGCAAGACTTCTTGCTCGAATCGACCGAGTTGCTGTCCGATGTCGACAACAAGCTTGTCGAACTGGAAAAGCGCCCGAATGACCGGGCATTGCTCAACGACATTTTTCGCGGCTTCCATACCATCAAGGGTGGTGCCGGCTTCCTGAATGTTGCCCCGATGGTAACCGTCTGCCATCGCACCGAGAACCTGTTCGACAAGCTGCGCAACTCCGAACTGCAGCTGTCCACCAAGCTGATGGATGTGATTCTGGACGCGACCGGCGCCGTGCGCGACATGTTCACCACCCTGTCGCAAGGCCTGCCGCCAGCAACCCCGGACCCGGCCTTGCTCGCGGCCCTGGATGCCGCACTTGCCGGCAATCTTGAGGCTGCCGCAGCACCAACCGTAGCCGCCACCCCCACTGGCAGCGAGCCGGACTGGAACGCGCTGCATGCAGTCGTCACCACCAGCAGTACCAGCCCGGCGGCGGCAACGCCACCCGCAGCACCGGCGGCGCCGGCTGCAGTTGAAGTCATTCCTGCCGCCGCACCGGCAAGCGCCCCGTCAACCGCCGTTGCGCCCGTTGCTGCACCCAAGCCTCCGGCAAAGGTCGCCCCCACGAGTGGTGGTTCGATTTCCGGCCAGGAAAACACGATCCGTATCGACACCGTACGCCTTGACCAAGTATTGAACTTGTCAGGTGAAATCGGGCTGACCAAGAACCGCCTGACCACCCTGCGCACCGAGATTCTGCAGGGCAATATGGAAACCAACACCCTGCGTTCGCTGGACGAAGCGATCAGCCAGCTCGACCTGCTGGTGAGCGATCTGCAGAACGCAGTGATGAAGACGCGGATGCAGCCGATCGGCCGCCTGTTCCAGAAGTATCCACGCTTGGCGCGTGACTTGGCCCGCCAGCTGGGCAAGGAAGTGGAACTGGTCATTACTGGCGAGGAAACCGAACTCGACAAGACCATGATCGAGGATCTGAATGATCCGCTGGTGCACTTGGTGCGCAATGCGGTGGATCATGGTGTTGAATCTGCTGAAGAGCGCATCGCTAGCGGCAAGAAGCCGCAGTCGCTGGTGGAGCTGTCGGCCGAGCAGGTAGGCGATCACATCGTGATCGAGATTACCGACGATGGCAAAGGCATGAACCCCGAAGTGCTGCGTCGCAAGGCAATTGCCAAGGGCCTGATCGACGCCGAAACCGCCAACTCGCTGGATGAGAAGCAATGCCTGCAGCTGATTTTCCTGCCGGGCTTCTCTACTAAGGATCAGATTTCCAACGTTTCCGGCCGCGGCGTCGGCATGGACGTGGTGCGCACCAACATCCAAAAGCTGAATGGTCGTATCGACATCAACTCCATTCAGGGCGAAGGTACGCGGATCAGCATTTCCCTGCCGCTGACCCTGGCCATTCTGCCGGTACTGGTGGTGCGCGCCTGCAACCAGCCGTTTGCGGTACCGCTGGCCATGGTGCGCGAGATCATTCCGATCGACACCACCGCCATTCAGGAAGTATCTGGGCGCCCCACCATCGTGGTACGTGATGAAATCCTGCCACTGAAAACCCTGTCCGGCCTGCTGAACTGGGAGGCGACGCAAAAGCCGAACTTCGGTGTGCTGATGCAGTCGGCCGAAAAGTCTTTCATTCTCGCCGTGGACTCGTTCGTCGGCCGCGACGATGTGGTGATCAAGCCGCTGCAGAATATCCGCCCGAAAGGCGTGGCGGGCGCCACCCTGTCCGGAGATGGCTCGGTCGTGCTGGTGCTGGACATGGAAGACCTGCTGACCGGTCAGCTGGACAACGCGGCCGCTGGCGGCATCATGGCCAGGAACGCCGACAACTTCGCTTACTAAAGACTGTTTACGATGTCGAATTCCGCCTTTCTTGGGCGTCAGCCTGTTTTGAACAGGAACCAGCAGCTCATCGGTTATGAGCTGCTTTTTCGTAGTTCTGGCGATGCGGCGTCTGCCGCTCCGCACGCACCGCTGGAAGCCGACACCCAGGTCCTGGTGAACGCCCTCAACAATATGGGCACCAACTGGCTGATCGGCAGCAAGCTGGCCTTCATCAACGTGGGGGAGGCCATGCTAGGCAGCGACTTCCTAGAGCTGCTGCCGCCACGGAGGGTGGTGCTGGATATTGCGGCCAATATCCAGCCCGGCAATGAGCTGGTTTCCCGCGTACGCTACCTACGCTCACTCGGTTTCGGCATTTCGCTGGACGACTTCAATTTCGAACAGCCCGCGGCCGCGTTGCTGGAGCTGGCCAACTACGTGAAGCTGGATGTGCAGGCGATGGACAAGCTGCAATTCCAGGCGTTGGCCGCACGCCTGCGCAGCTACCCGGTAATTCGTATCGGCGAGCGCATCGAATCCTACGAGCACTACAACCTGTGCCGCGACCTCGGGCTGGACGGCTATCAGGGCTACTATTTCGCTCGCCCGGAAACACTGTCGGCCAAAATCATCCACGCCTCGTTCAGCAATACGCTGAAGTTGCTCAACCTGTTGCGTGCCGATGCGCCATTGCGCGACATCGAACAGGTGCTGAAGGGCGATGTCGCGCTGTCGTTCAAACTGCTGCGCTACGTCAACTCGGCAGCAGCCGGGCTGAACACCACCATCAGCTCCTTCGGCCATGCCGTAACCGTGTTGGGCTACCAGAAGCTGTACCGCTGGCTGACCTTGCTGCTGGTCACCAGCAACGAAAGCGGTCATCTGGCACCCGCGCTGCAAAAGACCGCCATCACCCGAGCGCGCGTCATGGAGCTGCTGGCGCTGGAAACCAGCCATGGCAGCGAATTCTGCGACAATGCCTTCATTGTCGGCATGTTCTCGCTGCTGGATGTCATCTTTGACATGCCCATGCCACAGATTCTGGAACACATCAATCTGCCGCACGAGGTGCAACAGGTCTTGCTGCACCAGCAAGGCAGTTTTGCCAGCATTTTCAAGCTGGCACTGGCACTGGAACAGGGGCTGGACACCTTGCCACAACAGGCGGAGCATCTCGGACTGGATCCGGACCAGCTCAATCTGCTACACACCTCCGCCCTCGCCTGGGTGGAAGAACTCTGATCGAAACCATTGTTGATGACCCACCTGCTTGCCTTCGACTGCTCCAACTACAATCTGTCGGTCGCGCTGCTGAGTAAGCAGCAGCTGTACCGTTACCACCAGAC
This sequence comes from Vogesella facilis, assembly GCF_042648525.1. NCBI lineage: Bacteria > Pseudomonadati > Pseudomonadota > Betaproteobacteria > Neisseriales > Chromobacteriaceae > Vogesella > Vogesella facilis. Next base: position 467,741 of record NZ_JBHRXN010000036.1, read on the forward strand.
CGTCAAACAGGGCCACTCCGACCTGGCGCTGACGGTGATTGCCGACCTGCTGCAACAAGCCGGCATTGCACTGCCACAACTGGACGCCATCCTGTTTGGCAAAGGCCCGGGCGCCTTTACCGGCCTGCGCATTGCCGCCGGCATTGCCGCAGGACTCGCCACTGCGGCCAACGTGCCAGTACACGGCATTACCACCCTGGATGCCATCGCCCTGCAGTTGCCGGCAGAAACCGGGGTAGCGGTGCTGGATGCGCGCATGCAAGAGGTGTATGCCTGCCGCTACCAGGCCGGGCACGCCTCCAGCATCACCGTGTGCAAGCCGGCCCAGTTGCCGCTGCAGCCCGACGATGTACTGGCCGGCGATGCCGCCAGCTATTTTGCCGGTTGGCCGCAACGTTTTATTAGCTGTGAGCCACTGGCCGAACACTACATCCAGCTGTTTCAACGCCAACCAGAACGCTATCAAGGCAGCGATAGCGCTGACCTGTTTTATGTCCGTGACAAGGTAGCACTGACCACCGCCGAGCAACGGGAACAACAGCGTGGCTGAGTTGCGCCGCATCGTGGATAGCGTTGCCGCCGAAGCCATCGCCAGTGCCGAGGCCGGCAGCTGCGCACACCCGTGGTCCGCCGCCATGTATGCCGACTCGATCGCCGGACAGGATCTGGTCTTTGCCTATCATCTCGCGCCGGAGCAGGCCATCGGTTTTGCCGTGCTGCTGCAAGTGCTGGACGAAGCCCATCTGCAGAATGTTTTCGTTTGCCAGCCCTGGCAACGCCAGGGCCATGGCCGCCAACTACTGCAGCAGCTGATGCAATATGCCGCCAGCCAGGGCGCCAGCCGCATGCTACTGGAAGTACGGGAAAGCAACCATGCAGCCAGACAGCTATACCTGAGCTGCGGCTTTAGCGAAACCGGCCGCCGCAAGCACTACTACCGTACCGCTGACGGCCCGCGCGAGCACGCCATTCTAATGGAGGCCCCGCTATGAGCCGACGAGAACAGGTTCTGGCCGAAATCGGCCACCGCACCCTGTGGCAATTGCGCCAGCCTCCTGCCACGGCTCTACCCGCCTCCGCGCCGGCCGCCGCGGAGAGTGCCGCCAGCATGACCGCCCCCCTACCTGCTGCCACGCCCCAAATTACCGCTGGCGTAACTAACCTCGCCGAGCAATCGCCAGTTGCTACGGCCACCGGCAGTACCATTGCAGCAGCGACAGTAATCCCGATTGCTGACTGGGACGATCTGCACGCGCAGGTCAGCACCTGCCAGCAATGCCAGCTGGCCAAGACCCGCAGCAATACCGTAGTCGGGCGCGGCAACCGCAAGGCACGCGTGCTGCTGATTGGGGAGGCCCCCGGCGAGCAGGAGGATAGGCAGGGACTACCGTTTGTCGGCAAGGCCGGACAATTGCTGGAAAATATGTTGGCCGCAGCCGGCATCGACAGCGAGCGTGATGTTTACATCTGCAACCTGCTCAAATGCCGCCCGCCCGGCAACCGCAACCCGGCGTCAGACGAAATCGCCGAATGCGACCGATTCCTGCAGTGGCAGATTGCGGCGGTACAACCCGAACTGATCGTGGCAGTTGGCCGCTTTGCGGCCCAGAGCCTGCTGCAGACACAGGCATCGCTCAGCAGTTTGCGCGGCAAGCTGCACCAGCACGGACAATACCCGGTACTCGTCAGCTTTCACCCGGCCTATCTGCTGCGCAGCCCTACCGAAAAAGCCAAGGCCTGGCAGGACTGGTGTCGGGTGCGTCAATTGCTTAAGCAGAAATGACAATGCCCCGCGAAGGCGGGGCCGCAAAACAAAAGCCCTCGCTAACGAGGGCTTTTTGCATGAAACCGGGCCGAATTACTTCAGCTTGGTTTCTTTGTACAGAACATGCTTGCGGGCAACGGGATCAAATTTTTTGATCTCCATTTTTTCCGGCATAGTGCGCTTGTTCTTGGTGGTGGTGTAGAAATGACCAGTACCGGCGGTCGATTCCAGTTTGATCTTGTCGCGCATGGCTTATTCCTTAAAGAGCTGTCGGAAACTGATTACAGTTCGCCGCGAGCACGCAGGTCGGCCAGAACGGCATCGATACCTACTTTGTCGATGGTACGCAGAGCTGCGTTGGAGATGCGCAGACGCACCCAACGGTTTTCGCTCTCTACCCAGAACTTGCGGTACTGCAGGTTCGGCAGAAAACGACGCTTGGTCTTGTTATTGGCGTGGGACACATTGTTCCCGGTCATCGGACGCTTGCCGGTGACTTTGCAAACACGCGCCATGGTGAGTCACTCCCAAAAGCCGGTAAAAGAAAGACTTATACCATAAATCGATGCCATCACACAAGCCGGACGCACAGCACGGGGGCGGTGGCGACGAGATGCAGCGGCATCGGGTTCATAAAGAAAGGCAAGATCATACCGAAAGCCCACGCGTCTTGCAGCAAAAACCTAAGCCCCACGCTCACCAGGCCACAGAGATCAGAAAAAATGCATAAAAATCATGCCACTGCAGAAAGCGACACTGCTACTTGCGCGCCACAAGCCGTGCCGCGGCGTCACAAACTCTCGTGCCGCCCCATTCAAAAACAGGGGCGTTGCTGTTAGAATCCCAGATTCTCATAGAGCCGTAATCCCATGACCAAGTTCATCTTCGTTACCGGTGGTGTGGTGTCCTCTCTGGGCAAGGGCATCGCAGCCGCGTCCATCGCCGCCATTCTCGAATCCCGTGGTCTCAAGGTCACCATGCTGAAACTGGATCCCTACATCAACGTAGATCCGGGCACCATGAGTCCCTTCCAGCACGGTGAAGTGTTCGTCACCGAAGACGGCGCGGAAACCGACCTCGACCTTGGCCATTATGAGCGCTTCATCCACGCCAAGATGAAGAAGAGCAACAACTTCACTACCGGCCAGGTATACGAATCGGTGATCACCAAGGAGCGCCGCGGCGACTACCTGGGTGGCACCGTACAGGTGATCCCGCACATCACCGACGAAATCAAGCAGAAGGTACGCGAAGGCGCCGGCGACGTTGACGTTGCCATCGTCGAGATCGGCGGCACCGTCGGCGACATCGAATCGCTGCCGTTCCTAGAAGCCATCCGCCAGATGCGCTCCAACTTCGGCCGCAAGAACACCCTGTTCGTGCATCTGTCCTACGTGCCGTACATCGCCACCGCCGGCGAGATCAAGACCAAACCGACCCAGCACTCGGTAAAAGAGATGCGCGAGATCGGCATCCAGCCGGACATCCTGCTGTGCCGCATGGACCGCGAGCTGCCGGAAGACGAAAAGCGCAAGATCGCGCTGTTCTGCAACGTGGAAGAGAACGCGGTGATCGGCTGTTACGACGCCGACTCCATCTATAAGGTGCCGGCCATGCTGCACGCGCAGGGCATCGACGACATCATCGCCGAACAGCTGCAACTGGAGCTGCCGAAGGCCGACCTGTCGACCTGGAACCGCATCATCGACGCCATCGAGCACCCGGACCATAGCGTGAACATCGCCATGGTGGGCAAGTACGTCGACCTGACCGAGTCCTACAAGTCGCTGTCCGAGGCACTGAAGCACGCCGGCGTGCACACCCGCACCAATGTCAACATCATCTATGTCGACTCCGAAGAGATCGAGCGCGACGGCGCTGAATCGCTGAAGGACATGGATGCCATCCTGGTACCGGGCGGCTTCGGCAAGCGCGGCGTGGAAGGCAAGATCAAGGCGGTGAAGTTCGCCCGCGAGAACAACATCCCCTACCTGGGCATCTGCCTGGGGATGCAGATCGCGCTGATCGAATACGCCCGTGACGTGGCTGGCATGAGCGGCGCCAACTCCACCGAGTTCGACCTGGAAACCGATTTCCCGGTGGTGGCGCTGATCGACGAGTGGGTGAACCACGACGGCAAGATCGAAACCCGCGACGAAAACTCCAACCTGGGCGGCACCATGCGCTTGGGCGGCCAGCAGTGCGAACTGACCGACGGCTCGCTGGCGGCACGCGTGTACGGCAACACCGAGATCACCGAGCGCCATCGCCACCGTTACGAAGTGAACAACCACTACGTACCGCGCCTGCAGGCTGCCGGCCTGACCATCAGCGGCCTGTCCGCCGGTCACGAGAAACTGGTGGAAACCATCGAACTGGCCAACCACCGCTGGTTCTTCGCCTGTCAGTTCCACCCGGAGTTCACCTCCACGCCGCGCGATGGCCACCCGCTGTTCATCGCCTACGTGCAGGCAGCCCTGGCCTACCAGGCCGACAAGGCCAACGCCTGAGTCTGCTGAATCGTCAGCCCGTCTGACCAAAGTTGGCCGCAAGGTAGCGAAACGCAGGTTTCGCGGCTGATGCGGCCAACCTTGTCTTGAAAGGACACACCATGAAACTCGCCGGATTTGACGTTGGCCTCAATCACCCGCTGTTCCTGATCGCCGGCCCGTGCGTGATCGAGAGCGAACAGATGGCACTGGATACCGCCGGCCAACTGAAGGAAATCGCCCAGCAACTGGGTATCAACTTCATCTACAAGTCGAGCTTCGACAAGGCCAACCGCTCGTCCGGCAAGTCCTTCCGCGGCTTCGGCATGGACGAAGGCCTGCGCATCCTGGCGGAAGTGAAACGCCAGATCGGCGTGCCGGTACTCACCGACATCCATACCGAAGAGCAAGTGCCGCACGTCGCTGCCGTGGTCGACGTGCTGCAGACCCCGGCCTTCCTCGCCCGCCAGACCGACTTCATCCGCGCCGTGGCGCAAAGCGGCAAGCCGGTGAACATCAAGAAAGGCCAGTTCATGGCCCCTGGCGACATGAAACATGTGATCGACAAGGCGCGCGATGCCGCCGTCGAGGCCGGCCTGGACCCGGACAGCTTCATGGCCTGCGAACGCGGCGCCTCCTTCGGCTACAACAACCTGGTGTCCGACATGCGCAGCCTGGCGATCATGCGCGAGACCGCCTGCCCGGTAGTGTTCGACGCCACCCACTCGGTACAGCTGCCGGGCGGCCAGGGCACCAGCTCCGGCGGCCAGCGCGAGTTCGTACCGGTACTGGCGCGCGCCGCGGTCGCCGCCGGCGTGGCCGGCCTGTTCATGGAAACCCACCCGGACCCTGCCAAAGCCATGTCCGACGGCCCCAATGCCTGGCCGCTACCGCGCATGCAAGAATTGCTGAGCACCCTGATCGCCATCGACAAGCTGGTAAAAGCGCAACCGCTGGCCGAGCTTTCGCTGTAACAGGTTGACTCCACGGCCAGCCTGTCTCAAGGTTGGCCGCACCGAACCCGGTTTGACTAACCTTGATACCCAAAGGGAAACATAGATGAGTGCGATCGTTGACGTGATTGCCCGCGAGATTCTGGATTCGCGCGGTAACCCGACTGTTGAAGCCGATGTACTGCTGGAATCCGGCGTAATGGGCCGTGCCGCCGTACCGTCCGGCGCCTCCACCGGCGAGAAGGAAGCACTGGAGCTGCGTGACGGCGACAAGAGCCGCTACCTGGGCAAGGGCGTGCTGAAGGCGGTCGAGAACATCAACACCGAAATCTGCGAAGCCATCATCGGCCTGGACGCCTCCGACCAGGCATTCATCGACAAGACCATGATCGAGCTGGACGGCACCGAGACCAAGGGCCGCCTGGGCGCCAACGCCATGCTGGCCGTGTCCATGGCCGTGGCCCGCGCCGCCGCCGAAGATGCCGGCCTGCCGCTGTACCGCTACCTGGGCGGCGCCGGTCCGATGGCGATGCCGGTACCGATGATGAACGTGATCAACGGTGGCGCGCACGCCAACAACACCCTGGACATCCAGGAATTCATGATCATGCCGGTGGGCGCGCAGACCTTCCGCGAAGCGCTGCGCTGTGGCGCCGAGATCTTCCACACCCTGAAGAAACTGTGCGACAGCAAGGGCTACGCCACCACCGTGGGTGACGAAGGCGGCTTCGCCCCGAACCTGGCCAGCCACGAAGACGCCATCAAGCTGATTCTGGAAGCCATCGACGCCGCCGGTTACGTAGCCGGCCAGGACGTGCTGCTGGCACTGGACTGCGCTTCCTCCGAGTTCTACAAGGACGGCAAGTACCACCTGACCGCCGAAGGCCTGGCCCTGACTTCCGAGCAGTTCGCCGACTACCTGGAAACCCTGGTCAACAACTACCCGATCATCTCCATCGAAGATGGCATGAGCGAGCACGACTGGGCCGGCTGGCAGCTGCTGACCGAACGTCTGGCTGGTCGCGTGCAGCTGGTGGGTGACGACGTGTTCGTGACCAACCCGGCGATTCTGGCCAAGGGCATCGAAAGCGGCGTGGCCAACGCGCTGCTGGTGAAAGTGAACCAGATCGGCACCCTGTCCGAGACCCTGAAGGCAGTCGACCTGGCCAAGCGTTCGCGCTACACCAGCGTGATGAGCCACCGTTCCGGCGAGACCGAAGACAGCACCATCGCCGATCTGGCCGTGGCCACCAACTGCATGCAGATCAAGACCGGCTCGCTGTCGCGCTCCGACCGCATGGCCAAGTACAACCAGCTGCTGCGTATCGAAGAAGAACTGGGCGATGCCGCCTGGTACCCGGGCCGTGCCGCCTTCTATAACCTGAAGTAATCATGAAACGCCTGACCCTGCTGCTCATCCTGCTGCTTGCTGCTTTGCAATGGCCACTCTGGCTGGGCAAGGGCAGTTGGCTCAGGGTCTGGCAACTTGACAAGCAGGTTGAAGAGCAACGTGCGGCCAACCGGCAACTGGTTGGCCGCAACACGGCGCTGGATGCGGAAGTACGTGATCTAAAGCAAGGAACCGCCGCAATTGAAGAGCGGGCTCGCAACGAGCTTGGCATGATTCGGCAAGGTGAGGTATTTTTCCAGCTTCTTGATCCGTCACATCCACCCACCCCGGCATCCCCATAACAGGCATTGACGGGAAACGGACCACAAGCGATAACGACAAACATGGTTGGCAAAAAAGGCTTCAGGGTCTGGTCCATGACGACGCACAATCCAATAGACACCGCGCGTGAGACGCTGAAACAGCTGACGCAACGTAAACTCCTTCCCACGCCAGACAATTTCGAGCGCCTGTACTGCGAGATCGCCGGCGTTGAGCCCGAATCCCAGAAGAACAAGCTGGCCGAACTGCTGTTTCATGCCTTTGAAAAGCTGCCGGTCACCGACAGCAGCTACAAGATTTCCCTGGCCAAACTGCGCAAGGCCATCCAAGAGGAAAAATGGGAACTGGTGCCGCAGCTGGTCATGGACCTGTCCGAGCAGCACCAGCGCAGCCGCGAGCTGAGCCAGCATTGGGGCAAGCTGATCTTGGAACTGATTCAGGCCTGGGACATCCGCAGCCCGGAGATGGGCCAGCGCTACAAGCAATCGGCACTGGAGCGCGTGATTGCCACCTTCGGCAACAATCCGCAGGAGCTTAACGACAAGCTCAGCAATCTGGTGAGAAGCTGGACGCAGCCGGACAGCCCGGCCAGCGGCATCGAAACCGCCGACGCGGACAGCCCCGGGGAATCCCCTGCCGCCGCGCCGGCAGCGACAGTGACCGAACACGATGCCGCCCAGAGCGGCAGCATGGTATGGCGTGACGTGCTGGAATATGCGGTGCGCTACGGCATCGCCCCGCGCCTGCTGCACTACCCCGACCTGATGCCGCAGTTCGAGGAAGTACAGCTCAGCCTGCAGCAATGTGGCAGCGAAGACGAGCTGGCGGTGTTCTTCCCGCGCCTGCGCAGCTTCCTGATCCGGCTGGAGCTGTTGTCGCAGGAAGACGAGCGCCTGGTCTCCGGCCTGTCCAACCTGATGCGGCTGATGCTGCAGAACGTGGCCGAGCTCAACCGCGGCGACAACTACCTGATCGGCCAGATCAGCAACCTGCAGCAGATACTGGCGCAGCCCAATATCTCGATCCAGCACATCTACCACCTGGAGTCCACGCTCAAGGAAGTGATCCACAAGCAGGGGGTGCTGCGCAGCTCGCTGGACGAAGCCACCGACTCGCTGCGCACCTTGCTGGACACCTTCCTCGACAAGCTGTCGTTAATGAGCAGCGGCACCGGGCAGTTCCAGCAGAAACTGCGCGAGCATAGCGAACGCATCCGTGCCAGCAGTGACAGCAGCTCGCTGAACGACATCCTGCAATTGCTGCTGGAAGACACCGCCAGCATGCAGAACAACCTGCAGCACTCGCAGCTGGAGCTGATGGATGCGCAGCACGATGTCGAAAACGCGCAATCGCGCATCCGCGAGCTGGAGCAGGCGCTGGAGGCGGCCAGCGCCAAGATCAAGGAAGACCAGCTGACCGGCGCCTACAACCGCCGTGGCCTGGAGGAGCATTTCACCCGCGAAATCAGCCGCGCCGAGCGCAGCGGCCAACCTTTGTCGGTGGCGCTGCTGGACGTGGACAACTTCAAGCAGCTGAACGACAGCTATGGCCACCTCACCGGCGACAACGTACTGAAGTACCTGGTGGACATGATGCGCCACTGCGTGCGCGCCTCGGACATCGTTGGCCGCTTCGGCGGCGAGGAATTCATCATCCTGCTGCCGGATACTCCGGCGGAAGAAGCCGTCTCGCTGATGCAACGCCTACAGCGCGAATTGACCAAGAACTTCTTCCTCGCCAACCAGGAGAAACTGGTGGTGACCTTCAGCGCCGGCGTGGCGCAATGGCACCGCGGCGAGCAGGACGTGAACATCATCGAGCGCGCCGACCGCGTGATGTACCAGGCCAAGCTGGCCGGCAAGAACCGCACGCTATCTGCGGAGAACTGAACCGGGCCGGCAAACAAAAACGGGGCATTGCCCCGTTTTTTCATGACCGCGCGCCACGCAGACGGCGGCTAGTCGCCGCCCTTCTTCATGCCTTTGCCGGCCTCGGCGCGCTGGCGCCGCACTGCTTTCGGGTCGGCCTGTAGCGGGCGGTAGATCTCCACCCGGTCGTGCGCACGCAGCACGCTGTCCGGCTTGACCGCCTTGCTGAAAATGCCCAGCTTCAGATCGGCCAGGTCGATCTCCGCAAACTCTGCGGCCAACCCGGACAGCACCACTGCCTGCTGCGCGGTAGTACCGGCCGGCACCTGCAGTGCCACGATCTTCTGCCGCCCCGGCAGCGCGAACGCCACCTCGATGGCCAGCGTTTCAGTCGTCGCCATAGACGCGATCCGCTTCCTTGATGAAGGCATCCACCAGCGTGCCGGAAATGTGGCCGAATACCGGGCCGATGATGGTTTCCAGAATCCGGCTGGAGAACTGGTAGCTGAGGCGGAACTCCACCTTGCAGCCGAAATCGCCCAGCGGCTGGAAATGCCAGCGCCCTTCCAGGTGCTGGAACGGCCCGTCCACCAGCTCCATCAGGATGCTGCCGTACGGCTCGTTGCGATTACGGGTGGTGAAATGCTGCTTCACCTTCAGGTAGTCGATATGCAGGCTGGCCACCAACTGGTCGCCGTCGCGCTCGTGCTCCTCGGCCTTGGCGCACCACGGCAGAAAGCGCGGATAGTGGGTTACATCATCCACCAGCCGGAACATCTGCTCCGGGGTGTGCGCCACCAGGACGCTCTTTTCGATGACATGCATGCTGAAACGGGACTAGGGAAAGCCCGAAGGGTACACAATCGGCCAAGCCGGCGGCAAGCCGTCAGATCAAGCCCATGAATTTTCAGCGCTTTGGCGAATGCGCCCGTTCTGCTAGAATGCGCGATTCCCTGCAATACCCGCCTTGGACCCCATGAGCATTGTCGACAACCGCAAAGCCTTTCACGACTACTTCATCGAGGAGCAGCTCGAAGCCGGCCTGGTGCTGGAAGGTTGGGAAGTCAAGGCCATCCGCGCCGGTCGCGTGCAGCTGAAAGAAAGCTACGTCATCTACCGCGATGGCGCTTTTTACCTGTTCGGCTGCCACATCACCCCGTTGCAATCCGCTTCCACCCACGTCAAGCCCGACCCGACCCGCACCCGCAAGCTGCTGCTGAACCAGCACGAGATCAGCCGCCTGATCGGCAAGGTGGAGCGCGCCGGCTACACCATGGTGGCGCTCAACCTGCACTACAGCAAAGGCAACATCAAGGCCGACATCGGCCTAGCCAAGGGCAAGAAGCAGCACGACAAGCGCGAAAGCGAAAAAGAGCGCGAATGGCAGCGCGAGAAGCAGCGCCTGATGCGCAACAAGGGCTGAACATGAAACCCAGCGTCGTCCAACCCATCCTGCTGATTATTCTGGGCGCCCTGTGGCTGCTCAAGACTACCGCCCTGCTGCCGGAAACCTCCACCCTGCTGGCGCTGCTGCTGGCCGGCGCCGGCGTGGTGCTGGGCCTGCTGGACGGACTGACCAAGACCACCGTGGTCAGCAGCCCGCTGCTGATCTACGCCGGTGCCGCCATTTACCTGTACGACCACTATTTCGTGCGCTTCAGCCATGTCGCCGCAGTCGGCATGATGCTGCTGGGCATGTTGCTGCTGATCGCCCGCAGCGACCGCATACCGGAGCGCCGGCTGCCGCGCCGCCGCTCCTGACGAGACACCGTATTCAAAATGACACCGGCCAACCCCAGCCGGTTAATACACGCAAGGACTGCCATGGACAAAATCCTCATCCTCGACTTCGGCTCCCAGGTCAGCCAGTTGATCGCCCGCCGCGTGCGCGAAGCCCACGTCTACTGCGAGCTGCACCCGTTCGACATGCCCATCGACGAGATCCGTGCGTTCAACCCCAAGGCCATCATCCTGTCCGGCGGCCCGAACTCGGTGTACGAGTCCGACTACCAGGCCGACCCGCAAGTGTTCGCGCTGGGCGTGCCGGTGCTGGGCATCTGCTACGGCATGCAGTTCATGGCGCAGAGCCTGGGCGGCAAGGTGGAGGCCGGCGACAAGCGTGAGTTCGGCTACGCCGAGATCCAGGCCCGCCACCACTCCAAGATCCTAGAAGGCCTGCAGGACCGCGTCGACGACGCCGGCAACGGCTTCCTCGACGTATGGATGAGCCACGGCGACAAGGTGACCGCGCTGCCGGCCGGTTTCCATGTCATTGCCGAGACCCCGTCCTGCCCGGTGGCCGCCATGGCCGACGAGGACCGCGGCTTCTACGCCGTGCAGTTCCACCCGGAAGTGACCCACACCAAGCGCGGCACCGAGATGCTGCACCGCTTCGTGCTGCACGTGGCCGGCGCCAAGCCGTCGTGGACCATGCCGAACTACATCGAGGAAGCGATCCAGAAGATCCGCGACCAGGTGGGCGACGAGGAAGTCATCCTCGGCCTGTCCGGCGGCGTGGATTCCTCGGTGGCCGCCGCGCTGATCCACCGCGCCATCGGTGAACAGCTCACCTGCGTCTTCGTCGACCACGGCCTGCTGCGCCTGGACGAAGGCAAGATGGTGATGGAAATGTTCGCGCAGAACCTGGGCGTGAAAGTCATCCGGGTCGATGCCAGCGAACAGTTTATGGGCAAGCTGGCCGGCGAGACCGACCCGGAGAAGAAGCGCAAGATCATCGGCGCCGAATTCGTGGAAGTGTTCCAGCGTGAATCCGGCAAGCTCACCAACGCCAAGTGGCTGGCACAGGGCACCATCTACCCGGACGTGATCGAATCCGCCGGCGCCAAGACCAAGAAGGCGCACGCGATCAAGAGCCACCACAACGTGGGCGGCCTGCCGGAAGACATGAACCTCAAGCTGCTGGAGCCGCTGCGCGACCTGTTCAAGGACGAAGTACGCCAGCTGGGCGTGGCACTGGGCCTGCCGCACGACATGGTGTACCGCCACCCGTTCCCGGGCCCGGGCCTGGGCGTGCGCATCCTGGGCGAAGTGAAAATGGAATACGCCGAGCTGCTGCGCCGCGCCGACGCCATCTTCATCGAAGAACTGCGGGGCACCGTGGACGAGAAGACCGGCAAGAACTGGTACGACCTCACCAGCCAGGCCTTCGCCGTGTTCCTGCCGGTGAAATCGGTGGGTGTGATGGGCGACGGCCGCACCTACGACTACGTAGTGGCGCTGCGCGCAGTCATCACCAGCGACTTCATGACCGCACACTGGGCCGAGCTGCCGTACAGCCTGCTGGGCCGCGCGTCCAACCGCATCATCAACGAAGTGCGCGGCATCAACCGCGTGGTTTACGATGTGAGCGGCAAGCCGCCGGCAACCATCGAATGGGAATAAGCCGTTGCGGCCAACCCTGAGGTAAAAAAACGCCCGCTTAGCGGGCGTTTTTGTTATTGCCGCCAACCGCGGCGGCGCTCGGCGCTTTACGCGTCGGCGGTATCGGCCCAGCCTACGCGGTTGCCGACGTGGAAGATGCGATCCTGCGCATCGATCTCGCCGGCGCCCAGCAGGCCCTGCTGTTCCACCGCGTGGTACACCGCGGTGAAGTCCGGTGCGGTGGCCTCGAACAGCTGCTGGAAGCTGTCGATGACGAAGTAGGTCTTCTGGAAGGTGTCGATGCGGTAGCGGGTGCGCATGATGCGCTGCAGATCGAAACCGACGCGGTTGGGGCTGTCGCTCTCCAGGCTGTACACCGATTCCGACTTGCTGGACACGATGCCGGCGCCGTAGATGCGCATGCCCTGCGCGGTGTTGATCAGGCCGAACTCCACCGTGTACCAGTACAGCCGCGCCAGCAGCGGCAGGTAGCCCAGTTCCTTGGCCTTCATGCCGCCCTTGCCGTAGGCCTGCAGGTAGTCGGCGAACACCGGGTTGATCAGCAGCGGCACGTGGCCGAACAGGTCGTGAAACACGTCCGGTTCCTGCAGGTAATCCAGCTGCTGCGGCTCGCGCAGCCACCAGGTCACCGGGAAGCGGCGGTTGGCCAGGTGCTCGAAGAACACGTCGTCCGGAATCAGCCCCGGCACCGCCACGATCTGCCAGCCGGTGGCGGCCATCAGCGTCTGGTTGAGGCGGCCGAAGTCCGGCACCTGGTGCGCATCCACCTGCAGCGCGGCCAGGCCCTGCAGGAATTCGTCACAGGCGCGCCCCGGCAGCATCTCACTCTGGCGCCGGTACAGCGTGGCCCAGGTCTGGTGATCCTCGGCGGTGTAGCGATCCCATGGCTGCGGCAGGGTAAAGTCCGCCGCATGTGTCAGCCCCTGGTTCTTGCGCACGGTGATGTCCGGCACAGTGTAGGTATTCATTTCCATGGTGTTGTCTCTCGATTGGCTTGGCAGTGGCTGCCTATATTCCGAGTGTAGGTGCAAGCGCATGCGTGTTGGCCGCATGATTTGAGTCTGCAGACCTTTTTTTGCATACTTACCGCACATAAACATGGAGAAATGCAGAAAATGCGCGGAATCGAGCTTGATCGTTACGACTACCAGATTCTGGAGGCGCTACAGAGGGACGCGCGCGCCACGCATCAGAAGCTGGCGCAGGAGGTGCCGCTGTCGGCATCGCAGATCGGCCGCCGCATCCAGCGGCTGGAGGAGTCCGGCATCATCCAGGGCTACCACATCGCACTGCGCCCCGACCTGCTGGACCTGTCGGTGACCGCCTTCGCCAGCGTCAGCCTGGAGCGCCACGGCGAAGCGTCGATCCGCGAGTTCGCCGCCGCCATCAGCGACCTGCCGGAGGTGCTGGAGTGCTACGCAGTGGCCGGCGAGGCCGACTACTGGCTGCGCATCGTGGTGCAAGACCTGCCGTCACTGTCGCGCTTCGTGATGAACAAGCTGATGACGCTGTCGCTGGTGCGCAGCGTGAAATCCACCGTGGCACTAGAGCCGATCAAGCACACCACCCGCCTGCCGCTGCAGCCACCGGCGCGCTGATGCGGCCAACGTTGGCCGCAATGAAAAAGGCCGGCATCGCTGCCGGCCTTGCTGTTTGCCCCTGCCCGCTTACACGCTCAGGTTCTTGGACACGATCTCGTACACGTCCTTGGACAGCCCGTCCTTGGCCAGGATGCGCTGCAGCTCGCGCGTCATCAGGTCGCGGCGCAGCGGCTCCAGCTTCTGGCGACGGTTGAACAGCGACACCAGGCGGCTGGCCACCTGCGGGTTGATGGCGTCCAGCGCCAGCACCTGGTCCACCAGGAAGCGATAGCCGGAGCCGTCTTCGGCGTGGAAATGCAGCATGTTGCGGCCGAAGCTGCCCAGCAGCGCGCGCGCCTTGTTCGGGTTGCGCAGGGTAAACGCCGGATGCGCCATCGCCGCCTTGACGTGCTCCAATGTGCACGGCAGCTGGCTGCTGGCCACCAGCGAGAAGAACTTGTCCATCACCAGCGCGTTGTCCTGCCAGCGCTCGGCAAACGCCAGGTAGCAGTTGTCGCGCTCCTCGCTGTCGCGATCGCGCAGCGCCAACATGGCGCCCATCTGGTCGCTCATATTGTTGCTCTGCAGGCATTGCCGCTCGGCGGCCTCCAGCGGCCACGGGTCCGGCAGGCGCGCCAGCATGCCCAGCGCCAGGTTCTTCAGCGCGCGGCGACCGGCATCGGCCGGCTTGTATTCGCGGCTCTGGTTGACATCGAACGCTTCGCGCAGCTCGCCGCGCAGCGCCTGCGCCAGGGTGTCCAGCACGAAGTCGCGCACGGTGTGGATGGCGGCCGGGTCGGCCTCATCCACCATTTCCAGTATCTCGGCCTCGCTCGGCAGACTCAGCATCAGCGCCTTGAAGGCCGGATCCGCCGCATGGTCTTCCAGCACCGCGCGGAAAGCGTCGACAAAGCCGGCGGCCAGCTGCAGCGGCTTGCCGGCGGCGTGATCGGCCAGCAGCTGGCGCAGCAGGCGCTCGGCATAGGCCTGGCCGGCTTCCCAGCGCGCGAAGGCATCGCTGTCGTTGGCCATCAGGAAGGCCAGTTCGCTGTCACGCCAGGCGAAGGACAGCTTCACCGGTGCGGAATAGCCGCGCAGCAGCGACGGCACCGGTGCACTGGCGACGTTGACAAAGGTGAAGGTCTGCGCCGCGGCGCGCACCTCCAGCACGCGGCTGCCGCCCTGCGGCGCCTCTTCGCCCTGCAGTTGCAGCGGCAGGTCATTGCCGTCCGCGCCGATCAGGCCGACGGCAAACGGGATGTGCAACGGCTGCTTGTCGCTCTGCCCCGGCGTGGCCGGGCAGCTTTGCTGCACGTGCAGGGTGTAGCTGCGCGCGTCCTCGTCGTATTCGCCGCTGACGGTCAGCAGCGGGGTACCGGCCTGGCTGTACCACAGCGCGAACTGCGACAGGTCGACATCGTTGGCATCGGCCATGGCGGCACGGAAATCGTCGCAGGTCACCGCCTGGCCATCGTGGCGCTTGAAGTACAGCTGCATGCCCTGCTGGAAGCCTGTCTCGCCGAGCAGGGTGTGGTACATGCGCACCACTTCGGCGCCCTTTTCATACACCGTCATGGTGTAGAAGTTGTTCATCTCGATGTAGCTGTCCGGGCGGATCGGGTGCGCGGTCGGGCCGGCATCCTCTGGGAACTGCAGCTGACGCAGGTTCTTCACGTCCTGGATGCGCTTCACCGCGCGGCTGTCCAGGTCGGAGCTGAACTCCTGGTCGCGGAACACGGTGAGGCCTTCCTTCAGCGACAGCTGGAACCAGTCGCGGCAGGTGACGCGGTTGCCGGTCCAGTTGTGGAAGTATTCATGGCCGATGATGGCCTCCACGCGCTGGAAGTCGGCGTCGGTGGAGGTGTCCTGTCGCGCCAGCACCGCCGAGGTGTTGAAGATGTTGAGGCCCTTGTTCTCCATCGCCCCCATGTTGAAGTCGCCCACCGCCACGATCATGTAGATGTCGAGGTCGTATTCCAGGCCGAAGCGCTCCTCGTCCCACTGCATCGAGCGCTTCACCGCGCCCATGGCGAACGCCACCTTGTCCTGGTCGGCCGGCACGGTCCAGATTTCCAGCAGCACATTGCGGCCGCTGCGGGTGGTGTAACTGTCGCGCAGCGCGGACAGCTTGCCGGCCACCAGCGCGAACAGGTAGGACGGCTTCTTGTACGGATCCACCCACTTCACCCAGTGGCGCTTGCGGTCCAGCATGCCCTCGCCCACCTTGTTGCCGTTGGACAGCAGCACCGGGTACTTGGCCTTGTCGGCGATGATGGTGGTGGTGAACTTGGCCATCACGTCCGGACGGTCCGGATAGAAGGTGATCTTGCGGAAGCCTTCCGGCTCGCACTGGGTGTAGAGGTTGCTGCCGCCGGAGGCGTACAGCCCCATCAGGCTGGTGTTGGCCACCGGGTCGATCTCGGTTTCCACGTCCAGGATGAAGCTGTCCGGCACATTGGCGATGCTCAGCACCTCGGCGCTCAGCGTGTAGGCGTCTGCGGCCAACTTGTCGCCGTCCAGCGTCACGCTGGCCAGCCGCGCGCTGCCATCCAGCTGCAGCACGCCCGCCGCCGTGGCGGCCGGGTTGCGGCGCATCACCATGCGCGAGTGCACGCGGGTAAGGGTGTCGTCGATGATGTCGAAAGTCAGGTCCACCTTGTCCACCAGGTAGGCGGGTGGCTGGTAGTCGCTGCGGTATTTGATCTGCGGTTGTTGGCTCATCTACTTCAATCCTGCAAAGGGTAGGACGGGTCGTCGGGTGCCCGCCTTTATCGTTGTGACGCTGACGCGTCCCCGGTCATGTTCTGTGTCGCGCGCTGCTCAGCCCTTGATCCAGGCGCCGCCGTCTGCCGCCAGACGCAGGCGGCAGGTATCGGCTGGCGCGCCCTGCAGCACGACGCGGAAGCTCAGCAGCTCGTCGCGGCGGAAGGCGTGCAGCTTCAGCTTGTCGCCGACGCGGTAACGGCGCAGCGCCTTGTCGAGGTCATTCAGCTTCAGGCCGTCCACGGCGATCAGCACGTCGCCGCCGGCCAGTCCGGCCGCCTGCGCGGCGCCGCCGTCCAGCACCGACACCAGCTTGACGCCTTGCGCATCGGCACCGGTCTTCACCCCCAAGGTTGGCCGCGCGGTGGGCGCCACGATCTCGGCCACTACACTGCCGCCATCGGCGGCGCCGTCGGCCGGCACCAGTTGCATCTCGACACCCTGGCCGGCCAGCAGTTCCGCCAGCGGCAGTTCGCGGGTGGAGCGGATCGCCAGGTCGAAGAACTTGCCGAGCTTGAGGCCGGTAACCTGCTCGGCCACGCGCTCCCATTCATCCTCGGCCAGACCGCGGCCGTCGGCCAGCCATTGCTGCCACAACGCCTGCATCACCGTGTCCAGGCTCTTGCCGCCAGCCGTGTGCTGGCGGATGTGCAAGTCCAGCGCCAAAGCCGCCAGTGAGCCCTTGGTATAGTAGCTGACGATGCTGTTGGGGCTGTTCTCGTCCTGGCGGTAGTACTTGGTCCAGGCATCGAAGCTGGAGTCGGCCAGCGTCTGCTTGCTGCGGCCGTTGCCGCGCGCCACGCCGGTGATGGTCTTGGCCAGCAGCCCCAGGTAGCGCTGCGCGTCGATCAGCCCGCAGCGCACCAGCGCCAGGTCGTCGTAATAGGAGGTGATGCCCTCGAACGCCCACAGCAGCGTGGTGTGGCCTTCGCGGTTCAGGTCGTAGGGGGTGAACGCCGCCGGCTTCATGCGCTTGACGTTCCAGGTGTGGAAATACTCGTGGCTGATCAGCCCCAGCAGCTTGAGGTAGCCGTCGCCGATGCCGTCCTCTCCCGGCTGCGGCAGGTCGTCGCGGCTGGCCACCAGCGCGGTGGAGGCGCGATGCTCCAGCCCGCCGTAGATGTCGCCACCGGCGAACAGCATGAACACGTAGCGCTCGAACGGCGCCGGCTCGCCGAAGAAGCGGATCTGCCATTCGCAGATGCGCTTGGTGTCTGCGGCCAACCTTTTCAGGTCTGCCTTGTATTTGCCGGAGACGACGAATTCATGCGGCACGCCGCAGGCCTTGAAGCTGACGCGCTGGAACTCGCCCAGTTCCACCGGGTGGTCGATCAGCTCGTCGTAGTTGGCCGCACGGTAGCGGCCGAAGCCGGATTTCTTGGTGTCCAGCGCCGGCAGGCTGGTGGCCACCTGCCACTTGGCCTGCGCCTTGTCCTGCGGCGGCAGGATTTCCACCTCGCACGGCTCGTGCTCGCAGCCGTCGGCCTGCAGGAACACGCTGGTGCCGTTATAGAAGCCGCGCTCGGCATCGAGGTAGGCGCCGCGTACTGACAGATCGAAGGCGTACACGGTGTAATGCACGCTCAGCGCCCCCGTCACCGGCGCCGCCTGCCAGCTGTGCTTGTCGAGCTTGGCAAGCGCCACCGCCTGGTTGCCGCATTCGGCGCGGATGGCCACGATGTGGCGCGCGAACTCGCGGATCATGTAGCTGCCGGGAATCCACGCCGGCAGCCGCAGTACCTGCCCCGCTGCCGCCGGTTGCGCCACGGTGAGCGTGACTTCGAACAGGTGGGCCTCGGGTGCGACGGGACGAATGCGATAGCTGACAGCGGTAGACATGATGGCAGTCCGGAGGGAAACGGAAGAAGCGCGAATTCTAGCACCAGCCACCCTGTGCTGCGCCTGACCTTACGGCTTGATATGCGTCAATAGCGAAGCAAGCGATGACAATATAATCGCCTGCATGTCAATGGCGGGAATGGGTCTGCAGACGGTGCGATTCGCGCAATTTGCGACCATCCGGTTCTCTATCGACTAGGAGCGCATGCCCGAATTGATTTAGAATCGCCTGTTGAACAACTGGGGATCGAGCGCGTTTTCCGCGGAGATTGCCTGGCTTTTCGCAGTGCACTGCACTGCCGGCCAGCACCGCAAACCAGGCCTCGGTTCCTGCGACTTGCCGGGCCTCCTGCACTACATGGGGGTACGCATCCGGACTTCAAGTCACCGGTTTCACACGTTCTAGTTCGCAACCTTGGAGAAAACCCTAATGGATACGCAATCCACTTATAACTATAAGGTGGTGCGCCAGTTTTCGATAATGACCGTAGTCTGGGGCATTGTCGGCATGCTGGTCGGCGTGATTATTGCGGCCCAGCTGGTGTGGCCGGAGCTCAATTTTGGGCCCTGGTTCCACTACGGTCGTCTGCGTCCGCTGCACACCAACGCCGTGATCTTCGCGTTCGGCGGTTCCGCGCTGTTTGCCACTTCGTACTACGTGGTGCAGCGTACCTGTCATGTCCGCCTGCTGTCCGACAAGCTGGCGGCATTCACTTTCTGGGGTTGGCAACTGGTCATCGTGCTAGCCGCCATCACCCTGCCGCTGGGCCTGACCTCCGGCAAGGAGTACGCCGAACTGGAATGGCCGATCGACATTCTGATCACCGTGGTATGGGTTGCCTACGCCATCGTGTTCTTCGGCACCATCGCCATCCGCAAGGTTAAGCACATCTACGTGGCCAACTGGTTCTACGGCGCCTTCATCCTGGCCGTGGCCCTGCTGCACATCGTCAACAGCCTGGAAGTACCGGTTTCCATGTGGAAATCCTACTCGGTATACGCCGGTGCCGTGGATGCCATGGTGCAATGGTGGTACGGCCACAACGCAGTGGGCTTCTTCCTGACCGCGGCCTTCCTGGGCATGATGTACTACTTCGTACCGAAGCAGGCCGGCCGTCCGGTGTACTCCTACCGCCTGTCCGTGGTGCACTTCTGGGCGCTGATCTTCACCTATATGTGGGCCGGCCCGCACCACCTGCACTACACCGCCCTGCCGGACTGGACCCAGTCGCTGGGCATGGCCTTCTCGCTGGTACTGCTGGCACCGTCCTGGGGCGGCATGATCAACGGCATCATGACCCTGTCCGGCGCCTGGCATAAGCTGCGCACCGACCCGGTGCTGAAGTTCCTGGTGGTATCGCTGTCCTTCTACGGCATGTCCACCTTCGAAGGCCCAATGATGTCGATCAAGACCGTCAACGCGCTGTCGCACTACACCGACTGGACCGTCGGCCACGTGCACTCCGGCGCACTGGGCTGGGTTGCCTTCATCTCCATCGGTTCCATGTACTACCTGCTGCCGCGCCTGTTCGGCCGTGACGGCATGCACAGCGTGAAGCTGATCGAAGCGCACTTCTGGCTGGCTACCATCGGCGTAGTGCTGTACATCGCCTCGCTGTGGATCGCCGGTGTGATGCAGGGCCTGATGTGGCGCGCGCTGAACGCGGACGGCACCCTGACCTACGCCTTCGTGGAAGCAGTGAAAGCCTCCTACCCGTACCTGTTCGTACGCTTCCTGGGCGGTGTGCTGTTCCTGTCCGGCATGCTGCTCATGGCTTACAACACCTTCCGCACCGTCGCTGCCGGCCGTGCCGTTGATGCCAAGATCCCGGCCGTTGCCGCTCACGCGCACTAAGGGACCAAGGGAAACATCATGGAAAAAATCCAGAAACTGATCGAAGAAAACGTAGCGTATCTGATCGTGCTGACCCTGCTGGTAATCAGCGTGGCTGCCCTGGTCGAGATCGTACCGCTGATGTTCCAGAAGTCGACCACCGAGCCAGTTGCCGGCGTGAAGCCGTACAACGCGCTGCAACTGACCGGTCGCGACATCTACATCCGCGAAGGCTGCTACACCTGCCACTCGCAGATGATCCGTCCGTTCCGCGCCGAAACCGAGCGCTATGGCCACTACTCGGTAGCTGGTGAGTCGGTATACGACCACCCGTTCCAGTGGGGCTCCAAGCGTACCGGTCCGGACCTGGCCCGTGTCGGCGGCCGCTATTCCGACGAATGGCACCGTGTACACCTGACCAACCCACGCGACGTGGTGCCGGAGTCCAACATGCCGGCATTCCCGTGGCTGGCGCGTAACCTGGCCGACGCCGAAGGCGTTGCCGCCAAGATGACCGCGCTGCGCAAGGTTGGCGTACCGTACAGCGACAAGGAAATTGCCGAAGGCCAGGCCATGGTGGAAGGCAAGTCCGAGCTGGATGCACTGGTCGCCTACCTGCAGGGCCTGGGCCTTGCGCTGAAGAACGCGCGCTGAGCCATGGACTGGACCAATCTGGCACGTATCCTGTTCACGGTGTTCTGCTTTACCGTGTTCACCGTGATCGCGATAGGTGCCTTCGGCAAAAAATCCAAGAAGCGTTATGACGAAGCGGCCAAGCTGGTGCTGGATGAAGATGACCAGCTGCCGCACAACTCGAACGCTTCCAACGGAGCCTGAGTAATGAGTGATTTCGTAAGTGACTTCTGGGGCGTATATATCGCCGTCGTGGTAATCGTGGGCTTCGTAGGCCTCGCCTACCTGCTGTTCACGCAGTCGAAAACCACGGTCAAGAAAGGTGAGCAGGTTGAAATTACCGGCCACGTCTGGGATGACGATCTGGCCGAGTACAACAACCCGCTGCCGCGCTGGTGGATGTTGATGTTCTACATCACGCTGGTGTTTGGTGCCGTTTACCTGACCCTGTACCCGGGTCTGGGTACCTGGAAAGGCCTGCGTGGCTGGACTTCCGTCGGTCAGTACACCGAAGAGAAGGCCCAGGCGGAAGCCAAGTACCAACCGCTGTACGACAAGTTCCTGAAACAGGATGTCAAGGCTGTGGCTGCCGACCCGGAAGCCCAGGCCATGGGCAAGCGCCTGTTCCAGACCTACTGCGTACAGTGCCACGGCTCCGATGCACGCGGTGCCAAGGGCTTCCCGAACCTGACCGACAACGACTGGCTGTACGGTGGTACGCCGGAAATCATCAAGACCACCATCAGCGGCGGTCGCCACGGCCAGATGCCGGCCTTCGGCGCGGCTTTCGGTGAGGACAAGGTAAAGGATGCGGCCAACTACGTAATGTCGCTGTCCGGCAAGAAGCATGACGCAGAACGCGCGGCGCGTGGCAAGGAAACCTTTGCCGCCATCTGCTCGGCCTGCCACGGTGCTGACGGCAAGGGCAATCAGGCTGTCGGCGCGCCGAACCTGAGCGACAACGTATGGCTGTATGGCGGTACCGAGAAGACCATCATCGAAACCATCACCAACGGCCGCAACAACCAGATGCCGGCCTGGAAAGACTTCCTGGGTGACGGCAAGGTACACCTGCTGACCTCTTACGTTTATGGCCTGTCCCATAACGGCAAAGCTCAGTAATTGATACCGCTCAATACTGCCCGCGCAAGCGGGCAGTATCTTTTGTGCAATCAGTATATTTTTTTGTAAATCATTTACCGCCCCAGAAGTTTGCGCCAAGGCCATACAATGACGCATGCCCTTGACGGAAATTTCTTGCAGGAATCCCACCATGACCGACAAGCTCAAAGACATAGCCGTCAAAGTCGAAAAACCCAAGCTGGAAACCGTCTCGCTATACGCCGCCCAGAAAAAAATCTACCCGCGCAGCGTAAAAGGCCTGTTCGCCAACTGGCGCATCCTGTTCGTCATCGGCACCCAGCTGCTTTATTTCGGCCTGCCCTGGCTGCAGTGGAACGACCGCCAGGCGGTACTGTTCGATCTCGTCAACCGCAAATTCTACCTGTTCGGCCTCACCATCCTGCCGCAAGACTTTGTCTACCTTGCCGCGCTGCTGATGGTCAGCGCCTTCGGCCTGTTCGCCTGGACCACCATCGCCGGCCGGCTATGGTGCGGTTACTCCTGTCCGCAGACGGTGTACACCGAAATCATGCTGTGGATCGAGCAATGGGTGGAAGGCGACCGCAACAAGCGCATGAAGCTGGACAAGGAGCCGTGGAGCCTGCGCAAGCTGCGCCTCAAGGGCACCTCGCAGGGCCTCATGATCGTGTTCTCGCTGTGGACCGGCTTCTCCCTGGTCGGCTACTTCACCCCGATGCACGAGCTGATCGCCGCCCTGCCCAGCTTCAACTACGGCACCTGGGAAACGTTCTGGATGTTCTTCTATGCCGGCTTCACCTACCTGTTTGCCGGCCACATGCGCGATCAGGTCTGCAAGTACATGTGCCCGTATGCCCGCTTCCAGAGCGCCATGTTCGATGAAGACACACTGATCATCTCCTACGACGAAAAGCGCGGCGAGCCGCGCGGCGCGCGCAAGAAAGGGCAGGAGCAGCAGAACCTGGGCGACTGCGTCAATTGCGGCATCTGCGTACAGGTGTGCCCGGTCGGTATCGATATCCGCAACGGTCTGCAATACGAATGCATCGGCTGTGCCGCCTGTATCGATGCCTGCGACGATGTGATGGTGAAAGTAGGCAGCCCCAAGGGCCTGATCCGCTACACCACCGAGGCCGCGCTGGCGGGCAAGTACCCGGAAAGCCAGTTCCTGTCGCGGCTGAAACGGCCGCGCGTGGTGATGACCGTGCTGGTGCTGGCCATCGTGCTGGTAGCGGCGCTGACCTCGTTGGTGATGCGCAAACCGTTCCGGGTGGACGTGATCCGCGACCGTGCCTCGCTGGTGCGCGAAACCGACGACGGCCTGCTGGAAAACAGCTACAGCCTCCGCATCATGAACGTGTCGGAACAAGTACAGCACTTCCGCATCCAAGTCGAAGGTCTGAACGGCATCAAGCTGGCCACCGACCACAAGGAAATCGTCGTCAAGCCCACCGAAAACGAGCTGATTGCGGTGCGGGTGCAGGTTTCGCCGGAAGAGGCGCCCAAGGGTAGCCACGAAATCCACTTCACGGTTGAATCGCTGCAAGACGGCAGCACCGTGCACGAAAAATCCAGTTTCATCGGGGAATAACATGCAGAAAACCACCGGGACCCCCACCCCCTGGTACAAGAACCGCTGGCCGTGGCTGCTGATGGCCGGCCCGGCCATTGCCGTGATCGCCGGCATCGTCACCTTCCGCCTGGCGGTGGTGAGCGCCGACGACATGGTGAACGACGACTACTACAAGCGTGGCAAGGACATCAACCTGGAGCTGAGCCGCGACAAGGCCGCCGTCAGCATGGGCATCAAGGCCCAGGCCATGTTCAGCGACGACATGCAGCACGTGCGCATCATCACCAGCAGCAAACAGCCGCTGGCGGCCAACCTAGAGCTGCAACTGCTGCACCCGACCCGCCAGCAGGACGACCAGACCATCACCCTGCAGCGCCAGGGCGACAACCTGTATCAGGGCAAGATCACCCGCTACAACGCCGCCCACTGGTATGTGCGGCTGCAGGACAAGGCCGGCACCTGGCGCCTACAGGGCGAGTGGCGCCCGCATGAAAGCCAGATGGTCGAACTCGGCAACCCGAAACTGGAGCCTGCAGAATGATGAAACCCGCCCCCACCCTGCCCCGCCGCACCCTGCTGCTGGGCCTGAGCGCGGCACTGCTGAGCGCCTGCGCCAGCCGCGGCCAGGCCCGCCTGGCCTATTTGAATGGCAGCGCCTTCTACCTGGAAAAAATCCAGTGGCCGCGCGACAAGACCCTGCTGCGCCTGCGCTTGCTGGACATCACCGACAGCAATGCCGCGCCGGCGGTGCTGGCGGAACAGTCGCTGGAAAAGGTCGGCACCCCGGCCGCGTATTCGCTGTGCTACGACGCCCAGGGCGTGCAGGCCAGCCGCCGCTACGTGGTGGATGCCCGCCTGTTTGTCGACGGCGAGCTGCGCATGCAGGGCCGCGAGCAGGTGGCCAGCATGGATGGCAACAGCGCCGGACCGCAGGTGCGCCTGCAGATGATCGCCATCGACTAAGCCCTGCCCGCCACGACCAAGCCCGCCAATCGGCGGGCTTGGTTATTAGCGCCAGGCTTGCGGCCAAGCTGGCCGCACTACTGCGGCCACAGCACCCGCTGGTCGATATCGTCCAGCGTCCGGCAACCGGTCAGCGCCATCGCCACTTCCAGTTCTTCCTGCAGGATGCGCAGCAGATGCGCCACCCCCAGCGCGCCGGCCACCGCCAACGCATGCACGAAAGGGCGGCCGATCAGCACCGCCTGCGCGCCCAGCGCCAGCGCCTTGAGAATATCGCTGCCGCGGCGCACCCCGCCGTCCAGCAACAGCGGCACCCGCCCGGCCACCACGGCGGCAATCGCCGGCAGCGCCTCCAGGCTGGCCGGCACCGTATCCAGCACCCGGCCGCCGTGATTGGAGACGATGATGCCATCCACCCCGTGCTGCACCGCCAGCTCGGCATCCTGCAGCGACAGGATGCCCTTGAGCAGCAGCGGCAGGCGCGTCTGCTGCCGCAGCCAGGCGATGTCCTCCCAGCGCGGCGCCTGCGCCATGAAGCCATCGAACACCGCACTTTGCCCGTGCTGTAGCGCGGGCAGCGCCATCGCCTGCCCCGGCAGGTTGGCCGCATATACCGCCGCCGGCAGCTGGAAAGTGGCGCGCTGTTCGACATTGCGCACCCCGGCCAGCGGTGCATCCACCGTCAGCACCACGGCGCGATAGCCGGCGGCCTCGGCGCGCTGCAGCAGCTGCAGTGTGATGTCGCGCTGCGGCTGCCAATACAGCTGGAACCACAACGGCCCCTGCGCCGCGGCAGCGATCTCCTCCAGCGGCGTGCTGGCCAGCGTGCTCACCAGCATGCTGCTGCCCACCGCGGTCGCGGCATAGGCTGCCGCCCGTTCGCCATCGGCATGCGCCAGCTTCTGGTAGGCCACCGGTGCCAGCAGCAACGGGTGGCTGAGCGACAGGCCAAACAGCTCGCGGCGGCAATGCCCGCCACGCACATCGGCCAGCACCCGCGACTGCAAGCGCCAGCGCGCAAATGCGGACAGGTTGGCCGCATGGCTCAGCTCGTCGGCGGCGGCACTGTCGATATAGGCACGGGCATTGGCGGAGAGATGGCGGCTGGCGTAGCGCTGGTAATCAGCAGCACTGACCAGGTCGGGCGGGATGCGGTCTAGCGGCGGCAATGCGTCGGACATAATGGCGGCACCAGGGCGAAAGCAGGCACCATAGCCAAAGCGAGAATAATTATCAACAACTACCGCCTGGCGACACCCGGCGCGGCAACTTCAGCCCTGCAGCACGCGACCATCGCGGCAATCGATCAGCCGGTCGATCGCCATGCCCGGCGGTATGCAGGCGAATTCGCCCGGTGCGCTGATCAGCATCAGCCCGTGGTTGGCCGGGCGCGGGAACCACTTGTCGTCGGTGGCGACGCGCACCGCGCCGACACCGAAATAGGCCAGCATCGGCAGGCTGTAGCTCCACACCGCGTAGCGCTGCAGCCCGCTGCGGTAGGCCGGCAGGTAACCATAGGAAGTGATGCGCTGATCGACGCCGATCTGCCGGAAAAACGCGGTTTCACGTTGCTGCTTGTCGCGCACCAGCTGCGCGATGCGCGGGCGCTGGGCCTCGCGGCGCTCGGCGGGATATTTGTACAGCAGCTGGCCGATGCGATCGGCGGTATCCATCATGCCGCCGTGAAAAGCGACGATGGCATACAGCCCCAGCTCGCGGCTGCTGGCGGCGGTGAACACGTAATTGGCACAGGAAGAATTGCAGTAGCGCGGCACCGACACCTTCAGCCGATGGCGGAACACCCACTCGCCCAGCGCCAGGCCATGCTCGAAATTGCCGCCCTGACTGGAGATCACCAGCGTATCCGGCTTGGGTTCCAGCGCCTCGTACAGCTGGTACAAGCGCTGGTTGGCCGCTGCCGACAGCTCGCCGCTGTAAATCAGCGCCTGCCCCGACAGCGACAGCTCCACCGTGGTCAGCGCCGTGGCCACGCCAGGCAACAACAAACCGACAACCACCAGCAACCGCTTCATCGTGCCTCCTGCCGGCGTGCGCCACAACGGGCAGGGCCGCAGCCCTGCCCGCCTACCTTACACCGGCTTCAGCCGTGCGGTGAAGTGACGCAGGATCGGCGGCTCATAGTCGAAACTCAGGCCGCGAATGCTGCCCGCACGGTCACGGATGTCGATCAGGCAATCGGCGATATAGTCCATGTGATCGTTGGTATACACCCGGCGCGGAATGGTCAGTCGCAGCAACTCGAACGGCGACGCCTCCTGCTCGCCGGTTGCCGGGTTGCGCCCCAGCAGCAGCGAGCCGATTTCCACCCCGCGGATACCCCCTTCAAGGTATAGCTCGCAGGCCAGCGCGTGCGCCGGAAACTGCTCGGCCGGGATGTGCGGCAGCAGCTTCTTGGCATCGACGAACACCGCGTGGCCGCCAGTCGGGGTCTGGATCGGAATGCCGGCTGCGGCCAACCTGTCGCCCAGGTAGGCCACCTGGCCGATGCGGTAGGCCAGATAGCCTTCGTCCATGCCCTCTTTCAGGCCGATAGCCAGTGCCGCCATATCGCGTCCGGCCAGGCCGCCGTAGGTGACGAAGCCTTCCATCGCCACGCAGCGTACCTGCACGCTGCGGAACAGCTCGACATCGTCCTTGAAGCAGCACAGGCCGCCGATATTCACCAGCGCGTCCTTCTTCGCCGACATGGTGAACATGTCGCCGTGGCTGAACATCTCGCGCACGATGGCCGGCACGCTGGCGCTGGCGTAATCCGGGTCGCGCTGCTGGATGAACCAGGCGTTCTCGGCAAAACGCGCCGCGTCGATGATCACCGGAATGCCGTGCTTGCGCGCCAGCGCCGCCGATTCGCGGATGCTGGCCATGCTCACCGGCTGGCCGCCGGCGCTGTTGCAGGTCACGGTGATGATCAGGCCGGCCACGTTGGCCGCACCGACTTCGGCGATGGTGGCCGCCAGCCGCGGCAGGTCGAAATCACCCTTCCAGTCATACGGCGTGGTGGTGTCCAGCGCCTTGTCGGTCAGCACGTTGATGGCGCGGGCGCCGGCAATCTCCACGTGCGCCTTGGTGGTGTCGAAGTGATAGTTGGAGATGAACACCGGGCGATCGCCGCGGCAGCGCTTCACCAGCTCCGGGAACAGGATCTGTTCGGCACCGCGGCCCTGGTGCGTCGGCAGCGTGTGCTGGTAGCCGAACACCTCTTGCACCGTATCGGACAGCTGGTAGAAGTTGCGGCTGCCGGCATAGGCCTCGTCGCCGGTCATGATGCCGGCCCATTGCCGGTCGGACATCGCACCGGTACCGCTGTCGGTCAGCAGGTCGATGTAGACATCGTCACCGCGCAGCAGGAACGGGTTCCAGCCGGCTGTCTGCAGGGCCTGGCGGCGGTACTCGCCGGTGGTTTGCTTGATCGGTTCCACCATCTTGATGCGGAACGGTTCGGGAATGCGTCGTGCCATGAGGATGCTCCTTGGCTTGCGGCCAACCCTTGCGCGCACGGCAGCCGCGCCTGTGCTCGTGGAAACGGCAGGCAGGCGCAATGCGTGGCGGGGCCACAAGTCAATCAATTCAATTGTAGAAAAGGGAAAAACGGGACGGCAGCCGGCAGGCTGCAGGGAGCATCAAGCGCGGGGGAAATCGTAGGTCAGCACAACGTCGAGGTTGTACCAGTGGGACTGCGTCAGGCTGGCACCCCAGCTTGTCGCAGCGCAGACAAGCAGATTCATGTTGGTCTCCGTTGCTAACAGACCTGCCGCGCGCGGCACGACAGGTGGCGGCGAGATTACGCCTGTGCCGACCACGCCGCAAGCGTTGTCGATATTGCGTTGCACGATGCGGCATGAAAAACGCCACGAGCGAGGCTCGTGGCGTTGGGCGTTGCGGGCGGCGGCAAGCCGCAGCGCGCTTAATCCTGATGCTCGTGACGCATCTGCGGGAACAGGATCACATCGCGGATCGACGGTGCGTCGGTCAGCAGCATCACCAGGCGGTCGATGCCGATGCCGCAGCCACCGGTCGGCGGCAGGCCGTATTCCATGGCACGGATGTAGTCGGCGTCGTAGTGCATCGCCTCGTCGTCACCGGCGTCCTTCTGTGCCACCTGCGACAGGAAGCGCGCGGCCTGGTCTTCCGCGTCGTTCAGCTCGGAGTAGCCGTTGGCGTGTTCGCGGCCAACGATGAACAGCTCGAAGCGCTCGGTGATGCCCGGCTGGGTATCGGAACCGCGGGCCAGCGGCGACACTTCCACCGGGTAGTCGATGATGAAGGTCGGGTTCCACAGCAGGCCTTCGGCACACTCTTCAAACAGCGCCAGCTGCAGGCTGCCCAGACCCGGTGCCGGCGGCAGCTTGCCACCCAGACGCTTGATCTCGGCGGCCACCCACTCGGCATCGCCCAGCTGCACGTCGCTGTACTGCGGGTTGTAGTGCTTGATGGCGCCGACGATGGTGAAGCGGTCGAAGCGCTTGCCCAGGTCCACGTCCTTGCCGTTGTAGCTCACCACGGTGTGGCCGGTGGCGGCGATGGCGCAGCTGCGGATGATCTGCTCGGTGAGGTCCATCATGCGCTGGTAGTCGCTATAGGCCTCGTAGAACTCGATCATGGTGAACTCGGGGTTGTGGCGGGTGCTCATCCCCTCGTTGCGGAAGTTGCGGTTGATCTCGAACACGCGCTCCAGACCGCCCACCACCAGGCGCTTCAGGTACAGCTCCGGCGCCACGCGCAGGTACAGCGGCATGTCCAGTGCGTTGTGGTGGGTGACGAACGGCTTGGCGGTGGCACCACCCGGAATCGGGTGCATCATCGGGGTTTCCACTTCCAGGTAACCCTCGCCCACCATCACCTCGCGCAGCGCCTGCACGATCTTGGAGCGCTTGATGAAGGTGTTGCGGCTGTCGTCGCTCATGATCAGGTCGACGTAGCGCTGGCGGTACTTCTGCTCCTGGTCGGTCATGCCGTGGAACTTGTCCGGCAGCGGGCGCAGGCTCTTGGTCAGCAGGCGCAGCTCGGTGACGTTCACCGACAGCTCGCCCTTGTTGGTCTTGAACAGCACGCCCTTGGCGGCCACGATGTCGCCCATGTCCCAGTGCTTGAACGCGGCATGCACTTCCGGGCCCACGCCCTGGTCGTTGATGTACAGCTGGATCTGGCCGGACATGTCCTGGATGGTGGCAAAGCTGGCCTTGCCCATTACGCGCTTGAGCATCATGCGGCCGGCCACGGCGACATGGATGTTCAGCGGCTCCAGCTCGTCCTTGCTCTTGTCGTTGTAGCCGGCGTGCAGTTCACCGGCAAGGTGCTCGCGCTTGAAGTCGTTGGGGAAGGCGACACCGGCTTCGCGCAGCGCTTTCAGCTTCTCGCGACGCTCGGCCATGATGTGGTTTTCATCATGCTGCACCAGGCTGGATTCTTGTTCCGACATGGAAATCTCCGTCAAATGTCAAAGGTTGGCCGCAACACTGCGGCCAACCTTGGGAATGCGTTACACGCCCTGCTTCAGGCTGGCTTCGATGAAACCGTCGAGGTCGCCGTCCATCACCGCCTTGATGTTGCCCACCTCGTAGCTGGTGCGCAGATCCTTGATGCGCGACTGGTCGAACACGTAGGAGCGGATCTGGTGACCCCAGCCCACGTCGGTCTTGCTGTCTTCCAGCGACTGCTTGGCTTCGTTGCGCAGCTTCAGCTCGCGCTCGTACAGCTTGGCACGCAGCATCTGCCAGGCTTCGTCGCGGTTGCGGTGCTGCGAACGGTCGTTCTGGCACTGCACCACGATGCCGGTCGGCGCGTGGGTCAGGCGCACGGCGGAGTCGGTCTTGTTGATGTGCTGACCACCGGCACCGGAGGCGCGATAGGTATCGGTACGCACATCGGCCGGGTTGATGGTGATCTCGAAGCTGTCGTCCACTTCCGGATACACGAACACGGAGCAGAACGAGGTATGGCGGCGCGCGTTGGAGTCGAACGGCGACACGCGCACCAGGCGGTGCACGCCCACTTCGGTGCGCAGCAGGCCGTAGGCGTATTCGCCTTCGATCTTGATGGTGGCGCTGGTGATGCCGGCGACGTCGCCCTCGGATTCTTCCAGCACGTCGACCTTGAAGCCCTTGCGCTCGGCGTAGCGCACGTACATGCGCAGCAGCATGCCGGCCCAATCCTGCGCCTCGGTGCCGCCCGCCCCCGCCTGGATGTCCACGAAGCAGTTGTTCGGGTCCATCGGGTCGTGGAACATGCGGCGGAATTCCAGCTTGGCCAGTTTGGTCTCGACCTCGTCCAGGTCGGCCTTCACGGCGAGGATGGTATCGTCGTCACCTTCGGCCTTGCCCATGTCGAACAGCTCGGCGCAGTCGCCCAGCGTGGCGGCAATGCCTTCGATCACCAGTACCACGTCTTCCAGCTGCTTGCGCTCGCGGCCCAGTTCCTGGGCTTTTTTCGGGTCGTTCCAGACATCCGGGTCTTCGGTCAGGCGCGATACTTCTTCCAGACGGTCTTTTTTGCCGTCGAAGTCAAAGATACCCCCGGATGGCGGTGTTGCGCGCACCCAGATCGTCGATCTGGGCCTGAATCTGATTGAGAACTTCGGCTTCAATCATGGTGTGACATCTCCACGGTAAAGAACAATTCGATGCAGTAAATGCGGTATTTCAGTAACGACAAAAAGCGCACCTCGCGGTGCGCTTTTGCCTGCAACACTCCGACATCAACCCAGCAGGT
This sequence comes from Vogesella facilis, assembly GCF_042648525.1. Lineage (NCBI taxonomy): Bacteria > Pseudomonadati > Pseudomonadota > Betaproteobacteria > Neisseriales > Chromobacteriaceae > Vogesella > Vogesella facilis. The sequence goes on from NZ_JBHRXN010000036.1 coordinate 498,905, forward strand.
GGGCAACGCCGGCGCGTTCTTCTTCCAGCTCAGCCAGGGTGAAGTTGATGCGCTCACGGCTGAATTCGTCGATTTCCAGGCCTTCTACAATCTTGTACTGGCCGTTTTCGCAGGTCACCGGGTAGCCGAACATCACTTCCTGCGGAATGCCGTAGGAGCCGTCGGACGGGATGCCCATGGTCACCCACTTGCCATTGGTGCCCAGCACCCAGTCGCGGATGTGGTCGATGGCAGCGTTGGCCGCAGAGGCGGCGGAGGACAGCCCGCGTGCTTCGATGATGGCCGCGCCGCGCTTGCCCACGGTCGGCAGGAACACGTCGCGGTTCCATTCGTGGTCATTGATCATGGTTTTTACCGATTCGCCGTTGATAGTGGCGTAACGGTAGTCGGCGTACATGGTCGGGGAGTGGTTGCCCCATACCGCCAGTTTCTCAATATCGGCCACGGCCTTGCCGGTTTTGGCGGCAATTTGCGACAGCGCGCGGTTGTGGTCCAGGCGCAGCATGGCGGTGAAGTTGTTCGGATTCAGATCCGGCGCCGACTTCATGGCGATATAAGCGTTGGTGTTGGCCGGGTTGCCCACCACCAGCACTTTCACGTTGCGGTCGGCAACCTTGTTCAGTGCACGGCCTTGCACGGTGAAGATCTCGGCGTTGGCGGCCAGCAGATCCTTGCGTTCCATGCCTTTGCTACGCGGGCGGGCACCCACCAGCAGGGCAACCTGCACGTCCTTGAAAGCCACTTCCGGGTCGTCGGTGGCCACCATGCCGGCCAGCAACGGGAAGGCACAGTCTTCCAGTTCCATCATCACGCCTTTCACGGCGTTCTGGGCCTGCGGCAGATCCAGCAATTGCAGGATAACCGGCTGGTCCTTACCCAGCATTTCGCCGCTGGCGATACGGAACAACAGGCTGTAACCAATCTGACCGGCTGCGCCAGTAACGGCAACGCGTACGGGGGCTTTCATCGAGGTACTCTCCTTTGGACGTGGCGATGGTTGCGCGCACATGCTTCTAGCTGCGCATGTTGCTATGCAATACAGGGCGAGTGTAGCACGCGACACCCGACTTGTGGCCACCACCTTACCCCTTATCGCGGCCGCTTCGCAAGATTTGTCTTGTGTCTTATATAAGACCAGCCTTTACGCTTGATTTGTTTGATGTTAAAAAGTAGCCATGAATGCCAAATCCCTTCTTCGCCTCCCGCTGTACGAGCAGATCAAACTGCAGATTCTGCAGCGGATTGCGAACAGTGAATGGGCCAGCAACGAGCTGTTGCCCAGCGAATGGGATCTGGCCGAGCAGTTTGCGGTAAGCCAGGGCACCGTGCGCAAGGCGCTGACCGATCTGGTCAACGACGGCGTGCTGTTTCGCCGGCAGGGCCGCGGCACCTTTGTTGCCGAAGCACTGGACGACTGGGCCGGCATGAGCCTGGTGACCCCCGGCCTGCTGCATGAAAAGCCGGACCGGCTGGCACGCGAATTCCTGGGCATCAGTCGCGCGCACGCGAGCGAGGAGTTGGCCGCATTGCTGGGACTGCGCCGCGGCGCCAGCGTGCATCGCATCCGGATGCTGTGGCGCCAGCAGGGCCAGGCGGTCGCCCTCGACGAGGTGACGCTGCCGCTGGAGCGCTTCGACACGCTGGACGCGCGCTGGCTGCGGCAGAGTGCCGGCGTGTGGGCGGTATTGCAGCAGCACTTTGGCGTGCGGCTACGCGTGGCGGCAGAACAGTGGCGCGCCGTGGCGCTGCCGCGGGAGGAGGCCCAGCTGCTGCAGGGCCGCGAAGGCGATGCCGCCCTGTTCTACCTGCGGGTGGCGGAAGATATGCAGGGACAGGCGGTGGAGTGGCGTGAACGCTGGTGCCTGACCGGCTCGCTGGGCCTGACCAGACTGCAGCAGGACTAACGTTTTTGCGTGTCGCAAAGCTGTAAGCAGGCGACCGTTTTATGTCAGGCGTCGGCATGGCGGCGCTAATTTGCTAGAATTTACGGGCATGTTGCACCTGCAGCATCGGTTCGACATGTTTTTAATCGGGTGGGGGCAGCCACCAGGCCCCTGTTCAGAGGACTTCGCAGCCGTACAGCGGAGCCCGATATAACCACTTGGTACATGCACATCCAAGGAAGCTCTATGCAGAAGCAACGACCAAAGCACCTCGATCTGGGGAAGATCAGACTGCCTGTCCCGGGCATCGTCTCGATCCTGCACCGGATCAGCGGCGTGGCACTCTTCTTCGCCCTGCCGTTATTGATTTACCTCCTCGCCGGTTCTCTCAGCGCAGCTGAAACTTTCGATAGCTACCACGCAGTAGTCGCCCATCCACTGATGAAACTGATACTGATCGGTTTCCTGTGGGCCTTCCTGCACCACGTGTGTGCTGGCGTCCGTTTCCTGTTTCTTGACATTCACAAGGGCCTCGAGCTGCAAACCGCTCGCGCTACCGCCAAGATTGTCTTGGCCGTCAGCCTGTCCCTGACCGTGATCCTGGGGGCGATCCTATGGTAAACCGCAACGTCGTTGGCGCTCATTACGGCCTGAAGGACTGGATCGTTCAGCGTATTACTGCCGTCATCATGCTGGCCTACACCGTGATGCTGGTGCTGTTCCTGCTGGCCATGCCGGCCGGCTACGAGGGCTGGAAAACCCTGTTCAGCCTGACCTGGGTGAAAGTACTTACCCAGACCTCGCTGCTGGCCCTGTTCATGCATGCCTGGGTTGGCATCCGTGACCTGTGGATGGACTACATCAAACCGGTTGGCGTGCGCCTGGCGCTGCACTCCCTGACTGCGGTTTGGCTGGTGTCCTGTTTCATCTATTCACTCAAGGTTGTCTGGGGGCTGTAATGACTGTACCCGTTCGTCGTTTTGACGCAGTGATTGTTGGCGGCGGTGGCGCAGGTCTGCGTGCTGCGCTGCAACTGTCCGAGTCCGGCCTGAAAACTGCCGTACTCTCCAAAGTATTCCCGACCCGTTCCCACACCGTTGCAGCACAAGGCGGCATCTCCGCCTCGCTGGGCAACGTGCAGGAAGACCGCTGGGAATGGCATATGTACGACACCGTGAAGGGGTCGGACTGGCTGGGTGACCAGGACGCCATCGAATTCATGTGCCGCAAGGCGCCTGAAGCCGTGATCGAGCTTGAGCACTTCGGCATGCCGTTCGACCGCCTGGAAAACGGCAAGATCTACCAGCGCCCGTTCGGCGGCCACACCCAGAACAACGGCCAGACCCCGGTACAGCGCGCCTGTGCCGCCGCCGACCGTACCGGCCACGCCATGCTGCATACCCTGTACCAGCGCAACGTGCGTGCCAACACCCAGTTCTTCGTGGAATGGATGGCGCTGGACCTGATCCGTGACGAAGCCGGCGACGTAGTAGGTGTCACCGCGCTGGAAATGGAAACCGGTGAAGTGTCCATCTTCCACGCCAAGGCCGTGCTGTTCGCCACCGGCGGTGCCGGTCGCATCTACGCCGCGTCCACCAATGCCTTCATCAACACCGGCGACGGCCTGGGCATGAGCGTGCGCGCAGGCATCCCGCTGGAAGACATGGAATTCTGGCAATTCCACCCGACCGGCGTGGCCGGTGCCGGCGTGCTGATTACCGAAGGCGTGCGCGGCGAAGGCGGCATCCTACTGAACAGCAATGGCGAGCGCTTCATGGAGCGTTACGCGCCGAACCTGAAAGACCTGGCGCCGCGCGACTTCGTTGCCCGCTCCATGGAACAGGAAGTGCTGGAAGGCCGTGGTTGTGGCCCGAACAAGGACTACGTACTGCTGAAGCTGGATCACCTCGGTCCGGACATCATCAAACAGCGTCTGCCGGGCATCCGCGAGATCGCCATCAAGTTCGCCGGCGTAGACCCGATCAAGGATCCGATTCCGGTGATCCCGACCTGCCACTACCAGATGGGCGGTATTCCGACCAACTACCGTGGCGAAGTGGTGATTCCGAAGGGCGATGACCCGGAAAGCCGCGTCAACGGCTTCTACGCCGCCGGCGAATGCGCGTGTGCATCCGTACACGGCGCCAACCGTCTGGGCACCAACTCGCTGCTCGACCTGGTGGTATTCGGCAAATCCGCTGGCGACAGCATGGTCGAATTCATCAAGAACGAGATGCCGACCTGGAAACCGCTGCCGGCCAACGCCGCGGCGCAGTCGCTGGCCCGCATCGAGCGTCTGGACAACCAGACCAATGGCGAAGACGTGACCGAAGTGCGTACCGCCATGCAGCGTACCGTCCAGGCCCGCGCCGCCGTGTTCCGCAACTCCGAGAACCTGTCGCTGGGCGTGAAGGAAATCCAGGAAGTGGCCGAGCGCGTGAAGCGCACCCAGATCAAGGACAAGTCCAAGGTGTTCAACACCGCCCGCGTGGAAGCGCTGGAGCTGGAAAACCTGATCGAAGTGGCCGTGGCAACCCTGATTGCCGCCGACGCCCGCAAGGAGTCCCGTGGTGCCCACGCCCACGCCGACTACCCGCAGCGCGACGACGAGGTGTGGATGAAGCACTCGCTGTACTACGGTGAAGACCGTCGCCTGAGCTACAAGCCGGTGCACACCAAGCCGCTGTCGGTGGATTACATCCCGCCGAAAGAGCGTACCTTCTAAGCGGCGACCAGGAGATCGAAGATGACCAAAGCCCGTTTTTCCATTTACCGCTACGATCCGGACAAGGACGCCAAGCCGTACATGCAGGATTACGAGATCGAGCTCGGCCCGAACGACGTAAAACTGCTGGACGTGATCGTCAAGCTGAAAGCCATGGACGACACCCTGTCGTTCCGCCGCTCCTGCCGCGAAGGTATCTGTGGCTCTGACGCCATGAACATCAACGGCAAGAACGGTCTGGCCTGCGTGACCAACTGGGCTGACCTGAAACAGCCGATCGAGCTACGCCCGCTACCTGGCCTGCCGGTAATCCGCGACCTGATCGTGGACATGACCCAGTTCTTCAAGCAGTACCACTCGATCAAGCCGTACGTGATCAACGACAGCCAGAAGCCGGAGAAGGAACGCCTGCAATCGCCGGAAGACCGTCTGGAACTGGATGGCCTGTACGAGTGCATTCTGTGCGCGTGCTGTTCCACCTCCTGCCCGTCGTTCTGGTGGAACCCGGACAAATTCGTTGGCCCGGCCGGCCTGCTCGCAGCGTACCGCTTCATTGCCGATACCCGCGACACCGCCACCAACGAACGTCTGGACAACCTGGAAGACCCGTACCGCCTGTTCCGTTGCCACAGCATCATGAACTGCGTGGACGTATGTCCTAAGGGTCTGAACCCGACCAAGGCCATCGGCAAGATCAAGGACCTGATGGTCAAGCGTGCCGTATGACCGACATCGATCCGGTTGAAATCAAACGGATCCGCTGGCGCTCGCGCCGTGGCCTGCTCGAACTCGATCTGGTGCTGGAACGTTTCCTCGCCAACGGTTTCGAGCAGCTCACCATGGCCGAGCTTGCCTCGTACCGGAAGTGTCTTGAGCTGGACGACACCGACTTCCTGGACTACGTCAACGGCAAGGCGGAAGTACCCGATCCCGAGCTGACACACATCATCGGGATCTTGCGGACAGTCTGACTGGCCGCGGCAGCAAAAATATTACAACGACCACAAACTGGAACTGGGAGTATTGCTGTGGAAAACAATCGCAAAGTAACGCTCACCTATAACGACGGCAAGGACGCGCTGGACCTGCCGGTACTGCCGGGCACCCTGGGTCCGGACGTGGTGGACATCCGTGCCTTCTCCAAGACCGGCATGTTCACTTTCGACCCGGGCTTCCTGGCCACCGCCAGCTGCGAATCGCAGATCACCTTCATCGACGGTGACCTGGGCCAGCTGTACTACCGCGGCTACCCGATCGAGCAACTGGCCGAAAACAGCGACTACCTCGAAGTGTGCTACCTGCTGCTGAACGGCGAACTGCCGAACGCAGAACAGCGCAAGGAATTCGAGCGCGGCATCATGCGCCACAACATGCTGCATGATCAGATCATCAGCTTCTACAAAGGCTTCCGCCGCGACGCGCACCCGATGGCGGTGATGGTGGGTGTAGTGGGCGCGCTGTCCGCGTTCTACCACGACTCGCTGGACATCAATAACGCGGAACACCGCAAGATCTCGGCGCACCGCCTGATCGCCAAGCTGCCGAACATCGCCGCCCAGGCGTATCGCTACAACAAGGGCCTGCCGTTCTCCTACCCGAAGAACGGTCTGACCTACGCCGAGAACTTCCTGCACATGATGTTCTCCACCCCGTGCGAAGAGTACAAGGTGAACCCGGTTACCGCGCGCGCGCTGGACCGCATCTTCACCCTGCACGCCGACCACGAGCAGAACGCCTCCACCTCCACCGTGCGTCTGGCCGGCTCCTCCGGTGCCAACCCGTTCGCATGTATCGCCGCCGGTATCGCCTGCCTGTGGGGCCCCTCCCACGGTGGCGCCAACGAGGCGGTACTGAAGATGCTGGACGAAATCGGCAGCGTGGACAACGTGGCCGAATTCATGCAGGGCGTGAAGGACAAGCGCTACAAGCTGATGGGCTTCGGTCACCGCGTGTACAAGAACATGGACCCGCGCGCCGCCATCATGAAGCAGACCTGCGACGAAGTACTGACCGAGCTGGGCCTGCAGGACGATCCGAAGTTCAAGCTGGCGATGGCACTGGAAAAGATTGCGCTGGAAGACCCGTACTTCATCGAGCGCAAGCTGTACCCGAACGTCGACTTCTACTCCGGCATCGTACTGTCCGCCATCGGCATTCCGGTTTCCATGTTCACGCCGATCTTCGCGCTGGCACGTACCGTGGGCTGGATCTCGCACTGGACCGAAATGATCGCCGACCCGGGCATGAAGATCGGCCGTCCGCGCCAGCTGTACACCGGCTCGCCGCGTCGCGACTTCGTACCGGCAGCAAAGCGCTAAACGCGCAGTAAAGGTTGGCCGCAATGCGGCCAACCTTTTTCTCCGCCCGCGGCAAAGCACACCGCCGGCACCCGCAAGAGCGTTCCGTCAAAGGGAGCAGCCGGCGCGCAGTCAGCGCCAGCCTCTCTCTTTGTCAAAACGGTTTTTGCAAAGCTGCAACGCAGACAAAAGGGTCGAACAATGATGCAATCCATGTACAGTCATTCCCACCTGTTTGGTGGGAATGCACCGTTCATCGAGGAGCTGTACGAGCAGTACCTCGCTGATCCGAACGTGGTTCCGGCAGAATGGCGGGATTACTTCGACAAGCTGGCAATGGTTCCGGGCGCCGCCGAGCGCGACGTGGCACACCAGCCGATTCAGGAATCCTTCATCCAGCTGGCGAAAAAGCCGATTACCGGTCAGCGCAGCAGCGATGTGGCCAACTGGGAATCGATGCAGAAGCAGGTTGGCGTACTGAAGCTGATCTCCGCCTGGCGCGTGCTGGGTTCCCGCCAGGCCAACCTCGATCCGCTCAAGCGCATGGACCAGGCCACCGTCCGCGAACTGGACCCGGCTTCGCACGGCCTGTCCGACGCCGACATGGCGGTGCAGTTCAATGTCGGCTCGCTGATCGCGCCGCAGAAGCTGCCGCTGTCCGACATCATTGCCCGTCTGAAGCAGACCTACGGCGGCAATGTCGGCGTGGAATACATGCATATCACCAACTCCGCCGAAAAGCACTGGATCCAGCAGCGTTTCGAAGGTGATCTGTCCACCCCGCGTTACGGCGCCGACAAGAAGAAACGCATCCTCAAGCAGATCACCGCCGCCGAGACCCTGGAGCGCTACCTGCATACCCGCTACGTCGGTCAGAAGCGTTTCTCGCTGGAAGGTGGCGAAGCCGCCATCGCCGCGCTGGACCACCTGATCCAGACCGGCACCTCGCACGGCATCCAGGAACTGATCATCGGCATGGCCCACCGCGGCCGCCTGAACGTGCTGGTGAACACCCTGGGCAAGCTGCCGCGCGACCTGTTCGCCGAATTCGAAGGCAAGGCCGCGCAGGACCTGGCCTCTGGTGACGTGAAATACCACATGGGCTTCTCCTCCGACATCCCGACCGCCAACGGCCCGATGCACGTATCGCTGGCGTTCAACCCGTCGCACCTGGAAATCGTCAACCCGGTGGTGGAAGGTTCGGTGCGCGCGCGCCAGGACCGCCGCAAGGACAGCGACCGCAAGACCGCGGTGCCGCTGCTGATCCACGGTGACTCCGCCTTTGCCGGCCTGGGCGTGAACCAGGGCACCTTCAACCTGTCGCAGACCCGCGGCTACGGTACCGGCGGTACCCTGCACCTGGTGATCAACAACCAGGTGGGCTTCACCACCTCCGACACCCGCGACATGCGCTCCACGCTGTACTGTACCGATGTGGCCAAGATGGTCGAAGCACCGATCTTCCACGTCAACGGCGACGATCCGGAAGCGGTGTGCTACGTGATGCAGGCCGCGCTCGACTACCGCATGACCTTCAACAAGGACGTGGTGATCGACCTGGTGTGCTACCGCAAACTGGGCCACAACGAGGGCGACGACCCGTTCCTGACCCAGCCGATGATGTACAAGAAGATCGCCAAGCATGCCGGTCCGCGCGCCCTGTACGCGCAGCGTCTGGTGGCTGAAGGCGTGCTGAAGGCCGAGGAAGCCGAAGACCTGATCCGCGCCTACCGCGATGCGCTGGACAAGGGCGAACACGTCGAACAGACCGTGCTGTCCAACTACCGCCGCGAACACGCACTGGACTGGAGCCAGTACCAGGGCACTCACTGGGCACACCCGACCGACACCTCGCTGCCACAGGCCGACATCGTGCGCCTGGCCGAGAAGTTCACCAGCGTACCGGCCGAGTTCAAGCTGCACCCGACCGTGAAGAAAGTGCAGGAAGCCCGCATGGCCATGGCCCGCGGCGACCAGCCGCTGGACTGGGGCATGGCGGAAATCACCGCCTACGCCAGCCTGGTGACCAATGGCTACGGCGTGCGCATCTCCGGCGAAGACTCCGGCCGCGGCACCTTCTCGCACCGCCACTCCGTGGTACACGACCAGAACCGCGAACGCTGGGATCAGGGCAGCTACGTGCCGCTGCGCAATATGAGCGACAACCAGGGGGACTTCCTGGTGATCGACTCGATCCTGAACGAAGAAGCGGTACTGGCCTACGAGTACGGCTACGCCTGCTCCGCTCCGGACCAGCTGGTGATCTGGGAAGCCCAGTTCGGCGACTTCGCCAACGGCGCCCAGGTCGCCATCGACCAGTTCATCTCCTCCGGCGAAACCAAGTGGGGCCGTCTGTGCGGCCTGACCACCATCCTGCCGCACGGCTACGATGGCCAGGGTCCGGAGCACTCCTCCGCCCGCCTGGAACGCTGGCTGCAGCTGTGCGCCGAGCACAATATGCAGATCGTGATGCCGTCCGAAGCCAGCCAGATGTTCCACGTGCTGCGCCGCCAGGTGCTGCGTCCGTACCGCAAGCCGCTGGTGATCTTCCTGTCCAAGCGCCTGCTGCGCTACAAGGACTCGATGAGCCCGATCAGCGACCTGAGCAGCGGCAGCTTCCGCCCGGTGATCGGCGATGCCGCCATCCAGGACGCCAAGAAGGTGAAGCGCGTGCTGCTGTGCGCCGGTCAGGTGTACTACGACCTGGTGAACGGTCGCAAGGAGCGTGGCCTGGAAGAAGACGTGGCCATCGTGCGTATCGAGCAGCTGTACCCGTTCCCCACCGAGCAGCTGCAGGCGGAACTGGCACAGTTCACCCACGCCAAGGAACTGGTATGGGTACAGGAAGAGCCGCGTAACCAGGGTGCCTGGTACCAGATCCGCCACCGTCTGGAAGGCCTGCTGCAAGCCAAGCAGACCCTGGACTTCGCCGGCCGTCCGTCTTCCGCCTCCCCGGCCGTCGGCTATATGAGCAAGCACGTTGCCCAGCTCAAAGCCTTCGTCGAAGAAGCACTGTCGTTCAACAAATAACACCTGCACATAAGAACGGGGCGGCATAGCGCCGCCCCCCAACGGAGAAGAACAATGGCCATCATTGAAGTCAAAGTCCCCCAGCTGCCGGAATCCGTGTCCGAAGCCACCCTGATGACCTGGCACAAGCAAGTCGGCCAGGCCGTCGCCCGTGACGAAAACCTGATCGACCTGGAAACCGACAAGGTGGTGCTGGAACTGCCGGCACCGCAAGCTGGTGTACTGGTGAAGATCATCGAGCAGGACGGTGCTACCGTTACCTCCGGCCAGCTGATCGCTCACATCGACACTGAAGCCACCGCCGGCGCCACCGCCCCGGCCGCTGCCGCCGCACCGGCTGCCGCTGCTGCTGCCCCGGTACAGGCTGCCGCCACCGGTGGCGCCGCCATGCCGTCCGCTGCCAAGCTGGCCGCCGAAACCGGCGTCAACCTGGCTGACGTCGCCGGCTCCGGCCGCGACGGTCGCATCCTGAAAGAAGACGTCGCCGCCGCCAAGCCGGCTGCGCCGGCCCAGTCCGGCCCGGTTATCGCACCGGCTGCGGCCAACGTGGGCAAGGCGCTGGCCTCCACCCCGGCGATCAACACCTCGGTACTGTCCGGCCGTCCGGAACAGCGCGTGCCGATGTCCCGCCTGCGCCAGCGCGTGGCCGAGCGTCTGGTAATGTCGCAGCAGACCAACGCCATCCTCACCACCTTCAACGAAGTGAACATGAAGCCGGTGATGGACCTGCGCAACAAGTACAAAGACAAGTTCGAGAAAGAGCACGGCGTGAAGCTGGGCTTCATGGGCTTCTTCGTCAAAGCCGTGGTTGCCGCGCTGAAGAAATACCCGGTAGTGAACGCCTCGGTTGACGGCAACGATGTGATCTACCACGGCTACTTCGACATCGGCGTAGCGGTTGGCAGCCCGCGCGGCCTGGTAGTACCGGTCATCCGCAATGCCGACCAACTGTCGCTGGCCGAGATCGAGAAGCAGATCGCCGACTTCGGCAAGCGCGCACAGGAAGGCAAGCTGACCGTGGAAGAGCTGACCGGTGGTACCTACACCATCTCCAACGGCGGCACCTTCGGCTCGATGATGTCCACCCCGATCATCAACCCGCCGCAATCCGCGATCCTCGGCATGCATGCCACCAAGGAACGTGCCGTGGTGGAAAACGGTCAGGTGGTGGTTCGCCCGATGATGTACCTGGCGCAGTCCTACGACCACCGCATCATCGACGGCCGTGAGGCGGTACTGAGCCTGGTGGCAGTGAAGGAAGCCATCGAAGATCCGGCCCGCCTGATCCTGGACCTGTAAGTACCCGCCTGCTTCGGCACATCCGCGTGCGGCCAACCCACAAGGTTGGCCGCAACGTGCAAAGGAAAGATTAATGAGCCAACAATTCGACGTAGTAGTGATCGGCGGCGGCCCCGGCGGTTACGTGGCAGCCATCCGTGCGGCACAGCTGGGTTTCAGCACCGCCTGCGTGGACGCCTACAAGAACCCGGAAGGCAAGGCCTCCCTGGGCGGTACCTGCCTGAACGTGGGTTGCATCCCGTCCAAGGCGCTGCTGCAGTCCTCGGAAAACTTCCACGCCATCCAGCATGACTTCGCCAAGCACGGCATCTCGGTCGACGGTGCCAAGATGGACGTGGCCACCATGCTGGATCGCAAGAACGGCATCATCACCAAGAACGCCGGCGGTATTGCCTTCCTGTTCAAGAAGAACAAGGTAGCCAACATCCACGGTCTGGCCACGCTGAAGTCCCGCCAGGGCGAGAAGTGGATCATCGAAGTGGTGGACAACGGCGCGGTGGTGGACACCCTGGAAGCCGGCCACGTGATCATCGCCACCGGCTCCAACCCGCGCCAGCTGCCGGGCCTGCCGACCGACAACCAGATCGTGCTGGACAACGCCGGCGCGCTGGCGCTGGCCGACGTACCGGCCCGCCTGGGCGTGATCGGCGCCGGCGTGATCGGCCTGGAAATGGGTTCGGTATGGAAGCGCCTGGGCGCCGACGTCACCATCCTGGAAGCCATGCCGACCTTCCTGGCCGCTGCCGACCAGCAGATCGCCAAGGAAGCATTCAAGTCGCTGACCAAGGACACCGGCCTCGACATCAAGCTGGGCGTGAAAATCGGCGAGATCAGCAAGGGCGCCAACGGCGTGACCGTGAACTACGAACTGAACGGCGAAGCCGTGAAGGCCGAGTTCGACAAGCTGATCGTGGCCATCGGCCGCGTGCCGAACACCGGCGGTCTGGGCGCCGACAACGTGAACCTGCAGCTGGACGAGCGCGGTTTCGTGGTGGTGGACGACCACTGCCACACCAACCTGCCGAACGTATGGGCCATCGGTGACGTGGTGCGCGGACCGATGCTGGCGCACAAGGCGTCGGAAGAAGGCGTGGCGGTTGCCGAGCGCATCGCCGGCCAGAAGCCGCACGTGGACTTCGGCGTGATTCCGTGGGTGATCTACACCTCGCCGGAAATCGCCTGGGTCGGCAAGACCGAAGAGCAGCTGAAGGCCGAAGGCATTGAGTACAAGAAGGGCACTTCCGGCTTTGCGGCCAACGGTCGCGCGCTGGGTCTGGGCCATGCCCAGGGTACCGTCAAGCTCCTGGCCTGCGCCAAGACCGATCGCATCCTCGGCCTGCACATGATCGGCCCGATGGTGTCCGAACTGGTGACCGAAGGCGTGGTGTCAATGGAATTCAAGGCCGCCAGCGAAGACCTGGCGCGCATTGTCCACGCCCACCCGTCGCTGTCCGAAGTGGTGCACGAAGCTGCGCTGGCCGCCGACAAGCGCGCGCTGCACGGCTAAAGCCAGGCGGGCCGTGTACAATGTCGCGGCCCACGTGAACGGTGCGGCAGGCGCTACCCGCGCTTGCCGCCGGCAAAATAAGGCTGTGTGAACAGTCAAGGAATAGAGACGTAGGCCAGACAGGCCCCGCCATCATTTCCACCCGAAAGGAAAATCAATGAACCTGCACGAATACCAAGCGAAAGAGCTGCTGGCCAAGTACGGCCTGCCGGTGCAACAGGGCATTCTGGCCAACTCGCCGGAAGAAGCCGCTGCTGCGTACGACAAGCTGGGCGGCAAGTTTGCCGTTGTGAAGGCCCAGGTGCACGCCGGTGGCCGTGGCAAGGCCGGTGGCGTAAAAGTGGTGAAGAGCCGCGAAGAAGCCGCTGAAGTTGCCAAGACCCTGATCGGCACCAACCTGGTGACCTATCAGACCGACGCCGCCGGCCAGCCGGTAAACAGCGTGCTGGTATGCGAAGACATGTACCCGGTACAGCGCGAACTGTACCTGGGCGCCGTGGTTGACCGTGGCACCCAGCGCGTGGTGTTCATGGTGTCGACCGAAGGTGGTGTCGAGATCGAGAAGGTTGCCGAGGAAACCCCGGAAAAGATCATCAAGATCGAGATCGACCCGCTGGTTGGCGCGCAGCCGTTCCAGGGCCGTGATGCCGCATTCGCCCTGGGTCTGGAAGGCGCGCAGGTTGCCGCTTTCACCAAACTGTTCCTGGGTGCCGCCAAGGCCTTCATCGAGAACGACTTCGCGCTGTTCGAAGTGAACCCGCTGGCGCTGCGCGAAAACGGCGAACTGGCCTGCGTGGACGGCAAGATCAACCTGGACTCCAACGCCCTGTACCGTCACCCGGAACTGCTGGCCATGCGCGACAAGTCGCAGGAGAACGAGCGTGAAGTGAAAGCTTCCGAGTTCGACCTGAACTACGTGGCCCTGGAAGGCAACATCGGCTGCATGGTGAACGGCGCCGGTCTGGCGATGGCCACCATGGACATCATCAAGCTGAAGGGTGGCCAGCCGGCCAACTTCCTAGACGTGGGCGGCGGCGCTACCAAGGAGCGCGTGATCGAAGCGTTCAAGCTGATCCTGGCCGATACCTCGGTACAGGGCGTGCTGATCAACATCTTCGGCGGTATCGTGCGTTGCGACATGATCGCCGAAGCGATCATTGCCGCGGTGAAGGAAGTGAACGTGACCGTGCCGGTGGTTGTGCGCCTGGAAGGCAACAACGCCGAGCTGGGCGCCAAGATCCTAGACGACTCCGGTCTGAAACTGACCTCCGCCCAGGGCCTGAACGACGCAGCCGAGAAGATCGTTGCTGCCGTGGCCGCCCTCTAATCACCCGCACCGCATAAGGATTTCAAAATGAGCGTATTGGTAAACAAAGACACCAAAGTGCTGGTGCAAGGTTTCACCGGCAAGAACGGTACTTTCCACGCCGAACAGGCACTGAAGTGCGGCACCAAGGTTGTCGGCGGCGTTACCCCGGGCAAGGGCGGTGCTGAGCACCTGGGCCTGCCGGTGTTCAACACCATGAAGGACGCCGTGCGCCAGACCCAGGCCGATGCCTCTGTGATCTACGTACCGGCAGCTTTCGCCAAGGACTCCATCCTGGAAGCCATCGACAGCGGCGTTAAGCTGATCGTGTGCATCACCGAAGGCGTGCCGACCCTGGACATGCTGTACGTGAAGAAAGCCGTGGACGAAGCCGGCATCCGCCTGATCGGCCCGAACTGCCCCGGCATCATCACCCCGGGCGAGTGCAAGATCGGCATCATGCCGTGGCACATCCACAACCCGGGCCGCATCGGCATCGTGTCCCGCTCCGGCACTCTGACCTACGAAGCCGTGGCACAAACCACCGCGCTGGGCCTGGGCCAGTCCACCTGCATCGGTATCGGCGGCGACCCGATCCCGGGTACCTCCCACATCGATTCCCTGAAGCTGTTCCAGGACGATCCGGATACCGACGCCATCATCATGATCGGTGAAATCGGCGGTAGCGCCGAGGAAGAGGCCGCCGAATTCGCCAAGCAGTACGTGACCAAGCCGGTAGTAGGCTACATCGCCGGTGTTACCGCCCCGAAAGGCAAGCGCATGGGTCACGCCGGCGCCATCATCTCCGGCGGCAAGGGTACGGCCGAAGAGAAGTTCAAGGCCTTCGAGCGTGCCGGCATCGCCTACACCCGCAGCCCGGCTGAGATCGGCAAGACCATGTTCGAGCTGCTGAAGTCCAAAGGCATGATCTAATCCGGCAGTTTGCGGATTAAAGAAAGCCCGCCATCGCAAGATGGCGGGCTTTTTCTTGCCCAGCAGTCGTGCACTGTCGCGCATCGTGCAGAGAACCCGCCATCCCCTGGCACCAGCCCTGCCCCCTGCGACGCTGCCGGCCGCCCTCGCCGCCATCCGGCGGCCAAGAAAAAACCCCGCCAGTCTCGGCGGGGTTTTCAGCATGCGGCCAACGTTGGCCGCATGCTGCGCGTTCAGCCCTGCGGCAACAGGCTGGCCTTGCGCAGCATAGGCTCCACCAGCTCTGCCGCCATCGGCTTGGCCAGCAGGTAACCCTGCACCTGATCACAGCCATGCTGTTCTAGGAAGTGCCACTGCTCGATGGTTTCCACACCTTCGGCCACCACCTGCATGTTCAGGTTCTTCGCCATATTGATGATGGCGCGGGTAATGGCGGTATCGTCCTGATCGTCCGGGATATCGCGCACGAAGGAGCGGTCGATCTTCAGCTTGTCGGCCTTGAAGCGCTTCAAATAGGCCAGGCTGGAGTAACCGGTGCCGAAGTCGTCGATCGACAGCCGGATGCCCATGTCCTGAATGGCGCGGATCGACTGCACCGTGGACTCCATGTCGTCCATGATCACGCTCTCGGTCACTTCCACGTCCAGGCAGCTGCCCGGCAGGTTGTAGGCCGCCAGCGCATTGCCCAGTACCTGGGTCAGGTCCTGATGGCGGAACTGCAGCGCCGACAGGTTGACACCGATGGTGATCAGCGGCAGGCCGGCAGCGTGCCAGGCGGCAATCTGGCGGCAGGCTTCGCGGATCACCCAGTTGCCGATCTGCACGATGAAGCCGCGCTCTTCCGCCACGTCGATAAAGTGCAGCGGCCCCAGCAGACCCAGCGACGGATGGTTCCAGCGGATCAGCGCCTCGGCGCCGACGATGCGGCCACTCTTGATTTCCACCTGCGGCTGGTAGTGCAGCACGAACTCGCCGCGCTCCACCGCGTAACGCAGCTGGCTCTCGATGGCCAGGATTTCGCGCGCCCGCGCGTTCAGGTCGGCGGTGTAGAACTTGTAGTTGTTACGGCCGCTGGACTTGGCGTGGTACATCGCCGCATCGGCGTTGCGCACCAGCGTGTCGAAATCGCGGCCGTCGTCTGGGAACACGCTGATGCCGATACTGCCGGTCACCATCAGCGCGTGGTTGTACACCTCCAGCGGGGTGGTGAACTCGGACAGGATGCGCTCGGCGGCGTGCGCGGCGGCGGCGGCATCGCTGACCAGCGGCAGCAGGATGATGAATTCGTCCCCGCCCTGGCGCGCCACCACCTCACCGCTGCCCAGCACGCTACGGATGCGCTCGGAGGCCATCTTCAGCAGGATGTCGCCGGCAGCATGGCCCAGCGATTCGTTGATGGTCTTGAAGCGGTCCAGGTCCAGCAGCAGGATGGCCAGCTTGCCGTTGTCGTGGGTGGCGTTCTGGATCGCCAGCAAGGCACGATCCTGCAGGTGGCCGCGGTTGGGCAGCCCGGTGAGCACGTCGAAGTGCGCCAGGAACTGGATGCGCTCGTCGGCGGCCTTTCGCTCGGACTGGTCGCTGAAGATGGCGACATAGTGGGTCACGTCGCCGGACGGGCTCTTCACCGCGTTGATCGCCAGCCACTCCGGGTATACCTCGCCGTTCTTGCGGCGGTTCCACACCTCGCCCTGCCACGAGCCCTGCTCGTTCAACACCTGCCACAGGCTGTCGTAGAAGTCCTTGTTGTGGCGGCCGGAGCTGAGCACCATCGGGCGCTGGCCCAGCACTTCCTCCTGCGCAAAGCCGGTAATTTCGGTAAAGGCACGGTTGACGCTGCGGATGCGCACATCGCCATCGGTAATCATGATGCCTTCGGCAGTGTTCTCGAACACCTTGGCCGCCAGCTGCATGCGCTCCTCGGCGGCACGGCGCTCGGAGATGTCGCGCACCATGCGCCACACCGCGGTGATACGGCCACTGGCATCACGCATCGCCACGGTCTTGACGCTGACTGGAATCGGGTTGCCGATGCGGTTGATGTACTGCACTTCGAATTCGTCGCAGAAGCCGAAGCGCATCACCTTGTTGTCCAGGTTGTAACGCTCGTGGGCCTCGCTGTCGCGATCGAGCAGGCCCCAGAAGTTCTGCAGCTTGAGCTGGTCCAGGCTGTAGCCCAGCAGGCTGAGGAAGGCCGGGTTGGCGTCGATGATCTGCCCTTCCAGCGAGCTGATCACGATGCCGTCCAGGTTGGACCAGAACAGCTCACGGTACTTGTTCTCGGAGCGGCGCAGCGCGTCTTCCACCTCGCGACGGCGTTCGATATCCGCCTCCAGCGCCAGGGTCTTGGCTTTCAGCTCGTCGATCAGGCGCTTGAGTTCGGAGCGGGTCCACTCCAGATGCTTGCCGACGGTGCCGATCTCGTCATGCCGCCCCCAGTGGAACGGCTCGTCCAGCTTGAGTGCGGCCAACCTGGTGGCCTGTTGCGACAGCTGGGCGATGGGGCGCAGGAAACGTGAATGCAGGATGGTCATCACCAGAATGACCGACAGCAGCAACTGCGCCGCCACGATCAGCAACAGGTTCTTCAGCTGGTTGCGCTGGTAGATGGCCAGGTGCTCGGTGTCGAACTCGATGCTGACCTGGCCGATCTCCTCGCCGCGGTACACCACCGGCTTCTGCACGAAGGCCACGCTGCCGATGCGGCGTTCGCTGCGCAGGGTGGACAGGAACACGGTATTGGACTGGGTGTCGGACACACGGATGGAGATCACGCGCGGGTCGTCCATCACCGACGACACCAGCGGCGCACCAGCCTGGCGGCTGAGGTTCCACAGCGGCTCCTGCATGCCCAGCGCCACGATATCCAGCAGGCGCTTCTGGTCCACCGCCAGCTGGTTCTCGGCCTGCTCACGCTGCAGGTTGAAACTCAGCACACTGATGATGACGGCGGGAATAAGTAGTCCAAGGACCAGCGCCATCAGAAAGACCTGTCGCAACGACAGGCGCGAACCAATGGTATAGCTATCGAAATTGTCAGGCTTCTGGGTCATGGACTCGGGTTCCCCAAAGGCTAGGCGCCATGGATGTTCAATTTATTGAAACAGATTATACGGAAGTGCTTGCCCGTGCGCGGAATTTCTCTTTTTGCATAGTATAAGGCAGGTTGCCGAACCGGGAAGCCAGCGCCTACAATCGCCCGCATACTTTTATAGGCAACATTTCATGCAAAATACCGCTTTTGATCAGTTGATTTGCGCGCGCTGGATCATCCCCGTAGAGCAGGATGGCCAGGTATTGGAAAACCACGCAGTAGGCGTGCGAAATGGCCGCATTGTGGCAATCCTGCGACCGGAAGAGATTGCCGGCGCCAGCGCCGCCGAGCATATCAACCTGCCGCAGCACGTGCTGATGCCGGGGCTGATCAATCTGCACGGCCACTCGGCGATGACCCTGCTGCGCGGCATGGCCGACGACAAGGCGCTGATGGACTGGCTGCAGAACCACATCTGGCCGGCGGAAGGCAAGCATGTCAGCGATGCCTTCGTATTCGACGGCGCGCTGCTGGCAATGGGCGAGATGTTCCGCAGCGGCACCACCACCATCAACGACATGTACTTCTTCCACGCCGCCATGGCCCGCGCCGGCCTGGCGGCCGGCATGCGTACTTTCGTTGGCTGCTCGATCCTAGAATTCCCCACCGTCTACGGCCAGAACGCCGACGACTACATCGCCAAGGGCATGGCCGAGCGCCAGCAGTTCCTCGGCGAAGAGCTGATTACCTTCACCCTGGCACCGCACGCGCCGTACACCGTGTCCGACGACACCTTCCGCAAGGTGGTGACCCTGGCCGAGCAGGAAGACATGCTGATCCACTGCCACATCCACGAAACCCTGGACGAGGTGAACGGCAGCATCGACCAGTACCAGCAGCGCCCGCTGGCGCGCCTGGCCGGTCTCGGCCTGCTGTCGCCGCGCCTGATCGCCGCACACATGGTGCATCTGAGCGACGAGGAAATCGCGCTGGTGGCCAAGCATGGCGTGTCCATCGCCCACAACCCGACTTCCAACATGAAGCTGGCCTCCGGCATCGCCCCAGTACAGAAACTGTTGGCCGCCGGCGTCAACGTGGGCATCGGCACCGACGGCGCCGCCTCCAACAACAAGCTGGACATGCTGAGCGAGACCCGCATGGGCGCGCTGCTGGCCAAGGTCGGCACGCTGGACCCGACCGCGGTGCCGGCGGCCACCGCCATCCGCATGGCCACCCTGCACGGCGCGCAGGCACTGGGCATCGCCGATAAGGTGGGCACGGTCAGCGTGGGCAAGCAGGCCGACCTGATCGCCGTCGATCTGTCGGCGGTGGAAACCAGCCCGCAGTTCGACCCGATCTCGCACATCGTGTACGCCGCCGGCCGCGAACAGGTAAGCCACGTATGGGTGAACGGCCGCGCGGTACTGCGCGAACGCACGCTCACCACCCTGAACGAAGCCGAACTGAAGGCCAAGGCCGAAGACTGGCGCGTACGCATTCTGGCCAAATAAGCAGGACACCAAATGAGCAATGTAGACGAACAGGAACTGGATAAATTCAGCCAGATTGCCCACAAGTGGTGGGACAAGGACAGCGAGTTCAAGCCGCTGCACGAGATCAACCCGCTGCGCCTGGGCTTTATCGATGACTTCGCCGCCATCGCCGGCAAGACGGTGCTGGACGTGGGCTGCGGCGGCGGCATTCTGGCCGAGAGCATGGCCGCCAAGGGCGCCAGCGTCACCGGCATCGACCTGGCGAAGAAATCGCTGAAAGTGGCGCAGCTGCACAGCCTGGAATCCGGCGTCAGCGTCAGCTACCGCTGCGTGCCGGTGGAAGAGTTGGCCGCAGAAGCGCCGGCCAGCTTCGACGTGGTGACCTGCATGGAGATGCTGGAACATGTGCCGGACCCGCTGAGCGTGGTACACGCCTGCGCCGAGCTGGTGAAGCCCGGCGGCTGGGTGTTCTTCTCCACCCTCAACCGCAATGCCAAGGCCTATCTGCTGGCGGTGGTCGGCGCCGAGTACGTGCTGAACATGCTGCCACGCGGCACCCACGAGTACCGCCGCTTCCTCAAGCCTTCGGAGCTGGCGCGCATGGCGCGCGGCGCCGGGCTGGAGCTGGTGCAGGTCAAGGGCATGGGTTACAACCCGCTGACACATATCTATAGCCTGAACGACGACACCGACGTCAACTACCTGCTGGCCATGCGCCGTCCGGGCTGATGTTGCCGGCGTGACCACCTTGCGGCCAACCTGACACGACGTGCAGGTTGGCCGCAGCATTTAAGCCTGCCCCATGCTGACTTCGCCTCCCTTGCCGCCCAATGCCATCCGCTGGCTGGCGGCACTGAACATCCACAGCCGCGCCGATCTGCAGCGCGCCGGCGTGGTGCGCGCCTTTCTGCTGCTGAAAGCCAGCGGCCACACCGCTACCGAACGCTTGCTGTTCGCGCTGGCGGCGGCCGCACGCGGCGAGCACTGGTCGGCACTGGACGATGCCAGCCGCACCGCGCTGCGCCAGGCGGCGGCCAAGCACCCGCCGGTGCGGCCGTTACCGCCGCAGGCGGAACGACAGGCGTTCATGACCGAGGCGCTGACGCTGGCGGCCGAGGCCGCGCAGCACGGCGAGGTGCCGGTCGGCGCGGTGGTGGTGCAGCACGGGCGCATCATCGGTCGCGGCTACAACCGCCCACTGGGCAGCCACGACCCCAGCGCCCATGCCGAGATGCTGGCGCTGCGCGAGGCGGCGGCCAACATTGGCAATTACCGGCTGCATGGCTGCCAGCTGTACGTCACGCTGGAGCCGTGTGCGATGTGCGCCGGCGCCATCCTGCACAGCCGGCTGGATCACGTGCTGTACGGCGCGGCCGAGCCGCGCACCGGCGCCGCCGGCAGCGTGCTCAATCTGTTTGCCGAGCGCCGCCTCAATCACCACACAGCCATCGACGGTGGCATCGCGGCCGACGCCGCGACGGCACTTCTGGCCGATTTCTTTGCCCAACGCAGGTAACCGAGGAGAGCAGCATGTCCACTCGTCTGCCCTATTTGCCGGCCCTGCTGGTGCTGCTGACACTGCCGGCACTGGCGGCCAGCCCGCCGGAGGCGGAGTACCTGCTGGCCAGCCAGCTGCAGCCGGTACAGGCGGCGGAGATCAAACCCAACCCCTACACCCCGGGCAGCCCGTGGCTGGAAGTGGGGGTACGCAGCCAGTCGCTGGTGTTTTACGACGCGCTGGGCGTTGCCCGCGCCCACTACGCCATTTCCACCGCCAAGAACGGCGTCGGCGAACTGGCCAACAGCTACCAGACGCCACGCGGCTGGCACAGGGTTTGCGAGCGTATCGGCGATGGCGTGACGCCGGGCACCATCATCTACCGCCGCCAGGTGACACCGTGGAAATACAGCCCACAGTTGCACCAGGAATACCCGGACAAGGACTGGATCCTCACCCGCATCCTGTGGCTGTGCGGCATGGAGCCAGGCAAGAACCAGGGCGGCGAGGTGGATAGCTACGACCGCGCCATCTATATCCACGGCGCTGGCGAGCACGTGGCGTTCGGCACCCCGACCTCACGCGGCTGCGTGCGCATGCGCAATGAAGACATCGTCGAGCTGTTTGCCCTGACCGGCAACGGCCTGGACGTCCTGATCAACGAAAACCTGTGACCCATGCTCAACCTCACCACTCCTGCCCTGCTGTTCCCGGCGATCTCCCTGCTGCTGCTGGCCTATACCAACCGCTACCTGGCGCTGGCCAGCATCATCCGCAACCTGTACGACGACTACCAGCAGGCGCCGGACGAAAAACTGGTGCAGCAGATCGGCAACCTGCGCCGCCGCATCGCGCTGATCAAGTGGATGCAGAGCCTGGGGGTGGGCAGCCTGTTCCTGTGCGTGCTGGCGATGCTGCAGATCTATACCGGTTGGCCGCAGGTGGCGCAGGTCACCTTTGGCGCCAGCCTGCTGCTGATGATCATGTCGCTGGGCATGTCGCTGCTGGAGCTGCGCATGTCCACCGATGCGCTGAACATCCTGCTGTCCGACCTGATCGCCGCCGAACGCGAACGCGGCGCGCGCTGACCGCGGGCAAAAAAAAAAGACCTCTCCCGATGAAGGGAGAGGTCAACACCCGTGTCGTACCTGCAAGGTTCCCAATGGAACACGCAATAACGGCGTTATTGCTCTTGAAGCAGCTGTTCAAACCTACCTTGCGAGCCACTTGTCGTGTTAGCCCCTGATTCCTCGCTTGGCCTTGCTTAAACAAGCGTTTGAATAGTACGTTTGCCGCCGCCCTGCAGGCAAGGTTTTTCTCGCCACGGTCAAACAACCGTTTGTTTTTACGCCACAACTTGCCGCTATCGCCTGTCCGATAGCACGGGCGCGCACGCCGGCAGCGCCGGCAATGCTAGAATCCTGCTGTTCGATTGCCGGACAATCGACAAACTTCAATTCCGACCATCACCATGACTAGCAGCCAGCAGGAGGCGCGTGTGAGCTTCAAGGCCAACGACTCGCTTACCGAACAGATCGCGCAATACCTGGGACACAAGATCGTCAGCGGCGACATGCAGCCGGGCGAGCGCATCCAGGAATTGCGCATTGCCGCCGAGCTGGATGTCAGCCGCGGCTCGGTGCGCGAGGCACTGCTGATCCTGCAACGCCGCCACCTGGTGGACATCTACCCGCGCCGCGGCGCCATCGTCTCCAGCATCAGCCCGGAAGACGTGCGCGAGCTGTTCGCGCTGTGGTTCCTGCTGCTGGAGCAGGCGGTGGACAATCTGGCGGCCAACTGGCAGAACGACGACCTGGCCGGTTTCATCGAGCTGATGACCGAGCTGGGCGAGCAGCAGCGCAAGAGCGACAGCGAGGGCTTCTACCGCTCCGGGGTGCAGTTCCTGGAGTTGCTGTACCTGCACTGCGGCAACCGCTACCTGCAGCAGACCCTGTTCGACCTGCTGCCGCAGTCGCAGCGCTGCCTGTTTGCCATCCTGCGCGCCGGCAAGAACCAGATCGACCGCACCTACGACTTCCTCGACCGCCTGCTCAAGGCCATCGTGGCGCGCGATGGCAGCCAGCTGCGACAGATGCTGCGCGAGTTCGCCATCCAGTACAGCCATACCGCGCAGGCCGCCGCCGCGGAACTGCTGGGCTAGAACCGGGCGACAATAAAAAAGCGGCCGCCGGGCCGCTTTTTTATTGCATGTGGCGACGGATCAGGCCCGCCGCTGATAGTCGGCAAAGTAATACTGCAAGCCGTTGGCCGCAACGAGGGCGGGCTGGGCCGTGCACTGCCATTCGTCGGCGACCCAGGCCGGGAAGCGCGCGTCACCGGCCACCGCCAGATCGATGTGGGTCAGGCACAGCTTGTCCGCCAGCGGCAACGCCTGCGCGTACAGATTGGCGCCGCCGATCACGCATACCTCGTCCACCGCGCCGGCCAGTTGCAGCGCCGCTGCCAGCGAGTGCGCGACGCTGACACCGTCGTGCTGCCAGTCGTGCTGGTGCGTCACCACGATATTCAGCCGCCCCGGCAGCGGCCGGCCGATGGAGTCGAAGGTTTTGCGCCCCATGATCACCGGCTTGCCTAGCGTCACCGCCTTGAAGTGCTTGAGGTCTTCCGGCAGATGCCACGGCAGGGTGTTGTCGATGCCGATCACGTTGTCGTGCGCCATCGCCGCCACCAGGGTCAAGGTTGGCCGCAGACTCATACCGCCACCTCCGCCTTGATGTGCGGGTGCGGTTCGTAGCCTTCCAGCGTGAAGTCTTCGAATTTGAAGGCGAACAGATCGCTGACATCCGGGTTGATGCGCATGGTCGGCAGCGCGCGCGGCTGGCGCGACAGCTGCAGCCGAGTCTGCTCCAGGTGGTTGCTGTACAGGTGGGCATCGCCCAGGGTGTGCACGAAATCGCCCGGCTGCAGGCCGCACACCTGCGCCACCATCATGGTCAGCAGCGCATAGCTGGCGATGTTGAATGGCACGCCGAGGAAGATGTCCGCCGAGCGCTGATACAGCTGGCAGGACAGCTTGCCGTCCGCCACGTAGAACTGGAACAGGCTGTGGCACGGCGGCAGCGCCATCTCGTCCACCAGCGCCGGGTTCCACGCCGACACCATCAGCCGGCGCGAGTCCGGGTTGCGCTTGATCATCTCCAGCACATTGGCGATCTGGTCGATGTGACGGCCATCCGGCGCCGGCCAGCTGCGCCACTGGTAGCCATACACCGGCCCCAGCTCGCCGTTGTCGTCGGCCCATTCGTCCCAGATCGACACCCCGTTTTCCTTCAGGTAGCGGATATTGGTGTCGCCGGACAGGAACCACAGCAGCTCGTGAATGATGGAGCGCAGGTGGCACTTCTTGGTGGTCACCAGCGGAAAGCCCTGCGCCAGGTCGAAACGCATCTGGTAACCGAATACCGACCGCGTGCCGGTACCGGTGCGATCGGACTTGTCGACGCCGTGCTCCAGCACATGGCGCATCAGATCTAGATATTGCTTCATCGGTACCTCGAAAAAAACCAGTAGAGAAACCGCACGATTGTACGGTCATTGCCGTCTGCGGCCAACCTGCGCGCCGTCACCACGGCCTGGCCGCTTGATCAAACTCCACCGCAGCCGGGTTGCAATCGGCTAACATCGCCGCTTGGCAGCTCTAGATAGAAGCAACGCGAGCAATGGCAGAAGAAAGCGACAAGGAAGACCGCACCGAAGCACCCTCGCCCCGGCGGCTGGAACAGGCCCGCGCCGAGGGCAATGTGCCGCGTTCGCGCGAGCTGTCCACCTTTGCCGTTACCGCTACCGGCCTGGCGCTGCTGATGGCCACCGGCAGCAGCATCTACCAGTTTCTGCACAAGCTGATGATCGACTGGTTCAGCTTCGACCAGCGCCAGGCCTTCGATGCCGTGCAGATCATGGAGCGCTTCCGTGGCAGCCTGCTGGATGCGCTGCAGATCCTGGCCCCCATCCTCGGCGCGCTGTTCCTCGCCGCCGCGCTGACGCCGCTGAGCATCGGCGGCTGGAACCTGACCAGCAAGGGCTTCATGCCCAACTTTGCCAAGCTCAACCCCGCCGCCGGCATCAAGCGCATGTTTTCGGTACAGGCCGCCACCGAAGGGCTGAAGGCCGTGCTGAAAAGCGCGCTGATCGGCGGCGTCGCCACCTGGGTGATCTGGAGCGAACGCGGCGAGCTGGTCGGGCTGGCGAGCATGCCGCTGGACCGCGCGCTGCCCGAGCTGGTCCGGCTGATGGAGCACACCTTCATCATGGTGGTGGGCGCCATGCTGCTGCTGGTGCTGATCGACGTGCCGTTCCAGCTGTGGCAATACCAGAAGAACCTGCGCATGACCAAGGAAGAGCTGAAACAGGAATACAAGGAGCAGGAAGGCTCGCCGGAAGTGAAAGGCCGCATCCGCCAGCTGCAGCGCGAAGCGGCACGCAAACGCATGATGCAGGAAGTACCCAAGGCCAACGTGATCGTCACCAACCCGACCCACTACGCGGTGGCGCTGCAGTACGAAGAAGGCATGGGCGCCCCCAAGCTGATCGCCAAGGGTTCGCTGAAGCTGGCCGAGCGCATCATCGGCAAGGGCAAGGAACACCGCGTGGCGGTGCTGCGCGCGCCCAGCTTTGCCCGCGCGCTGTATTTCAATGTCGAGCTGAACGAAGCCATTCCGGCCAAGCTGTATACTGCCGCCGCGCAAGTGCTGGCGTATGTTTACCAGCTGCAGCAGTATGAGCAGAGCGGCGGCATTTCGCCGGTTTTCCCGGAACAACTGCAGGTGCCGCCCGAACTTGACCCCGAATCCAAACGCAATCAACATACTGCGCCCACCGGCACCCCGTAACGAGGCATGAACAAGCTCTCCGAACTGCTCAAGAAAGTCGACGTCAACACCCTGGCAGGCCCGATCCTGATCATGCTGGTGCTGTCGATGATGGTGTTGCCGCTGCCGCCGCTGCTGCTCGACATCTTTTTCACCTTCAACATCGCCATTTCCATCATCGTGCTGATGGTGGGGGTAAACACGCGCGAGCCGCTGGAGTTCTCCTCCTTCCCTACCCTGCTGCTGATCACCACCCTGTTGCGCCTGTCGCTGAACGTGGCCAGTAGCCGCATCATCCTGCTGGAAGGCCATACCGGTGCCAGTGCCGCCGGTAAGGTGATCGAATCGTTTGCCCACTTCCTGATCGGCGACAACATCACCATCGGTATCGTGGTGTTCGTCATCCTCACCATCATCAACTTCGTGGTGATCACCAAGGGCGCCGGCCGTATCGCCGAGGTATCGGCGCGCTTCACCCTGGACGCGATGCCCGGCAAGCAGATGGCGATCGATGCCGACCTCAACGCCGGCCTGATCGGCGAAGACGACGCCCGCCGCCGCCGCGCCAAGATCACCGAAGAGGCCAACTTCTTCGGCTCCATGGACGGTGCCTCCAAGTTCGTGCGCGGCGACGCCGTGGCCGGCATCCTGATCATGGTGATCAACATCGTCGGCGGCCTGATCATCGGCGTGGTGCAGCATGACCTGGACGTGGCCAGCGCCGCCGAGAGCTACACCCTGCTGACCATCGGTGACGGCCTGGTGGCACAGATTCCGGCGCTGATCATCTCGACCGCTGCCGGCATGGTGGTGGCGCGCGTCGGCACCGAGAAGGGCATTTCCGAGCAGCTGGCCGGCCAGCTGTTCGCCAACCCCACCGTGCTGTACCTCACCGCCGGCGTCATCGGCCTGCTGGGCATGATTCCCAACATGCCGCATCTGGCGTTCCTGCTGATTGCCAGCACGTTGGCCGCAACCGCCCGCTGGCTGGAAAAACTCAGCCAGCAAAAAGAGCAGGCGGTGGCCACCGTCAGCGAGCAGCCGCCGCCGGCGGTGCTGGAACAACCACTGGCCGAGGTGGGCTGGAAGGACGTGCAGCCGGTGGACGCGCTGGGGCTGGAAGTGGGCTACCGGCTGATCCCGCTGGTGGACCGCGACCAGGACGGCGAGCTGCTGCGCCGCATCCGCGGCATCCGCAAGAAGATGGCGCAGGAGCTAGGCTTCCTGGTGCCGCCGGTACACATCCGCGACAACCTGGAAATCCGCCCCAACGCCTACCGCATCCTGCTCAAGGGCGTGGAGATCGGCAACGGCGAGGCCTATATCGGCCAGTTCCTGGCCATCAACCCCGGCCAGGTCAGCGGCGAGCTGCAGGGCACGCCCACCACCGACCCGGCGTTCGGCCTGCCGGCAATCTGGATCGACGCCAGCAAGCGCGACGAGGCGCAGAACTTGGGCTACACGGTGGTGGATGCCAGCACCGTGGTGGCCACTCACATTTCCAACCTGCTGCAGACCCATGCCGCCGAGCTGCTGGGCCGCGAAGAAGTGCAGGCGCTGATCGAACACGTCGCCAAGGAAGCGCCCAAGCTGGTGGAGGATCTGGTGCCCAAGGTGGTGCCGATCGGCATCCTGCAGAAGGTGCTGCAGCAGCTGCTGCAGGATGGCATCCACCTGCGCGACTTCCGCACCATCATCGAGACGCTGGCCGACCATGTCGCCATCACCCAGGATATCGACGACCTGACCAGCGCCGTGCGCACCGCGCTGTCGCGCGCCATCGTGCAGCAGCTGTTCCCCGGCGAACAGGAGCTGCCGCTGATGACGCTGGAGCCGCAGCTGGAAAACATCCTGATGCAGGCGGTGAACAGCAAGGCCGGCGGCGGGCTGGAGCCGGGTCTTGCAGAGAACCTGCTGTCCAACGCCGCGCATCAAACAGAAAATGTTGAAAATCAGGGGTACAATCCGGTGCTGCTCACACCGCCTGGCTTGCGGCCGCTTTTGGCACGCTTCTTGCGCCGGGCGCTGCCGCAACTGCGGGTCATTTCTCATAATGAGATACCCGACAGCAAATCCATTCGTATAATTGCGGTGATCGGGGGGAGCAAAGGCTAACGCATGGTCGTCAGAAAGTTCTACGGCAAAACTACACGCGACGCGCTGCGCCAGGTTCGGGAAGAACTTGGCGCCGACGCGTTGATCCTGTCCAACCGCCCGACGCTGGGCGGTGGGGTAGAGATCATGGCGGTTGCCGATGCTGACGTGTCCGCGATTGCCACCACGCTGACGCCACCGGCGCAGCCCAAGCCGCCGCGCAACACCGCGCCGCAGCCTGCGGCCAACCCTGCGCCGCCGGCCACGCCCGCCGGCAGCAGTGCGCCGGCCGTCAACCGCGCGCTGGCGCGCACCTATGCCATGCCGGTGGAACCGCTGGACGAACCACCACCGCCGCCAACGCCCCCCGCGCCCGCACCGCCGCCGGAACCGGCGCGCAACCAGCCGCAGCCCTTCCTGCAGCACGTGCAGCAGAACAGCAGCCGCCGCCCGGCCGCCGCCGCGCCGGCCACCCCGCGCAGCAGCAATGCCGCGGAAACCGATGCCGAACGCGAGCAGATGTCGCAGGAGCTCAAGCAGATCAGCGACGAGATCAAGCAATTGCGCAGCCTGCTGCAAAGCCAGCTGGCCGGCTTCGCCTGGTCGGACATGGAACAGCGCGCGCCCAACCGCGCCGAGCTGTTCCGCCACCTGCTCACCGCCGGCTTCAGCTCGGCGCTGATCCGCCAGCTCACCCAGAAACTGCCGCCGCAATACGATGGCGAAATCGCGCAGAAATGGGCACGCTCGGCGCTGATCCACAACCTCAAGTGCATGGATCCGCAGCACGACCCGATCGAGGCCGGCGGCATCTTCGCGCTGGTCGGCCCCACCGGCGTCGGCAAGACCACCACCGTCGCCAAGTTGGCCGCACGCGCCACCATGCGCCACGGCGCGCAGAACGTGGCGCTGATCACCACCGACACCTACCGTATCGGCGCGCAGGACCAGCTGCGCATCTACGGCAAGATTCTCGGGGTGCCGGTGTTCTCGGTACAGAACGAAGGCGATTTGCAGCTGACGCTGGCCGACCTGACCCCGCGCAAGATCGTGCTGATCGACACCGTGGGCATGAGCCAGCGCGATGCGCGGGTGCAGAGCCAGCTGGAAATGTTCAAGCAGGCCGGCCGCCCGGTGCAGCGCCTGCTGCTGCTGGCGGCCAACGCCGACGGCCACACGCTGGAAGACGTGGTGCGCCACTACAAGGGCGAAGGCCTGACCGGCGCCATCGTCTCCAAGATCGACGAGGCGCTGGCGCTGGGCCCCAGCCTGGACGTGGTGATCCGCAACCGCCTGCGGCTGTTCTATGTCACCAACGGCCAGCGCGTGCCGGAAGACATCCACGCCGCCCACGCCGAGCTGCTGATCGACCGCGCGCTGCGCGCCGCGCAGCAGCACTCGCCGTTCAGCCCGTCCGGCGACGAGCTGAATCTGGTCAACGCCGCGCAATCCGGCTGGCTGGGCTAACAGCATGAGCGACCAAGCCTCCAGCCTGCGCCAGGCGCGCGCGCAATCCCACTACCCGCCCTCGTTCGCCTTCTTTGGCGGCGAAGGCAGCGGCGTCAGCACCGTGGTCGGCGAGCTGGCCGCCGCGCTGGCCATGAGCGGCCAACGTCCGCTGCTGGTGGAACACCAGCCGGGCAACCATCAGGCCCGCCGGCTGGGGCTGCCCACCAGCGCCAGTTTCGCCAGCCTGGCCATCAGCCTGGGCGGCGTCAGCGACTTGCTGGTCAGCAACCGCTATGGCCTGAGCCTGGTCAACCTGGTGGCCAGCAGCGAGGAACGCACCCGCATGTCGCCGCGGCTGTGGCGGCGGCTGGCCAGCGAATTCGCCGCGCTGGAAGCCGACAACAGCGTGCTGCTGGTCGACGCCCCGGCGCTGACCACCGACCCGGCGCCGCTGTGCATCGCCGACAATCTGGTGCTGGTGCTCAGCCCGGATGCCGACAGCCTCACCCAGGGCTATGCCAGCCTGAAGCGGCTGGCCGGCGACTACGCCCGCCGCCGTTTCAACGTGCTGGTGAACCGGGCACAGGATTTCAACGAAGCCCAGGCAGTGTTCAACCGCCTCAGCGGCGTGGCCGGCGACTACCTGTCGGTAGCGCTGCGCTGGGTGGGCTTCGTGCCGCTGGACCACACCGTGCGCAAAAGCCAGACCCTGCGCCGCCCCACGGTGGAAGCGTTTGCCGATAGCGAAGCGTCGCAGGCCTGCCGCCAGCTGGCACAGATGCTGCCGCGCTGGCATGGCCCGGACAGCGCTACCCAGCGCGCCAGCTATCTGGAACACTTGCTGATGACTACCAAATCGCTTGCAGATCTGACAGGAAGCTGACATGGCAGCCCCCCATAAAATACGCGCCTATGCCCAGGTTGCCGCCACGCGCGAACAGATCGACATCGAGCGCCACACCCCGCTGGTGAAGAAGCTTGCCAGCATGCTGGTGGCCCGGCTGCCGGCCAGCGTCGATATCAACGACCTGATCCAGGTCGGCATCATCGGGCTGATGGAAGCGGCCAAGCAGTTCGATGCCAGCCAGGGCGTGCAGTTCGAGACCTTTGCCAGCCAGCGCATCCGCGGCGCCATGCTGGACGAGTTGCGCCGCGAAGACTGGATGCCGCGCCAGACGCGGCGCAATTCGCGCCAGATCGAAACCGCCATCCATACGCTGGAACAGCAGCTGGGCCGCCCGCCGCTGGAAAGCGAAATCGCCGGGCACATGGAGCTGCCGCTGGAGCAATATCAGGACATGCTGGGCGAGTGCCGTGGCGTCAGCTTGGTGCATTTTTCCGATTTCGAAGACGACGAAGGCAACAGCAGTGGCCACCACGTGGAAAACGTGGTGGACGAGAACAGCCACGAGCCGGCCGACATCCTCGCCAGCGGCGCCTTCCGCAGCGCGCTGGTGGAGGCGATCAAGCTACTGCCGGAACGCGACCAGCTGGTGATGAGCCTGTACTACGAACAAGAGTTGAACCTGAAGGAAATTGGCGCCGTGCTTGGCGTCTCCGAATCGCGCGTCTGCCAGCTGCACAGCCAGGCGGTAACCCGCCTGCGCAGCCGGCTGCGCGACTGGATTTGATGCGGCCAACCTTTTGCGCCGCCAGTAAACGGAACCCTACATGTTGGACAAGATCAGTTTTATCGCCATTCTTGGCGGGCTGACCGCCATTCTGGCCGGCCAGGCGCTGGAAGGCGGCCACATCGCCTCGCTGGTTCAGGTCACCGCCTTCCTCATCGTCATCGGCGGCACCGCCAGCGCGGTGATGCTGCAGTCCACCCCGCGCCAGTTCATGACCGGGCTGCAGATGGCCAAGTGGGTGTTCGTGCCGCCCAACTTCGAGTTCGAAAAGCAGATCCGCGACATCGTCGGCTGGAGCAACACCTCGCGCCGCAGCGGCCTGCTGGCGCTGGAAGGCTACCTCAACGCGCAGAAAGACCCGTTCACCAAGAAGGCGCTGCAATTGCTGGTGGACGGCGGCGAGCCGCAGATGATCCGCGATGTGCTGGAGGTGGAACTGGAAGCGCACGAACACGCTCGCAAGCTGGCGGCCAAGATCTGGGAATCCGCCGGCGGCTACTCGCCGACCATGGGCATCATGGGTGCGGTGCTGGGGCTGATCCACGTGATGGAAAACCTGTCCGACCCGTCCAAGCTGGGCGGCGGCATCGCCGTGGCCTTCGTCGCCACCGTGTACGGCGTCGGTGCGGCCAACCTGCTGTTCCTGCCGATGGCGCACAAGCTCAAGCACCTGATCACACTGGAAAGCACCGCGCGCGAGCTGGTGATCGAGGGCATCGTCGCCATCGCCAACGGCGAGAACCCGCGCCAGATCGAGGCGCGGCTGCGCGGCTTCCAGGCCATTACCGACTAGCCTCTCCCGCCCCAACGACAACGCCCGCTAACAGCGGGCGTTTTGCTGACGCGGCCACCGCGCGGCGGCTCACTCCGGCGGCTGCGCCAGCAGCTGGGCATGGTCGGTCGGCTTCTTGAGGAACGCCGCCAGCAGCTTGTACACATCGTGATCGAAACGCGGCTTGGCCTGCTGCTGGCTGCTGTCGGCGCGGCGCGAACCCAGATAGCACCAGCGCTCGAACAAAAACTCCTCCCACTCGCCGCTCACCGGATCGGTCTCGCGCACCGCCACCGCGCCGGCATACGGCCACGCCTTCAGCTGCAGCCGCGACAAGGCCTGCAGCAGGCGGATATTGTGCGCGGCGGCGTCTTCCTTGCCGACGCAGGCGCCCTTGCAGCGGCCGCGCTGATGCGCAAAACAGGCGCCCTTGCGCGCGCCGCGCTTCTCCAGCTGCAAACAGGTCTGGCACAGACCGTTAAACTCGCACAGCTCGGTCAGCGTCTTCTTCGCCTCCTTCGGGCTGCGGAACAGGCCGTACAGGCTGGACAGCTGCGAGAAATCCACCTCGCGCGCGTGCACCACCCGCGGCAGCAGGAAGCCGCTGCCGCCCTGCTGCAGCTGGATGGAGCACAGCTCCTGTTCCAGCCGGCCGCGCTGATTGTGGATCGGCTGCCTGGCCTTGACCAGTTCCAGCTCCAGCAGCTGGGCGCCGAAGTCGCCGATGGTTTCGTGCCATTCCACCCGCTTGATCTGCTGCCCCAGGCGCACCTCCTTGTGCTGCTGGCCGCCGGTAAAGTGCGCCAGCACGCGGTTGCGCAGATTGCTGCTCTTGCCCACGTACAGCGGCAGGTCGTGCTCGCCGTACAGCAGGTACACCCCCGGCACGTCCGGCAGCTGCTCCATCACCTCCGGGTCCAGCCCCGGCGGCACCGTGGCCTGCGCCATCAGCTCGCTGGCCGCCGCCTCCACCGCGTCGCGGCCGAGCGTGGCCAGCGACTGGCCGAGAAACTGGTACAGCGCCTCGGCGTCGGCCATGGCGCGGTGCCGCGACGGCAACTGAATTTCATGCCGCGCGATGATGCTGTCCAGGTTGTGCTTGTAGTGCTGCGGGTAGAGCTTGCGCGACAGCTTGACGGTGCACAGCACCTCGCTGCGGAACTTGATGCCGACGCGCTTGAACTCGTTCTTCAGGAAGCCGTAATCGAAGCGCACATTGTGGGCGATGAACAGCCGGCCCTGCAGCTTGTGCAGCAGCTGCTCCGCCACCGCGGCGAACGGCGGCGCGTCGGCCACCATGGCGTCGCTGATGCCGGTCATCTCTTCGATGAACGGCGGGATGCTCTGCCCCGGGTTGACCAGCAGGTCGAAGCGCTCTACCTGCTCGCCGTCGATCAGGATCATGCCCACTTCGGTGATGCGGTCGCGGGTGATGTGGCCGCCGGTGGTTTCCAGGTCGACGATGGCGAGGGGACGATCAAACAGCATGCTGGAACTCGATGAAAAACAATGAGAAAACCCGCCGGGCGGCGGGGCGATGAGACTACCACGAATCGGCAGCTGCTTCACCCCTGCCGGCAGGGCGGGCTAGCCTTGCTGCAGCGCCTGCCACACGCGGAACGCCACCCAGGCATCGTTGGCCGCATACAGCTGCTGCGACTCGCTGAGCTGGCGCAGCGACCAGTTGGAGGTGGACACCTTCTTCGACTTGCGAAAGTACTGGCCGAACAGCTGCGCCACCGCCTGCACCGCGCCGATGGTCAGCCGCTTGTCCTCGCACTGGAAGCGGTTGCCCAGGTCCAGCAGCGCCAGATCGGTCACGCCGAAACGGTTCTTCAGATGCGCGCGGTCGGAGCTGAGGTCGAAGCCGGCCAGCGTCAGGCCGGGGCGCGCCAGCAGCGCCGCCAGCGGCGCCGGCATCGGCCCCTCGCCGAGCGGGAACAGCCAGGCATGCTCGGCGCTGGCCAACTGCACCAGGTGCGGCCCGGTGGGCTGCTGCCCCTTGTGAAAGGTTGGCCGCGACTCAGTATCGAAGCCCAGCACCGGCTCTTGTGCCAGCCGGGCCACGGCGGCGGCCAGCGCCGCCTCGTCCTGCACCAGGGTGATCTGCGGCAGCGCCAGGCCGGCAAACAGCGGCAGCGCCTTGATTTCTTCGCGGGGGATATGGCGGGTGATCTTCATGGCCGACACGGTACCAAAAGCCGCGCGCCAGGAAAACCTCGGCGCATCACGCCTGCGGCCAACCTTGCCGCGCTAAGCCGCCGTCCCGCGCGCCAGCCCGGCCAGGTAAGCGGCCACTTCCTGCTGCAGCCAGGCGGCGAAGATCTCCTGCTTGTAGCGCGAGCTTTCGCGCGGCGGCCACACCAGCCAGCAGGGGTAGGGATACGGCGCCACGATATCAGTCAGCTGTACCAGCCGGCCGGCCTCCAGGTCTCGCTGCACCAGGCTGCGCCGCTCCAGGGTAATGCCCTGCCCCTGGCGCACCATCTCCAGGATCAGGTTGGAATCGTTGATCCACAGCCAGGCCTCGCCCGGCTCGTCGATGCCGGCCAGCTGGCACCACGGCTGCCAGCTTTCCACCGAGCGGATCAGCGGCCCGGCCATCACCTGCTGCGGCGTCTGCGGCAGACGGCCACCGTTGAACGTCGGCGCCGCCACCATCAACAATTCGTCATCGAACAGCTTTAGCTGCTGCAAGCCTTCCCAGTCGCCCTGGCCAATGCGGATGCCCACATCCACCAGCCCCTGGCGCAGGTCGAGAATGTCCAGGCTGGCGCGGATGCTCACCCGGTAGCGCGGGTACAGCGCCTGGAAACGGTGCAGCCGCGGCAGCAGCCACTGCGAGCCGAACGACGGCAGCACCGCCACCGCCAGATCGCCCTCGCGCGGCCGCGCCTGTACCAGCCGGGTGGCCTCGCTCAGTTCGGCCAGGCCGGAGCGGATCTGCAGCGCGTAGAAGCGCCCTTCTTCGCTCAGCCGCAGTCCGCGCCCTTCGCGCACGAACAGCGTCACCCCCAACAGCTCTTCCAGCAGGCGGATCTGCTGGCTGATGGCGGAGTGGGTGACGTTCAGCTCGCCGGCGGCACGGGTAATGCCACCCAGGCGGGCAACGGCTTCGAAACTGCGCAGCGCAGTGAGGGGCGGCAGAGCTTTCATGTAAGAAAAACTAACACGTCTCGGCAGAAATCATCAATTTTTCTTTGTGTTTCACCAGCTTATAGTAGCAACACTACTTGGAGGGAAACGCTATGGAACACGTACTGCATCTGACCCTGCAACGGCAGGAACTGTTGGTGTTGCAACTGGTGCGCCCCGGCCAGGTCCGCGCGCTGAGCGGTGCGCACTGGCTGACCATCAACGGCGAGGACATCTGCCTGCATGCCGGCGAGCAGGCGCAGCTGCCGGCCGGTAAACTGCTGCTGGAGGGCGACGGCCGCCTCGACCTGCAAGGCCTGAGCGCCCCCGCGCCGCAAGGCGGCGCCCTGCAACTGGGCTTTATTTCGGTACGCAACGAGCAAAGGGAGGTGTCATGCAACTGATAGGCATGCTGGATTCACCCTATGTCAGAAGGGTGGCAATTGCGCTGCGGCTGATGGATATCGGCTACCAGCACCTGCCGCTGTCGGTGTTCCGCAACATGCCGGAGTTCCGCCAGATCAACCCGGTGCTCAAGGTGCCGACCCTGGTGTGCGACGACGGCGAGCTGCTGATGGATTCCAGCCTGA
This sequence comes from Vogesella facilis, assembly GCF_042648525.1. Lineage (NCBI taxonomy): Bacteria > Pseudomonadati > Pseudomonadota > Betaproteobacteria > Neisseriales > Chromobacteriaceae > Vogesella > Vogesella facilis. The sequence continues at coordinate 534,407 of NZ_JBHRXN010000036.1, forward strand.
TCCTCGACTACCTGGAACGGCTGGCGCCGGCAGAACGGCGGCTGACGCCGGAAGCGCTGCCGGCGCGGCAGCACTGCCTGCACGGCGTGGGCCTGGCGCTGGCGGCGATGGAGAAGGCGGTGCAGGCCTACTACGAACGCAATCTGCGCCCGGCCGAAGCGCGCCACGAACCCTGGCTGGCACGGGTGGCGGAGCAGCTGAACGCCGCCTGCGCATTGATGGAAAGCTTTCTGCAGCGCCAGCCACCAGCGGTGGCGCAGCTGGATCAGGCCACACTCAGCATCGCCGTGGCCTGGCGCTTCATCGCCGAGCGCGCGGCGGAGCACATCGCGGCCGACGCCTACCCCGGCTTGCGCGCCTGGAGCGTGCAGGCGGAGACGCACCCGGCCTTCCTCGCCTGCCCGTTCGAGTAAGCCACCGCCAGCCACAGGTAATAAAAAAACCGCCCCACGCGTGGGGCGGTTTTTTTGCGGCCAACCTTGGTGTGGCTCAGGCCGACAGTTCCAGCATCAGCTTGTTGATGCGCTTCACGAATGCCGCCGGGTCTTCCAGCTTGCCGCCTTCGGCCAGCAGCGCCTGGTCGTACAGCACATGCGCCAGGTCTTCGCGGCGACCGTCATCGCTTTCCGCGGCCAGGCGTTTCACCAGCACGTGCTCCGGGTTGATCTCTAGCGTCGGCTTGGCGCCTTCCGGCACCGGCTGGCCGGCGGCCTTCAGCATGCGCTCCAGGTGGGCGCTCATATCGTGCTCGCCCACCACCAGGCAGGCCGGGCTGTCGGTCAGGCGCGCGGTGGCGCGCACTTCCTGCACGCGTTGGCCCAGCGCCTTCTGCACCAGTTCCACCAGCGGCTTGGCGGCTTCTTCCACCTGCTTCTGCGCGGCCTTGTCGGCTTCGTCTTCCAGCGCGCCCAGGTCCAGCGCGCCCTTGGCTACCGACTGCAGCTTCTTGCCGTCGAACTCGGTGAGCGAACCGCTTACCCACTCGTCCACGCGGTCGGTGAGCAGCAGCACTTCCACGCCCTTCTTCTTGAACACTTCTAGGTGCGGGCTGTTGCGCGCGGCGGACAGGCTGTCGGCGGTAATGAAGTAGATCTTGTCCTGGCCTTCCTTCATGCGGCCAACGTAGTCACCCAGCGATACCGCCGGCACGTCGCCTTCGGAAGCGGTGGACACGAAGCGCAGCAGCTTGGCGATGCGCTCCTTGTTGGCGAAGTCCTCGCCGACGCCCTCTTTCAGCACCTGGCCGAATTCCTGCCAGAAGCTGGCGTATTTGTCCTGATCGTTGGCCGCCAGGTCTTCCAGCAGGCCCAGCACCTTCTTCACGCAGCCGGCGCGGATGGCGTCGATGTCCTTGGATTCCTGCAGGATCTCACGCGAGACGTTCAGCGGCAGGTCGTTGCTGTCGATCACGCCGCGCACGAAGCGCAGGTACTGCGGCATCAGCTTGTTGCTGTCTTCCATGATGAACACGCGGCGCACGTACAGTTTCACCCCCTGCTTGCGGTCGCGGTCCCACATGTCGAACGGCGCGCGCGACGGGATATACAGCAGCTCGGTGTACTCCTGGCGGCCTTCCACGCGGGCATGGCTCCACGCCAGCGGCTCGGTGAAATCGTGGGCGACGTGCTTGTAGAATTCCTGGTACTGCTCGTCGCTGATGTCGTTCTTGCTGCGGGTCCACAGCGCGGAAGCCTCGTTCACCACCTCGAAGTCGTCGCTGACGATCACTTCGCCGTTCTCACCGTAGCCGTTGCCCTTCTTCATCTCGATCGGGATGGAGATGTGGTCGGAGTAGGTGCGCACGATGCGCTTGAGCGCCCAGTCGTTCAGCAGCTCGTCCTGGCCTTCCTTCAGGTGCAGCACGATCTCGGTGCCGCGGCCAACCTTGTCCAGCTGCTCCAGGGTGAATTCGCCCTCGCCCTGCGATTCCCAGCGCACGCCTTCGCCTACCGGGCTGCCGGCACGGCGGGTGGTCAGCGTTACCTTGTCGGCGACGATGAAGGCGGAGTAGAAGCCGACACCGAACTGGCCGATCAGGTTGGCGTCTTTCTTGGCGTCGCCGGACAGCTGCTCGAAGAAGGCCTTGGTGCCGGATTTGGCGATGGTGCCGATGTTGGCGATCACCTCGTCGCGGTTCATGCCGATGCCGTTGTCGGCGATGGTGATGGTCTTGGCTGCCGCGTCGAAGCTGATGCGGATTTTCAGCTCCGGATCGTTCTCGAACAGTGCGGCATTGTTGAGCCCTTCGAAGCGCAGCTTGTCGGCCGCGTCGCTGGCGTTGGACACCAGCTCACGCAGGAAGATCTCCTTGTTGGAATACAGGGAGTGGATCATCAGTTTCAGCAGCTGTTTGACTTCGGTCTGAAAACCCAGGGTTTCTTTCTGTGCGCTCATGATATGGGTGTAGTGAGGTTGAACAAGACAGGGAGCAAATAGGGCCGCCGCGGCGTATTTCAATAGCCACGCCAGCGGCAGGGCCGTGGCGGCGACGCTGCACGGCGCGCCGGGCGCGGCAGAATTTAGCCATGATGCCCAGGTAGATGGCTTAATATAAGGCCGTCTGCGCTGCCTGGAAGCCCGCAATGCGTAGTATCAAGACGCGACTGATCATCTGGATTGTGCTGGTGCTGCTGCTGGTATTGGGCACCACCGGCTATGTGTCCTATCAGACCACGCTGGCCAGCGAGGAACGCGACTATGCGGCGCAGAAGGAAGGCCTGAAGCAACGGCTGTCGCTGTCGCTGCCGCACGGCGTGTGGCAGCTGGACGACGAGTTCATCCGCCTGACGCTGGATGCCGAGCTGAAATCCCCGGCCGTGGTGGCCCTGCGGGTGGAGGGCGATGCCGGGCTGTACCTGGGCCGCCAGCGCAACAGCAGCGGCGAGCCGGTGTACCTGGGCCGCAATGTCGCGCCGGCCAGCGACGAGCTGCTGGCGCTGCCGGTGATCTACCAGCAGCGCGACAACCTGGGCACGGTGAAGGTGTATCTGTCGCGGGCGCGCATCATGGAACGGCTGGAGCGCGAGCTGCTGCACCAGGGCATGCAGGCGCTGCTGATTGCCGTGATGCTGTCCGTCATCCTCACCCTGCTGCTGCGCAGCTATGTGTTCGCCCCGCTCAAGCAGCTGCAACAGGCGCTGCAACGGGCCGCGGCGCTGGAGGGCAGCGACAACCCGCAGCTGCCGGAAGCGCGCTTCAGCGAATTCGCCGAGCTGGTCTACGGCGTCAACGCCATCATCCGCAAGATCAGCAACGAGCTGGGGCTGCGCCGCCAGGCGGAAACCACCGCGCTGGCGGAGAAGGAGCGCGCCGAGTCGGCCTACCGCCAGCTGCTGGACACCCAGGACACGCTGATCAAGACCGAGAAGCTGGCGTCGCTGGGCTCGCTGGTGGCCGGCGTGGCGCACGAGATCAACACCCCGGTGGGCATCACCCTCACCGCCGCCTCGCACCTGTCGCTGACCACGGCGCAGATCAACCAGCAGTTCAGCGGCGGCCAGATCCGCAAGAGCGACCTGCAGGACTACCTGCTCAATGCGCAGGAATCCACCGACCTGATCCTGTCCAACGCCGAACGTGCGGCCAACCTGATCCACAGCTTCAAGCAGGTGGCGGTGGACCAGACCAGTGAGGCGCGCCGCGCCTTCGACCTCAGCGACTACCTGAACGAAATCATCACCAGCCTGCGCCCCAAGCTGCGCCGCAGCCAGCTGCAGGTGCTGATCGACTGCCCGCCGCAGCTGCAGATGGACAGCTACCCCGGCGCGCTGTCGCAGGTGATTACCAACCTGGTCATGAACGCGCTGCTGCATGCCTATGATGAAGAGCAGGAAGGCACCATCGCCCTGCGCGCCAGCCGGCAGGGCGACAGCCAGGTGCGGCTGGTGGTGAGTGACGATGGCAAGGGCATCGCGGCGGAAAACATGGGCCGCATTTTCGAACCGTTTTTCACCACCCGGCGCGGTAGCGGCGGCAGCGGCCTTGGCCTGCATATCGTGTTCAACATCGTGTTCAAACGTCTGGGCGGCGTGATCAATGTAGACAGTACCCCGGGAAAGGGGACCCGATTTACCCTGGTACTGCCCTGCAACGCCCCGGAACCCAAGCATGAGGAGCAATCATGAGCAGCATTGACAACAATAACGACGACTGGCTGCTGGACGACGAGGCCGACCAGGCGGAAGAGGCATGCCCGGCCCGCAAGCCGTGGAAGATCCTGATCATCGACGACGAGAAGGACGTGCACAGCGCCACGCGGCTGGCGATCAAGGATATGCAGTACAAGGAGCGGCCGCTGCAGCTGCTGAGCGCCTACAGCGCGCGCGAGGGCTACGACATGCTGCGCCAGCACGACGACGTGGCGCTGATCCTGCTGGACGTAGTGATGGAAACCGATAACGCCGGCCTGCTGCTGGTGCGCCGCATCCGCGACGAGCTGGGCAACCACCTGGCGCGCATCGTGCTGCGCACCGGGCAACCGGGGCAGGCGCCGGAGCAGGAAGTCATCCTCGACTACGACATCAATGACTACAAGACCAAGACCGAGCTGACGGTGCAGAAGCTGTTCACCACCGTGATCGCCTCGCTGCGCGCCTATGAAAACCTGGTGGCCATCGAGAAAAACCGCCAGGGGCTGGCCAAGATCCTAGAAGGCGCCGCCGACCTGTACCAGCTGCGCTCGCTGAAGGAGTTCGCCTCCGGCGTGCTCAAGCAGATCAGCGCCATCCTCGACATCGGCACCGACGGTGTGCTGTGCATGGAAAACACCCACCAGCAGGACCACAACCGCCCCCTGCTGGAAGTGCTGGCCGCCACCGGCGCCTTCGAGCCGCTGCTGGGCCGCTCAGCCGAGGAGATGGCGCCGCTCTACCCCGAATTGCACGCCGCCATCATCGAGACGCTGCAGTGCAAGCACAGCCTGTTCCGCCACCCGGTGGACGTGCTGTACATCGCCTCGCAGAACGGCCGCGAGTTCGTGGTGCATTTCTCGCCGCCGTGGCCGCTGGAGGACGTGGAGCGCAACCTGCTGGAGGTGTTCTGCCAGCGCATTTCCTCCGCCTACGACAACCTGTACCTGTACACCCAGCTGCTGAAATCGCAGGAGGCCACCGTGGTGGCGCTGGCCGACCTGGCGGAATTCCGCGACAGCGACACCGGCGAGCACGTGCTGCGAGTGCAACAGCTGAGCGATGCCATCGCCGGCGAGCTGCTGGCGATGGGCGAGTATCCGGCGGTGCTGACGCCGGCGTTCATGGACATGATCGGCATGGCCAGTATCCTGCACGACGTGGGCAAGGTGGCCACCCCGGATCACATCCTGTTCAAGCCGGGCAAGCTGGACCCGGACGAACGCATCATCATGGAACAGCATGCCGGCATCGGCGCCAGCATCCTGTCCAAGGCCAGCGCGATGGTGGAAGGCGCCAGCTATCTGTCGATGGGGGCGGAAATCGCCGGCGGCCACCACGAGTATTTCGACGGCAGCGGCTACCCGCATCAGCTGCTGGGGCAGACGATTCCCTTGTCGGCGCGCATCGTGGCGGTAGTGGACGTGTTCGACGCGCTGCTGCACAAGCGGCCGTACAAGCAGCCGTGGCCGCTACAACAGGTGATGGACTACATCGCCGGCCGCGCCGGTACCCAGTTCGACCCCAAGGTGGTGGAAGCGCTGCAGCGGCTGATCCAGCAGCACAAGCTGCCGCCACTGCTGCTGGGGCCGCTGCAACACGGCTAGTGCGCTGACGCTGCCGACGCGGCGCAAGGTTGGCCGCAGGCATGAAAAAAGGCGGGGTTGCCCCCGCCTTTTCTGTTGCTCGCCATCAGGGCATCAGGCACCCAGCGCGGCAAACACCTGGTCGCGCACGGTTTCCACCGCCTGCACGCCGTTCACTTTCACGTATTGCGGTGCCTTGCTGTCGCCGGAAGCCGCCATCTGCGAGTAGAAGCCGACCAGCACTTCGGTCTGCTCGTGGTACACGTCCAGGCGCTTCTTCACGGTTTCGGCCTTGTCGTCGTCACGCTGCACCAGCGGCTCGCCGCTCACGTCGTCCACGCCTTCCGCTTTCGGCGGGTTGTATTTCACGTGGTAGGTACGACCGGAAGCCACGTGCACGCGGCGGCCGGACATGCGGTCGATGATGGTGGCGTCCGGTACGTCGATTTCCACCACGTAGTCGATGTCCACGCCGGCCTCTTTCATGGCCTCGGCCTGCGGAATGGTGCGCGGGAAGCCGTCGAACAGGAAGCCGTTGGCGCAATCGGCCTCGGCGATGCGCTCTTTCACCAGGCCGATGATGATGTCGTCACGCACCAGGCCGCCGGCATCCATGATCGCCTTGGCTTCCAGGCCCAGCGGGGTGCCGGCCTTCACCGCGGCACGCAGCATGTCGCCGGTGGAAATCTGCGGAATGCCGAACTTTTCCTTGATGTAGTTGGCCTGGGTGCCTTTACCAGCGCCCGGAGCGCCCAACAGAATCAGCTTCATCGTTTACTCCCATTCAGTTAATTGTTGTGTTATGCGGTGTATCCGGCCACCACGGCGCGCACCCGTTCCAGGTCTTCCGGGGTGTCCACGCCGGCAGCGGGCGCATCGGCGACGCATTCCACGGCAATGGCATGGCCATGCCACAGCATGCGCAGCTGTTCCAGCGCCTCGAACTGCTCCAGGGGGGCGGGGGCCAGCTGGCTGTAGGTATGCAGCAGGCTGGCGCGGTAGGCGTACATGCCGATGTGGCGATATACCGGCAAACCGGCCGGCAACGATTCTTTGCTGGTGGCAAAGGCATCGCGCGCGAAGGGGATGGGCGCACGGCTGAAGTACAGCGCATGCCCCTGTTTATCCAGCACCACCTTGACCACGTTCGGGTTGAACATGTCGGCGGCGCTGTGGATATCGTGGGCCAGGGTCGCCATCGGCGCGCGGCTCTCGCCCAGCAAGGCGGCCAGGCGGTCGATCAGCGCCGGTTCGATCAGCGGCTCGTCGCCCTGCACGTTCACCACCACGGCATCGTCCGGCAGTGCCAGCAGGCTGGCTACCTCGGCCAGACGGTCGGTGCCGCTGGGGTGGTCGGCGCGGGTCAGCACCGCTTCCACGCCGTACTGTTCGCATACGGCCAGGATGCGCGGATGGTCGGTAGCCACCACCACACGCTTGGCCGCAGACAGGCGCGCGCGCTCGGCCACGCGCACCACCATCGGCTTGCCGCCGATGTCGGCCAGCGGTTTTTCCGGCAGCCGGCTGGAAGACAGCCGCGCCGGAATCACCACCAGGAAGCCGGTCATTGCACCTCTTCCTCGGGCGCCAGTTCGCGCGCTTCGCTTTCCAGCATCATCGGGATGCCGTCGCGCAGCGGGAAGGCCAGGCGGTCGCCCTTGCAGATCAGTTCCTGCTTGGCCTTGTCCAGCAGCAGCGGGCCTTTGCACAGTGGGCAAACCAGAATCTCGAGAAATTTAGCGTCCATGGAGTTCTTTCAATCGGGACAAAATCCAGCCGGCCAGATCAGGCTGCAGCTGTGCCGTAACCGGCAGGAACCATAGTCTAGCATGATTGACGCACTGCAACTTCACCGCGTCCTTGCTGGTCACGATCACCGCATCGGCATCGTCTGGAATGTCCGTCGCTACAAAGTCGTGGTGGTCCGGAAAGCTGATCGTGCGCTGCAACACCAAGCCCAGACCACGCAGGGTATCGAAGAAGCGCTGCGGGTTGCCGATGCCGGCCAGCGCCACCACTTTCAGGCCGGCAAAGTCGGCCGCCTGGCGCGGCGGCTGGCTGCCGACCAGATGCTGGAAGCTGCCCGGCAGCAGGCGTTGGCGGAACAATGGCAGCCGCGGCGGCCAGTCTATTGCCGTGCGCTGCTCGCCGTTGACCACCACGGCATCCACGCTGGCCAGCCGCGACGCCGGTTCGCGCAGCGGCCCGGCCGGCAGCAGGTGACCGTTGCCCAGCCCGCGCTCGCCGTCGATCACCACGATCTCCAGCGTGCGCCGCAAGGCGTAATGTTGCAGCCCGTCGTCGCTGAGCAGCAATTCGACTTTCGGATGCCGCGCCAGCAGCAATTGCCCGGCCGCCACCCGGTCGCGCCCCACCACCACCGGCGCGCCGGCGGCGGCCAGCAACAGCGGCTCGTCACCCACCAGGCTGGCCGGCGTGTCGCGGCCAACCTCGGTGGGCTGGCGGTGGCTGCCGCCGTAACCGCGGCTGATCACCCCCACCTTCACGCCGCGGGTGGCAAACGCCTGTAGCAACGCCAGCGTCAGCGGCGTCTTGCCGACGCCGCCGACATTGATATTGCCGATCACCACTACCGGCACCGGCAGCGCGCGGCTGCGCTTGAGGCCGTAGCGGAACAGCAGGCGGCGCGCGGCGGCCAACAGGGCAAACAGCCCTTCGGGCAGGGCCAGAAGGGCTGTCATCCACCAGCGTGGCTGGTACCAGTGTTGTTCCAGCCGATTCACTTCGGCCCCATCTGGGTGGCGAAGGTCAGCTGCGCCAGGCCGGCATAACGCGCCGCCTCCATCACCGTCACCACCGCCTGGTGGGTGGCCTGGGCGTCGGCATTGATGATCACCACCGGCTGCGTCTTGCCGGCGGCCTGCGCCTTCAGCAGCTCGCTCAGCGCGCTGACCGTGGCGGCGGCCGGCGGCTGGCCGTTGACGCGGTACTCGCCGCGCTGGCTCACCTCCACCCGCAGCGGGCTGTTCTTCGGTTCGTCCGTCTTGCCCTCCGCCTGCGGCAGGTTCACCTGCAGCTCGGAGAAATGCGAGTAAGTGGTGGTGACCATCAGGAAGATCAGGATCACCAGCAGCAGGTCGATCAGCGGGATGAAATTGATTTCCGGCTCTTCACGTTGGCCGTGGCGGCGAAAATTCATGCTCAGTCTCCGCGGCGGTCGCCGTGAATCGCTTCCACCAACCGCACCGCCTGCGCTTCCATTTCCACCAGGAAGTCATCCACCCGGGCGCGGAAGTAGCGGTAGAACATCATGCTGGGGATCGCCACCACCAGACCCATGGCGGTGTTGTACAGCGCCACCGAGATGCCGTGCGCCAGCACGCGCGGGTCGGTGCCGGCCGGCGATTGCGAGCCGAAGATTTCGATCATGCCGATCACGGTGCCCAGCAGGCCCAGCAGCGGCGACATGGCGGCGATGGTGCCCAGCGTGGTGAGGTAGCGGCCCAGCTGGTGCACCACGATGCGGCCCTCGTCTTCGATGGCCTCCTTCATCACTTCGCGCGAGCTGCCCACCTGGCGCAGGCCGGCGGCAAACAGGCGGCCCAGCGGCGAATGGCGTTGCAGTTCCACGATGGCGTCGCGCGAGGCGCCGCTGCGGCGGAATTCCTGCAAGGTCTGCGCCAGCAGGCCTTTGGGCACCACCAGCGGCGCCCGCAGGCTGTAAAAGCGTTCCAGGGTGATGGTGAGGGAGATGACAGAGGCGAGGATAATGGTCCAGATCGGCCAGCCGGCGGCCTCGATGATAGACAACACGATGGGGATTCTCCCTTCATTGGGCAAGCGCTAAACTTTATCGGGTAGGCTGCATCGGCGCAACACGCTTGGCTGCCGCATCATGCTTCTTGAATGCTATTTAAGTTCCCGGGCTAAGTATCGATTTTTGCAGGGCTTTTGCCTTTCATCCACAAAAGCTGTGGACAACTCTGTGGATCAATAGCGGCCAATGCTAAAAAAACCAGCTGCCACAAGCCTGCCACCCCGCTGCCCACAAAATGCACCACCAAGCTAAACCATTGTTTATAAAGGTTTTTGATTTTATTTATGCATATATCGCATGACATCCATGATATGCAATCACCGCCCGCCCCCGCTCACAACCCGCTGTGGATGACTTGACAAGCATGTTTTTCCCCACCAACCAAAACGATGTCATTTCGGTCGCCACCCTCAACCGCATGGCGCGCGACCTGCTGGAATCCGGCCTGCCGCCGATGTGGATCGGCGGCGAGATTTCCAACCTCACGCTGGCCGCCTCCGGCCACGGCTACTTTTCGCTGAAGGACGGCAGCGCGCAGATCCGCTGCGTGATGTTCCGTAACAAGTTGTCGCAACTGGATTTTCGCCTCAGCGAGGGCATGCAGGTGGAGCTGCGCGGCACCGTCACCCTGTACGAGGCGCGCGGCGACTACCAGATCAACGTCGACACCCTGCGCGCCGCCGGGCTGGGCCGGCTGTACGAGGCGTTCGCCCGCCTGAAGGCCAAGCTCGAGGCCGAAGGATTGTTCGACAATCAACGCAAGCAGCCGCTGCCGGCCAACCCGCGCCGCGTCGGCATCGTCACCTCGCCGGCGGCGGCGGCGCTGCGCGACGTGGTCACCACCCTGCGCCGGCGCATGCCCGGCATCGAGGTGATCCTCTACCCCAGCCAGGTGCAGGGCAGTAGCGCACCGGCACAGATCGTGGCCGCCATCAATGCGGCCAACCTGCGCGCCGAGGTCGACGTGCTGCTCGTCTGCCGCGGCGGCGGCAGCATCGAAGACCTGTGGGCGTTCAACGACGAGGCGGTGGCACGCGCCATTGCCGCCAGCAAGTTGCCGGTGGTCAGCGGCGTCGGCCATGAAACCGACTTCACCATTGCCGACTTCGTCGCCGACCGCCGCGCACCCACCCCCACCGCGGCGGCGGAGATGGTGTCGCCCAGCCGCGAGGCGCTGCAGCAGCAGCTGGACCTCACCCGCCGCCAACTGGAACGCGCGCTGGCGCGGCTGCTCACCGACAAGGCGCAGCAGCTGGACTACCTGGGGCGCCGCCTGCAGCACCCGGGCGAGCAGCTGCAACAGCAGCAGAGCCGGCTGGTGCAGTACCGGCAGCAACTGCAGCAGCGGCTGCAACACATGCTGCGGCAGCGGCAATGGCGGCTGGACTCGCTGCGCTACCAGCTGGTGCAGGGCAAACCGGCGCTACCGCGGCTGCAGCAGGCACTGCAGCAACGCCAGCAGCAGCTGCAGGGCGCGGTGCATCGCCAGCTGGCGCAACAGCAGCTGGCGCTGGGCCGGCTGGAAGCCACCCTGCTGGCGATGAACCCGCAGGCGGTGCTGGCGCGCGGTTACGCCATCGTGCAGAACGCGGCCGGCAAGGTGATCCACTCGCCCACCGAGCTGCACGAGGGCGAGGCCATCCGCCTGCAGCTGGCCGAGGGCAGCGCACGGGCACGGGTGGAACTGGAACACGGCACCCAGAGCCAGCTGCCGTTCTGAAAGGTTGGCCGCAGCCGCCGCTCAGCCCGCCGGCAGCGCCAGCCCGGCCACGCCTTGCAGCTGTTCGCGGCTGAGCTGCATCTCCTCGCGCAGCCAGGCCAGCAGACGCTGTAGCGCCGGCTCCTGCTGTCGCCCGCTGGCGCAGAGCAGCACATAGTGCGAACCATCGGCCAGCGCGCCGTACGGCGCCACCAGCCGGCCAGCGCACAATTCGTCCGCCACCATATACAGCGACGCCTGCGCATAGCCGACGCCGGCCTGCGCCGCCTGCAGGCTGAGATAGAAATGCTCGAAGCGCTGCTGTGCCGCGCATGGCGGCAGCGGCATGCCCAGGGCCTGCCAGCGCGGCCAGGCCTGCGGCCGGCTCAGGCTGTGCAACAGCGCGCCCTGCTCCGGGCTCGCCCCCACGGCGCACACCGCCGCCATCAGCTCCGGCGCCACCGTTTCGGCGTGGCAGTCGCTGCCCCAGGCAAAATCGTTGCGCCGCAGGGCGACATCCACCCCGGCGCGGGCGAAATCCACCGCCCCGCCGGCGGCCAACAGGTGCAGCGGCAGCTCCGGCGCCCGTTGCTGCCAGCGCGGCAGGCGCGGAATCAGCCAGCGCATGGCCAGTGTCGGCTCGCAGGACAACACCAGCGGCCGCAGCGCCGGCTGCACCCGCACCGCGGCCAGCGTGGTGGCCAGGGTGGCCAGCGCCTCGCTGCAGCCGGACAGCAGCAGCTGGCCGGCCTGGGTCAAGAACACCGCGCGGTTGCGCCGTTCGAACAGTTCCACTCCCAGGTACTGCTCCAGCTGGCGCACCTGGCGGCTGACTGCGCCGTGGGTGACGCACAACTCGTCCGCCGCGCGGACAAAGCTCTGCCAGCGCGCCGCCGCCTCGAACACCCGCAGGCTGTTCAGGCTGGGCAGGCCACGCAACATCAGTGAGTTTTCTTCACGCATCGGTGTTCGCAATCATCGTTTTTCCTTGCCGGCGACAATGCAGAAAATGGCTACCAGCCGCAAGCCCCTGCCGCATGGCAGCCGGCAATGCGTGAGCCACGATCATCGATTAGGAGAACACACCATGCTGGAACTGCTGGCCGTCGCCACCATCACCATTCTTGCCGTCATCAGCCCGGGCGCCGATTTCGCCATGATCACCCGCTACAGCCTGCTGCATGGCCGCCGCGCCGGCCTGCTGGCAGCGCTGGGCATCGCGCTGGGGGTGCTGCTGCATGTGCTGTACACCCTGCTGGGCGTCGGCCTGCTGCTGGCCGCCTCGCCGCTGTGGCTGAACCTGCTCAAGTGGCTGGGCGCGGCGTACCTGGTCTACATCGGCATCCAGACTTTCCGCAGCCCGCCGCTGCCGGCGCACAGCGCCGCGGCGGCCAAACCCTGCCACAGCGGCTGGCAGGCGCTGCGCAGCGGCCTCTTGTGCAATGCACTCAACCCGAAGACCACGCTGTTCGTAGTCAGCACCTTCAGCCAGCTGGTCAGCCCCGGCACGCCGCTGTGGCAGCAGGCGGCTTACGGCCTGTTCATGGCGGCGGCCCACCTGCTGTGGTTCGCGCTGGTGGCGCTGTGCCTGTCCAGCGCCAGCCTGCGCGCGCAGCTATTGCAACGGCAGCAGCAGCTCAATCGTGTGATCGGCGCGATACTCGCCACGCTGGGCGGCGTGCTGGCCGCCAGCAGCGTGGTCTGAGCGCGGCAAGGGCTTGACGCGGCGGGAGGTTTTCCCGACGATGCAAGGCATTCAAACAACCGTTTTACACCACCGCAATGCACCATCGTCTCGCCAAAACCATCTTCAATCTGTGGCCGCCGTTCCTCGGCGCCGGCATCCGGGTTGGCCGCATCAGCCCGGACTGGCGACAGGTGGAAGTGCGCCTGCGCCTGGGGCTGACCAACCGCAACTACGTCGGCGTGCACTACGGCGGCAGCCTGTACTCGATGACCGACCCTTTCTTCATGCTGATGACACTGCAGAACCTGGGCAAGGATTACATCGTGTGGGACAAGGCCGGCAGCATCGACTACCTCAAGCCGGGGCGCGGCACCGTCACCGCGCGCTTCCACATCGACCCCGACTGGCTGGAACAGGCGCGCGCCGCCACCGCCGACGGCAGCAAGCACCTGCCGCAGCTGACGGTGGACATCACCGACCGCCACGGCGAGGTGGTGGCACGGGTGCACAAGACGCTGTACATCCGCCGCAAGCAGGGCCGCTAAGCCCGTAACGGGCGGGCTACCAACACCCTGCCGCGCCGCACCTGACAGCCACGTCGCGATCCAATACCATCGCCGCTACAGCCTTCGGGTGCCGGCAGGCACTCGCCCCCCGACGGCGCGGCCTGCTACTATGCCGTGCTTGCGCCTCTGCGGGGCCTACCAGCACCTGCACGCTGCCCCACCCACGACATTGCACGCACGGAAAAGACATGAGTACGGTAAAGCCGGTTCTTCTGCTGATTCTTGACGGTTTCGGCCATCGCCTGGACGGCGACGACAACGCCATCCTGGCCGCCAACACCCCCAATATCGACGCCCTAAAAACCCGCTACGCCTACGGTGTGATCGATGCCTCCGAAGGCTCGGTCGGCCTGCCGTCCGGCCAGTTCGGCAACTCCGAGGTGGGGCATCTGAATATCGGCGCCGGCCGTGTGGTACAGCAGGACATCAGCCGCATCGATTGCGACATCGAGAACGGCAGCTTCGCGCAGAACCCGGTACTGGCGCAGGCCATCGCTACCGCCAAGCAGCAGGACAGCACCCTGCACATCATGGGCCTGATGTCCGACGGCGGCGTGCACAGCCACGAAAACCACATCTTCGCGCTGATCCGCGCCGCGGAAGCCGCCGGGGTTGGCCGCATCGCCATCCACGCCTTCCTCGACGGCCGCGACACCCCGCCGCGTAGCGCCGAAACCTATCTGGCACGTCTGGCCGCGGTACTGGCCGACTGCCCGCACGCCCGCGTCGCCACCGTCTGCGGCCGCTACTGGGCGATGGACCGCGACAAGCGCTGGGAACGGGTGATTACCGCCTACAACGCGCTGGTGGACGGCGTCGGCGAATTCAGCGCCGCCAGCCCCGAAGCCGCGCTGGCCGCCGCCTATGAACGCGGCGAGAACGACGAATTCGTCAAAGCCACCGTGATCGGCGAAGCGCTGCCAATGCAGGACGGCGACGTGGTGGTGTTCATGAACTTCCGCGCCGACCGCGCCCGCCAGCTCACCAGCGCGCTGACCGACCCGGCGTTTGACGGCTTTGCCGCGCGCCAGCCCAAGTTCGCCGCCTACGTGACGCTGACCAGCTACGGCGAGGCGTACAAGAATCCGGTGGCCTACGCGCCGCAGAAGATCAGCAACGGCCTGGGCGAATACCTGGCCGCCAAGGGCCTGAAGCAGCTGCGCATCGCCGAGACCGAGAAATACCCGCACGTCACCTACTTCTTCAACGGTGGCGAAGAGCAGGTGTACCCGGGCGAAGACCGCATCCTGGTGGCGTCGCCGAAAGTGGCCACCTACGATCTGCAGCCGGAAATGAGCGCGCCGGAAGTCACCGACAAGATCGTGGCCGCCATCAACAGCCAGCAGTACGCCGCCATCATCTGCAACTACGCCAACTGCGACATGGTCGGCCACACCGGCATCTTCGACGCCGCGGTGAAAGCGGTGGAGACATTGGACGGCTGCGTACAGCGCTGCGTAGACGCCATGCTGGCCAACGGCGGCGAAGTGCTGATCACCGCCGACCACGGCAACTGCGAGCAGATGCACGATGCACTGCATCACCAGGCGCATACCCAGCACACGCTGGAAAAAGTGCCGTTCCTGTACGTTGGCCGCAACGCCGCCATCAAGCAGGGTGGCGCGCTGCGCGACATCGCTCCCAGCCTGCTGGCGATGATGGGCCTGGCGCAACCGGCCGAGATGACCGGCCAATCGCTGATCGAATTCCAGTGAACAAACTGCTGTTGCTCACCCTGCTTGCCGCTGCGGCCAACCCCGCACTGGCAGCAGGCAACACCCAGTCCGACCCCGCTGCGCCGCAGCGGGATCTGCAGGCCGTGCGCAAGGAAATCTCCACCCTGCAGCAGGACATCGCCAAGAAGGAAGTGGTACGCCAGCAGGCGGCCAGCGCGATAGCCGAATCGGAAGAGGCGCTACAAGAGACGCATCAGGCGCTGTCGGCGCTGGAACAGAAAAAAGGCAGTTCCAGCAACCAGCTGGAGCAGTACCAGCAGGAGCTGCAGGCCATCCGCTTCAAGGTGGCGGAAACGCGGCAGCGGGTGGGCAAGCTGCTGCAGGGCAGCTACAAGCGCGGTCAGCACGATGCCATGGCGCTGATGTTCAACCAGGCCGACCCCAACCAGGCCGGCCGCGACCTCACCTACTACACCCACATCTCGCGCGCGCAGCAGCAGCAGATCGAGAAGCTGCACGAGCAGGAAATCCAGCTGGCGGCGGTGGCCGAGCGGCTGGAAGACGAACTGGTGCGGCTGGGGCGACTGTCCGCCGACAAGGTGCGCGAGAAGCGCCAGCTGCAGGCTGCCAAGAACCAGCGCCTGGCGCAGGCCACCCAGCTGGACGCCAGCATCAAGGCGCAGCAGGGCAAACTGCTGCAGCTGAAGGAAGACGAGAAACAGCTGGCCAACCTGATCGCCCGCATCAACGCCGACCTCGAGCGCCGCCGCCAGGACGCCATGCGCAAGGCGGCAGAACGCAAGAAGGCACGCGAAGAAGCCAACAGGTTGGCCGCAGAAAAACGCCGCCAGCAGGTGGCTGAGGCCAAGAAACAGGGCAAGGCGCCGCCGCCGGAACCGAAATCACCGCCTCCAGTCGAAACCGTGGATGACGTGGTGGACGGCAGCGCCGCCGGCAAGGCGTTCCGCAGCCTGCAGGGCAAGCTCAAGCTGCCGGTGTCCGGCGATATCGCCGGCCGCTTCGGCGCCCGCCGCGGCGAGGGCAACAGCTGGAAAGGCATCTACATCCGCACCACCGCCGGCACGCCGGTGCGTGCGGTGGCCGATGGCACCGTGGTCTATGCCGATTGGCTGCGCGGCTTCGGCAATGCGATGATTGTCGATCACGGCGGTGGCTATCTCACCGTGTACACCGGCTTTGGCACCATGGTGCGCGGCAACGGCGCCCCGATCCGCGGCGGCGACGTGCTGGGCACCTCCGGCAGCATGGAAAGCGGCGAAACCGGCCTTTATTTTGAATTACGCTACCTGGGCAGACCGATCAACCCGCTTTCGTGGGCACGCTGACGGCAGGCAGGCAACAGACGAGAACCCGACATGAATACACGCATCCGCAAGCTGACCCTGCTGACCACCGGCGCCCTGCTCGGCGGCGCGCTCACCCTCAGCATCCAGGCTTTCGCCGACAAGGGCGACAGCGTGCTGCCGCTGAACGAGCTGCGCACCTTCGCCGAGGTGTTCGGCCGCATCAAGCAGGACTACGTTGAGCCGGTGGAAGACAAGAAGCTGATCAACGAGGCCATCCGCGGCATGCTGTCCGGGCTGGACCCGCACTCGGACTACTTCGATCCCAAGGAATTCAAGGACTTCAAGGAAGGCACCCAGGGCGAGTTCGTCGGTCTCGGCATCGAGATCAGCATGGAGGACGGGCTGGTGAAAGTGGTGTCGCCGATCGAGGACACCCCGGCGCAGAAGGCCGGCATCAAGAGCGGCGACTTCATCGTCAAGATCGACGACACCCCGGTACGCGGCCTGTCGATCAACGATGCCGTCAAGCGCATGCGCGGCCTGCCCAATACCAAGGTGACGCTGACCATCGCCCGCAAGACCGAAACCAAGCCCATCGTGCTGACGCTGACCCGCGCCACCATCCAGACCCGCAGCGTGAAATCGCGGCTGCTGGAGCCGGGCTTCGGCTACGTGCGTGTATCGCAGTTCCAGGAGCACACGGTGGAGAACTTCGCCAGCGCGCTGGGCAGCCTGTACAAGGACAACAAGGCGCCGCTCAACGGCCTGATCCTCGACCTGCGTGACGACCCGGGCGGCCTGCTCAACGGCGCGGTGGGCGTGTCCGCCGCCTTCCTGCCCAAGGATGCGCTGGTGGTGTACACCGAAGGCCGCGTGGCCGATGCCCAGATGCGCCTGTATGCCAGCCCGAAATACTATCTGCGCGGCGGCAGCGACTACTACACCAAGAGCCCGGCGGAACTGAAAACCGTGCCGCTGGTGGTGCTGGTGAACGGCGGCTCGGCCTCGGCGTCGGAGATCGTCGCCGGCGCGCTGCAGGATCACAAGCGCGCGCTGATCGTCGGCACCCAGACCTTCGGCAAGGGCTCGGTGCAGTCGGTGCTGCCGCTGTCCAACGAGGGCGGCATCAAGCTCACCACCGCGCGCTACTTCACCCCGAGCGGCCGCTCCATCCAGGCCAAGGGCATCACCCCGGACATCAATGCCGAGGACAACAGCGATGCCGGCTTCCGCATCCGCGAGGCCGATCTGGACAAGCACCTGAGCAACCCGAACGGCGGCGACGAAGCGCCGAGCAAGACCGGCAGCAAGCCGGCCCAGCAGCAGCCCAAGCCAGTCGCCAAGAACGGCGATGCCGACGGCAGCGCCAAGGCGGTTGACAGCCAGCTGGAGCAGGCCTTGAATGTGCTCAAGGTGCAGCAGATCCTGCTGAAGAAAAACCCGTCCTAAGCTGGCGGCGCATGGTTGGCCGCAGACCGGAGCGCCACCATGACCGCCGCAGACACCCGCAAGTGCCGCACCCTGCACCTGGCTGATACGCAGCAGGTGGAGCGTGCGGCCGTTTTTTTGCGCCAGCAGTTCGGCCTGCAGGTGCTGGCGCTGCCGCAGCTGTCACGGCTGGTCCTGCATTACGAGCTGCCGCAGCACAGCCTGGCGCAGCTGCTGCCGGCGCTGGCCGCCGCCGGCTTCCGCCTAGCCGACAGCTGGTGGCAGCGCGCGTACTGCCGCCTGATCGGCTACAGCGAAGCCGTGCAGCTGGACAATCTGGAATGCCCGGACGGCGCCGCCAGGACGCGCGAGCTGTACTGCCGGCTGTACCAGCAGCACCCACACGGCGACCACGACGACACCCCGGACGAGCTGCGGCTGGAGCGCTGAGCGGCGGCGGCCAACGTTGGCCGCCCCGTGCGCGCCGCATTCCTGCTACCCTTGCGCTTTTTCCGGCCCCCTCTGTCTGGAGCTGTGCATGCTGCATCCCGATTTCGTGCTGGCCTTCCGCGAGGCCGCGCCCTACATCAACACCTTCCGTGGCAAGACTTTCGTCATCGCCGTCAACGGCGAGTGCATCGCCCGCGGCAATCTGTACGGCCTGGCACAGGACATCAACCTGCTGGTCAGCCTGGGCGTGCGCATCGTGCTGGTGCACGGCGCCCGGCCGCAGATCGACGAGCAGCTGCGCATCCGCAACCTGCCGCGCCAGTTCCACCACGGCCGCCGCGTCACCGACGCCGCCACGCTGGAGGCGGTGAAAGCCGCGGTCGGCGGCATGCGCCACGACCTGGAAGCGGTGATGTCGATGGGCATGCCCAATTCGCCGATGCATGGCGCCTGCCTGCATGTGGCCGGCGGCAACTTCGTCACCGCCCAGCCGCTGGGGGTGATCGACGGCATGGACATGCAGTACAGCGGCCGCGTGCGCAAGATCGACACCGGCGCCATCAACAAGCGCCTGGACCAGGGCGAGCTGGTGCTGATGTCACTGATCGGCTACTCGCCCACCGGCGAAGCCTTCAACATGACCATGGAAGAAGTCGCCTGCCAGGCCGCCATCGAGCTGAAGGCGGAGAAGCTGATCTTCATGCTGCAGAGCAACGGCCTGGTCGATGCCGACGGCGTGCTGCACAGCGCCATCTCCGCCGAGCAGGCGGAAACCATCCAGCAGCGCGGCATCGACAGCGACGAGGTGAACGCCAGCCTGCCCTACGCCATCCGCGCCACCCGCGAAGGGGTTGGCCGCAGCCATCTGGTGAGCCACGCCGAGGACGGCGCACTGCTGGTGGAGCTGTTCACCGACTACGGCACCGGCACCATGATCGCCCGCGATGCGCTGGTGAAGGTGCGCGAGGCCACCATCGACGATGTCGGCGACATCATGGCGCTGATCCGCCCGCTGGAAGAACAGGGCATCCTGATCAAGCGCAGCCGTGAGCATTTCGAGATCAGCATCCGCCAGTATTTCGTGGTGGAGCACGACGAGCGCATCTGCGGCTGCGTGGCGATGTTCAGCTTCCCCGACGAGGGCATGGCGGAGCTGGCCTGCCTGGCGGTCAGCCAGGAGCGGCGCAAGGGCGGCTTCGGCGACCTGCTGCTGGGGCACGTGGAGAAACAGGCGCAGCTGCGCGGGTTGAAGAAGCTGTTCATCCTCACTACCCAGACCGCGCACTGGTTCATGGAGCGCGGCTTCCAGCCGGCCGAAATCGCCGACCTGCCGGCGGCGCGCAAGGAACTGTACAACCACAACCGCCGCTCCAAGGTGTTCATCAAGCCGCTGGCTTGAGCGGCGACAGGCGATCGCGGCGGCAAGGTTGGTGACCTGTCATCGCTGTGTCACAATTGCCCTCTACTGTGTCAAAACTTTTTGTAAGGACTGCACCATGGCAAGAATGGTTAACTGTGTGAAACTCGGCCGCGAAGCTGAAGGTATGGACTTCCCGCCGCTGCCGGGCGCACTGGGCCAGCGCGTATTCGACAACGTGTCCAAGGAAGCCTGGCAAGGCTGGCTGCGTTACCAGACCATGCTGATCAACGAGAACCGCCTGAGCCTGGCCGACCAGCGCGCCCGCCAGTACCTGGCCGCCCAGCTGGAGGCCTACTTCTTCGGCCAGGGTGCCGACCAGGTGGCCGGCTTCACGCCACAGCAGTAAGCAACAGGCCCTCGCAAGAGGGCTTTTTTTTCCGCCCGCCCGATTTAGACAGCATAAAAAATGACCACGCCAAACGACAATCTGCTCAACCGTGAACTGGGTCTGATCGAATTCAACCGCCGCGTGATGGCGCAGGCCGAAGAAGAACGCCTGCCCCTGCTCGAGCGGCTCAAGTTCCTGTGCATCGTGTCGTCCAATATGGACGAGTTCTACGAAGTGCGGGTGGCGTGGCTGAAAGAAGCCGCGGTACTGACCCCCAAGCGCATCCTGGCCGATGGCAGCACCCCGGGCGAGGCGCTGAGCCGGCTGGCCAGCGCGGCGCACGAACTGGTGCGCGAGCAGTACCGGCTGCTGCGCGAGGAGATCCTGCCGGCGCTGCGCGAGCACAACATCGTGTTCCTGCGCCGCAACGAGTGGGACCACCAGCACCGCGAGTGGGTGCGCAGCTACTTCTTCCGCGAGCTGATGCCGATCCTCACCCCGATCGGGCTGGACCCGTCGCATCCGTTCCCGCGCCTGCTCAACAAGAGCCTGAACTTCATCGTCGAGCTGGAAGGCACCGACGCCTTCGGCCGCGAATCCGGCATCGCCATCGTGCAGGCGCCACGCATCCTGCCGCGGGTGATCAAGCTGCCGGCCGAGATCTGCGGCGGCAACCCGGACACCTTCGTGTTCCTGTCCTCCATCCTGCACTCGCACGTGCAGGAGCTGTTCCCCGGCATGACGGTGAAAGGCTGCTACCAGTTCCGCGTCACCCGCGACAGCGAGCTGAACGTGGAAGACGAGGACGTGAAAAACCTGCGCACCGCGCTGCAGGGCGAACTGCGCCAGCGCCAGTTCGGCGATGCGGTGCGGCTGGAAATCGCCGACACCTGCCCGCAGCATGTCGAGGACTTCCTCACCGCCACGCTGAACCTCAGCAAGGAGCACGTGTTCCGCGTCGACGGCCCGGTGAACCTGGTGCGGCTGATGCAGGTGCCGGACAAGGTGGAACGGCCGGAACTGAAATTCACCCCGTTCGAGCCATCGCTGCCGGCGGTGCTGGCGCGCAAGACGCCGCTGTTCGATGCCATCCGCCAGGAAGACATCCTGCTGCACCACCCGTTCCAGAGCTTCCAGCCGGTGATCGACCTGCTGAATGAGGCCGCCACCGACCCGGACGTGCTGGCCATCAAGATGACGGTGTACCGCACCGGCACCGACTCGGTGCTGATGGACTCACTGATCGCCGCCGCCCGCGCCGGCAAGGAAGTGACCGTGGTGGTGGAACTGATGGCGCGCTTCGACGAAGAGGCCAACATCAGCTGGGCCAACCGGCTGGAAGACGCCGGCGCCCACGTGGTGTTCGGCGTGTTCGGCTACAAGGTGCACGCCAAGATGCTGCTGCTGGTGCGCCGCGAGGAAGGCCAGCTCAAACGCTACGTGCACCTGGGCACCGGCAACTACCACCCGCGCACCGCGCGGCTGTACACCGACTTCGGCCTGCTCACCGCCAACGAGGAGATCGCCAGCGACGTCAACGACCTGTTCGTGCAGATCACCGGCCTCGGCCACGCCGGCGAGCTCAAGCACCTGTACCAGTCGCCGTTCACCCTCAACAACATGCTGATGAGCGCCATCGACCGCGAGATCCAGCATGCGCAGGCCGGCCGCCCGGCGCACATCATCGCCAAGATGAACGCGCTGCTGGAGCCGCAGGTGATCGACGCGCTGTACCGCGCCAGCCAGGCCGGGGTGAAGATCCAGCTGATCATCCGCGGCGTGTGCGCGCTGCGCCCCGGGGTGGACGGGCTGTCGGAGAACATCACTGTGCGCTCCATCGTCGGCCGCTTTCTGGAGCACACCCGCGTGTTCTACTTCCACAACGACAAGGCGGAGAACCTGTTCATCGCCAGCGCCGACTGGATGGGCCGCAACCTGTTCCGCCGCATCGAGACCTGCGTGCCGATCTTGGACGCCAAGCTCAAGCGCCGCATCATCAAGGAAGGCCTGAAGATCTACCTGGAAGACAACGCCAATACCTGGGAAATGCAGTCTGACGGCAGCTATCGCCGCCGCGTGGCGCGCGGCAAGGGCCGTTGCGCGCAGGAAATCCTGCAGCTGGAATACACCAGCTAACGGCCAAGGTTGGCCGCAACAGCACGGCGCCGGCGGAACTTACCGCCGGCGCCGTGTTCTTTTCTGCCATTACCCAATGCAGGAGCCCCTTCATGGACTGGAGCTGGCTGGGCTACGCCCTTGCCGTACTACTGATGCTGGCTGGCCTCGCCGGCACCGTCTACCCGGCGCTGCCCGGCCTGTTGCTGCTGGCCGGCGGCATGCTGCTGGCAGCCTGGCTGGGCGATTTCGGCCACGTCGGCATGTGGCCGCTGCTCGTCATCGGCGTGCTGGCGCTGCTGGGCATGCTGGTGGAGAACCTGGCCGGCTTGCTCGGCGCCCGGAAAAGCGGCGCCAGCCGCCAGGCACTGCTCGGCGCCTTCATCGGCGGCGTGGTGGGCATGTTCCTCGGTTTGTTCGGCGCCATCGTCGGCCCCATCGTCGGCGCGGTGCTAGGCGAGCTGCAGGCGCGGCGCTCGCTGCCGCAGGCCGGCAAGGTCGGCGTGGCCACCTTTGTCGGCTTTCTGGCCGGCACCGCGGTGAAGATCGCCTGCGCCTTCGCCATGCTGGCGGTGTTCGGCGGCGCGCTGATCTTCAGCGCCTAGGAAGCAGCCCGAAAACCCCGCTTTCTAAGTGGACAACGCGGTATCGCGACGAAAGCGGGGGTTTTCGCCTTAGAACGGCGGCGGGCAGTGGATGTCGAGCGGCGCGCCACTCAGCGGATGCGGCAATTGCAGGCGGCTGGCATGCAGCAGCAGCCGCGGTGCGGCGGCCAGGGCGGCCGACGGGGCGTACAGGCTGTCGCCCAGGATCGGGTGCCCCAGCGCCTGCATGTGCGCGCGCAGCTGATGGGTGCGCCCGGTATGCGGCCACAGTTCCACCCGGCTGCACACGTTGGCCGCATCGTAGTGCAGCGCCCGCCAGTCGGTGTGCGCCGGCTTGCCGGCCAGCAGATCCACCTTCTGCCGCGGCCGGTTCGGCCAGTCGCGCCCCAGCGGCAGCATGATGCGGCCCTCGCCTGGCAAGTGGCCGGCCACCACCGCGACATAGCGCTTGCGCACCGCGCGGCCGGCGAACAGCAGCGACAGCGCGCGCTGCATCGCGGCGCCGCGCGCCAGCAGCAGGATGCCGGAGGTGGCCATGTCCAGCCGGTGCACCACCAGCGCATCCGGAAACTGCCGCTGGGCGCGGGCGATCAGGCAGTCGGCGAAGCCTTCGCCGCGCCCGGGCACGCTCAGCAGGCCGGACGGCTTGTCCAGCAGCAGCAGCGCCTCGTCGGCGTACAGCAGCGTCAGCCCCTCGTCCGGCGGCGGCGTATAGTGTTCCAGGGTGTGCGGCGACATGGCGTGGTGGCGTGAAAATGCAGCCGGCGATTATCGCGCAAGCGCCCGCCAGCCGCCATGTCACTTGAAAAGCGCGCCGGTCGCCAGCACTGTGTCATTCTCGGACACCTCGAAAAACACCGGCTTTCGTTGCGATACGGCGTTACTCACAAAAAACCCCCTCCTGACATAGCACCCCTATGCGGCGTCGGGATTTTTCGTTCGCGCCTTGTCTCGCGTAGCAATCCGGGTTTTCGGGGCGCCCTCACGGCGCACGCGCCGCATAACAGCAGAGGACATCATGCCGGAACGTTTCTACATCGCCCCCTACCAGACCAGCCTCGCCACCACCGTGCTCAGCCATGACGACGCCGGCATCGTGCTGGCCGACACCCTGTGCTACCCGCTGGGCGGCGGCCAGCCCGGCGACAGCGCCAGCCTGCTGCTGGCCGACGGCAGCCGTCTCGCCGTCGGCGACACCCGCCGCGACAAGGTCAGCCGCGCCATCGTGCACCAGGTGGCCGCCGACGCGCCGCGGCTGGCCGCCGGCACGGCGGTAACGCTGGAGCTGGACTGGGCGCGCCGCCACCGCCACATGCGCATCCACACCTGTCTGCACCTGCTGTCCTGCGTGATCAAGGCCGGCGTTACCGGCGGCAACCTCAGCGCCGAATCCGGGCGTCTGGATTTCGACCTGCCGGAAGGCATGGAACTGGACAAGGAGCACATCGAACGCGAGCTGAACGCGCTGATCGCCGCCGACCACGCGGTATCGGTGCAGATGACCAGCGGCGCGGCGCTGAAGGCGCAGCCGGAGCTGATCAAGACCATGTCGGTGACGCCGCCGCTGGAGCTGCCGGAAATCCGCCTGATCGCCATCGACGGCATCGACCTGCAGCCCTGTGGCGGCACCCATGTGCGCAGCACCGCCGAGATCGGCCAGGTGGTGGTGAAAAAAATCGAGAGCAAGGGCGCGCGCAACAAGCGGGTGGTGATCGCGCTGGCCGACTGAGCCTGCGCGCTTGCGGCCAACCCTTGCCAACGGAGCCATCATGTCCCGCCGCCACCTGCTCGCCGCCGTGCTGCTACTGCTGGGCGGCGGCGCCCACGCCGACGAGGCCGCCAGCGCCAGCGCCCAGGTAACCCTCAGCGCCGACGGGCAGACCCTGCAGTACGACGGCCTGCTGGCGGCGGACGCCATCCAGCAACTGCAGCAGCTGTACTGGCAGAGCGCGGCCAAACCGCGCCAGCTGCTGATCAACAGCCCCGGCGGCGATGCGCGCCTCGGCCTGCTGCTGGGCTACCTGGTATACGGCTGGGGGCTGGACGTGCGCGTGCGCGAGCAGTGCGCGTCGTCCTGCGCCAACTACGTGTTCCCGGCCGGGCGCAACAAATACCTGGAAGCCGGCAGCATGCTGCTGTGGCACGGTGGCGCACTGCAGCCGGACTGGCAGGCCATCATCCGCGCCCGCTGGCCGCACAACCCGGCGCGGCAGCAGGCGGCGCGCGACGACCTCGCGCTATGGCAGCAGCAGGAGCGCGACTTCTACGCCGCCATCGGCGTCAGCCAGCTGATTACCGTCTGCGGCCAACATGCGCAGTGGCGGCAGGCAGTACCGCAGGCGCTGGGCTTCGACTACTCGCCGCAGGTTCTGGCGCGCTTCGGCATCACCCGGCTGCAGCTGCCGCCGGACGGCTGGCAGCCGCACCAGCGCTGGGATTCGCCGCGTTTCTTCCGCGCCAGCTGGTGCGACACCCCGCCGCCGCCGGTGGACGAGCCGCTGTGCGGCTGCCAGTTCGACGACGAGGACGCCCCGCGCCCGGACGCCGCTACACCCAGCCCAGCATCCCCATGAGCCCGCCGCCGGCCAGCAGCCACAGCGGGTTGAGGCGCAGCCGCCACGCCAGCAGCGCGCTGGCGGCGCACAGCAGCAGCCCGGCGGACGACGGCGCCAGCGCCTGCAGCATCGAGCTGGCGCCGGCCAGCACCAGCCCCACCGTCAGCGGCGCCAGGCCGCGCTCGATGGCCAGCGCCAGCCGGCCGCCCTGCACCCGCTGCCACCAGCGCGCTACCGCGAAGCTCAACAGCGACGACGGCAGGCAGATGCCGAGCAGGCTCACCACCGCGCCGGCCACCCCGGCCATATGCCAGCCGATCAGGCTGACCACCAGCACGTTCGGCCCCGGCGCTGCCTGGGCGATGGCGAACAGGTCGGCGAACTGCGCGCCGCTGAGCCAGCCCAGCTCGCCCACCACCACGCGGTGGATCTCCGGCACCACCGCATTGGCGCCGCCCACCGCCAGCAGCGAAAACTGCGCAAACAGGATGAACAAGGTCCACAGCATCATTGCGCCTCCTCCGGCCAGTAGCAGGCCAACAGCAGCCCCAGCGAACACCAGCAGCAGCGGCAGCTGCCACAGCGCCAGCGCGGCGAAGCTCAGCCCCAGCAGCGAAAACTGCGCACACAGCATAGACAAGGTCCACAGCATCATCGTCCCCCTTCCGGCCAGTACCAGGCCAGCGCCACCCCCAGCGGCGCCAGCAACAGCAACACCAGCAGCAGCGGCAGCTGCCACAACGCCACCGCGCCGAAGGTCAGCGCCGCCAGCAGCCACGGCCGCCAGTGCCGCGGCAGCCGGCTGGCCAGCTTCAGCGCCATGCCGAAGATCAGGCCGATGGCGGTGGGCGCCAGCCCGTGCAGCAGCCCCTGTACCAGCGGCTGCTGCCGGTAGCCGGCATACAGCGCGGCCAACAGCAGCACCACGCCCAGCGGCGCCAGCAGCAGGCCACCGCAGGCTGCCAGCGCGCCGCCGACGCCGTGAAAACGCGCTCCCACCGCCACCGCCACGTTGACGATGTTCGGCCCCGGCAGCACCTGGCCCAGGCCCAGCACCTCGGCGAACTGCTGCTCCGACAGCCAGCGCCGCCGCTCCACCAGCATGTGCTGCGCATGCGGCAGCACGCCGCCGAAGCCGGACAGCCCCACCATGAAGAAACCGGCAAACAAGGCCCGCCGGTCGGGCACCACGGTCGTATCCATGTGCCCAGCTTAGCCCCGCCGCCAGCGCGGCCACAAACGAGTTTTTTCGCCATCGTTTGTGCATTAAACTCACATGCATGAATCGCCGCCTGCCCCCGCTCAACGCCCTGCGCGTGTTCGAAGCCGCCGCCCGGCTGGAGAGCTTCTCCGCCGCCGCCGAGCAGCTCAATGTCACCCACGGCGCCGTCAGCCGCCAGATCGCCCAGCTGGAAGACTGGCTGGGGGTGGCACTGTTCCTGCGCCACGGCCGCCGCGTGCAGCTGAGCGATGCCGGCCGCCAGTACCTGCCGGTGCTGCAGAGCGCCTTCGACAACATTGCCAGCGCCACCGAAAAACTCACAAGCAACCGGCCGCGGCTGCTGCGCATCAACGTCACCCCCACCCTGGCCATGCACTGGCTGCTGCCGCGGCTGACCCGCTTCCAGCGCCGCCACCCCGGCGTGGAGCTGCGGCTGGCCACCTCGGACGCCGCCATCAACAACCAGCATGCCGACTTCGACATCGCCATCCGCCGCGGCAACGACCACTGGCACGGCTTCGTGTCGCATACCTTCCTCACCGAGCACGAGCTGCCGGCCGCCAGCCCGGCGCTGCTGGCGCGGCAGCCGCTGCGCGACGCCGCCGACCTGGCGCAGCACACCCTGCTGCATTCGGAAACCCGCCCGGTGGCGTGGGAGCGCTGGCTGGCCGCCGCCGGGCAGCCGGCGCTGCAAGCCGCCGGCCACCAGCACTTCGACCACTACTACCTGGCGCTGCAGGCGGCCATCGACGGCCTGGGCATCACGCTGGGGCCGCTGCCGGTGATCGAGGAGCTGCTGGCCAGCGGCAAGCTGGTGGCGCCGCTGGCCGGCCCGCGGGTGCGGGTGCGCGGCTATTCCTGGGTGCTGCCGCTGGCGCTGGCGGAAGACCCGCTGTGCGCCGACTTCTGCGCCTGGCTGGAGGAGGAAGGGGAAGGTGCCTGAAAGGTTGGCCGCATGCATGCGGTCAACCCTGGCGGGGTGCCGGCTCGCCGGGGCGTTCGCCGCGATGCGCCACGCCTGCCAGCCCGGCTAAAGGCTGGCCCGGACAAGCAGTCGCCCGGATAAGCGCAGCGCATCCGGGGCTGGCATGGCGGCAGCCGTCACCCGCGCATCCCCGGATGCGCCTGCGGCTTATCCGGGCTACGCGGTGGCTGCCAGCGGTGGGAAGTGCAGCCGGCGCATGGCCGGCAGGCCGTCGGCAAACGGCAGCGCCACTTCGCCGGCCAGCAAGGGTTGCAGCCAGGCGCGGCAGGCCGCTGTCACGTCCAGACCGTCGGCGGCGATGAAAGCGGCCGGCAGCGCACGTTCCAGATTGGCCACCGCCGCCAGCGGCTGCGGCACTACCCGCCAGTCGCAGCCATCGGCGGTGGCAAAGCGCTCGATGGCGGCCATCACCCCGCTCTGCCCGGCTACGGCCCACGCTACCGCCTTGCGGCCAACCTCATAGGCCAGGCGTGCGTCTACCGCCGACAGCAGGTGGCGGGCGGCGCGCTGCAGGCAGTCGGCCACCGCCACGTGGGCATGCAGCCGCAGGCCGTGCTGGATGCGCTGCGCCAGCCAGTTACCGGCACCGCCCAGCTGCTCGTGGCCGTACACCTTGTCGGCATGCATCTGCGCCACGAAGCGGCCATCGGCGCTGCGCAGCCCTTCGGACACTACGATGGCGCAATAGCCCTGTGCGGCGATCTGCCGGCGCACGGCGGCGAACAGCCGCGCCTCGTCGTAGGCCACCTCCGGCAGCAACAGCAAGGGCGGCGCCTCATCCGGCAACGCCGCCAGGCAGCCGGCGGCGGCCAGCCAGCCCACATGGCGGCCCATGGTTTCCAGAATGAACACCCGCCCCTGCGCCATGCTGCGCATGTCGAACAGCACCTCGCGCAGGCTGCTGGCCAGGTATTTGGCGGCGGAGGGAAAGCCGGGGCTGAAGTCGGTGGCTTCCAAGTCGTTGTCTATGGTCTTGGGGATGCCGACCACGCTCAGCGGCAGCGAGAAGCGCTCGGCCAGCTGTTGCAGCAGCAGCGCGGTTTCCATCGAACCGTTGCCGCCATTGAGCAGCAGCTGGCGGATCCCGTGACGCTGCAGCACCTCGGCCAGCTGTTGCCACAGCTGCGGCGCCTCGTCATACGGTGGCAGGATGTCGCGGCTGCTGCCGAAGGCCGCGCCCGGCAGCCGGCCCAGCTGGGCGATGTCGGCGGCAGACGGCGCATCGCAGTCCAGCAGCCGCCCGCCCAGCAGGCCGAACAGGCCGTCGGCGGCGGCGCACACCGGCACGCCCATGGCGCGCGCGGTTTCGATCACGCCCTGGGCGGAGGTGTTCAGTACGGCGGTGGGGCCGCCGGATTGCAGATACAGCAGACGGGACATGGCGCGGCTACCCGGAGGAGATACTCCGATTGTAGCCGCGCCACGGACTGGACGGCAGCGTCGCGCTAGCCCGCCGCATCCGCGCGCCACACTACCGGGAACCAGTCCTCGCGCAGGCGCTCGCCCTGCTGCTGGTTGATGCCGGGGAACGGCGGCGAGGTACGGCCCGGACGCTGCTCGAAGCGCACGTCGTCGCCAATGAAGCGCGCCGAGAACGCGCGGCGGCGGTTGCCGCCCAGGTTGCCGGCGGCGCCGTGCACGGTGTGGAAGTCGAACACCACCGCATCGCCCGGCTCCATCTCCGGCGCCAGGATGGTGTAGCTGCCGTCGTCCACGTCCGGCATCGCCATGAAATCGTCTTCGCCGGCAAAGAAGTTCTCGTTGCTGGCCCAGCGCTTGGGGCGCACCAGCTTGGGCCAGCGGTGCGAGCCCAGCACCACGCGCAGGGTGTTGTCGCTGCGCACCGGGTCCAGCGGAATCCAGTAGCTGGCGGTCTGCAGCCCGCTGACGCAGTAGTAGGGAATGTCCTGGTGCCACGGCGTCGGCTTGGCGGTGCCCGGCTCCTTCACCAGGATGTGCTCGTGGAAGATTTGCACCTGCTGCGACTGCGTCAGCAGGCCGGCAATGCCGGCGGCCGGCGAATCGTGGATGAAGCGGCCGAACGGCGCGATGCGCTGCCAGTTGCAGTAATCCTCGAAGAAGCGGCCGGCTTCGCCGTTGCCGACGTTCTCGATGGCGAACGGGCCGGGTGCGGCCAACACCTGCTCGAAACCATCGCGCAGGGTATCGATCCAGTCGCGGAACACGCCGCGCAGGATGATGGCGCCATCGCGCTGGTAGTCGGCAATCTGCTGCGGGCTGAGGGTAACCATGGACATGCAAGCCTCCGGTGGGGGGAAATAAGCGCCGCTAACAAGACCTCGCAGAGAACCTGAGCCAAGGCGCGCCGACGCAGACAGTACAAAGCGTACGGCAAGGAGGCGCAACGCCGGATCAGGGGTTTTGTTAGTGGCGCACAGTGCTGCCCGTGCAGTATCCCCGCGCCGCGGGTAATAATAAAAATATCTCTTTTCTATTCTGCAATATCGAAAAACATGATCACCTTCTCGCTGCGCCAGCTGGAATACTTCGTCGCCACCGCCGAACACGGCGGGGTGAACGCCGCCGCCCGTGCCCGCCACGTGTCGCAGCCGTCGGTGTCGCAGGCCATCGCCGAGCTGGAGCGCAGCCTGGGCACGCCGCTGTTCCATCGCCAGGCCAGCCGCCGCGTGGAGCTGACCGATGCCGGCGTGCGCGTGCTGCAGCAGGCACGGCAGCTGCTGGCGCAGGCCGCGGCGCTGGGGCGGCAGCCGGAGGCCGACAGCCTGCGCGGCAAGCTGTCGCTGATCTGCTTCCAGGATCTGGCACCCTACTTCGCGCCGCGGCTGCTGGCCGGTTTCCGCCGCCAGCACCCGGAGGTGGAGCTGACGCTGCTGGAGGGCGACCTGGCCAGCGTGCAGCGGGCGCTGCGCAGCGGCAAGGCGGAGCTGGCGCTGACCTACGAGCTGGCCAGCGAGCCGCAGCTGCCGCGCCAGGTACTGGCCGAGCTGCCGCCGTATGCGCTGCTGCCCGCCGGCCACCCGCTGGCCGCACAGCCGGCGGTATCGCTGCAGCAGCTGGCGGCGGAACCGCTGATCCTGGAGGACATCCCGCACAGCCGCGAGTACCTGCTGTCGCTGTTCTGGCAGCAGCAGCTGACGCCGCGGGTGGCGCAGGCGGTGCAGAGCTTCGAGATGCAGCGCGGGCTGGTGGCGCACGGCTGCGGCGTGGCGCTGGCCTGCATGCGGCCCACCGGTGACATCAGCTACGACGGCCTGGCCATCGCCTGCCGCCCGCTGCTGGAAGCGCTGCCGCCGCAGCGGGTGGTGCTGGTGCAGGCGGCCGGCGCCGCCGCTTCCGCCGCGGTGCAGGCCTTCATGCACTGGGCCGCCAGCAGCCAGGGGGACGGCGCTGGCAATGCCGTCGTCACGGTCTAGACTGAAGCTTTCCCGCCCGCGCCGCCGGCGCCAGGAGAGCCATATGTCCACCCCCAGCCCGCTCGCGGCACGCGAACTGCAGCTCACGCGCCTGCTGCCGGCCAGCCCGGCAACGGTCTATCGCGCCTGGACCGAGCCCGCACTGCTGCAACAGTGGTTCGCGCCACTGCCCTACACCACGCCGCATGTCGAGCTGGACGTGCGCCCCGGCGGCCGCAGCCTGGTGGTGATGCGCGATCCGGACGGCAACGACTACCCCAACGCCGGCGTCTATCTGGAAGTGATCCCCAACCAGAAGCTGGTGGTCACCGACGCCTACAGCGAAGCCTGGTTGCCGGCGGAAAAACCGTTCATGACCCTGATTCTCACTTTTGCCGCCGAGGCCGGCGGCACCCGCTACACCGCGCTGGTGCGGCACTGGAGCGTGGCCGACCGCGAGGCGCACGAAGCGATGGGCTTTCATGCCGGCTGGGGGCAGACCACCGACCAGCTGGCGGCGCTGCTGGCGCGGTTGTAAACCCAGGCGCCGCTGCCCGCCCCCAGGCGAGTGGCCGGCATGCCGGCGCTCGGCCCACGGTGCGGCCAACGTTGGCCGCATTGAATTTGCTTAGCAGTTCTTCTCGCTTCGTGGCGCCCTGCCCCGCTGCTATACCTGCCCTTGCACCGGCCGCGCCATCGCCGCGGCGCCGTTCACCTACCAGCAAGGGGATCATCTTGTCGCAACCTGCACTGCACCTGTATGTCGATAGCCAGTTTTCCAGCCTGTACGCGCTGTCGGCATTCGTGGCGCTGACCGAGAAAAACCTCGATTTCCAGCTCCACGGCGTCGACCTGGCCGCCCGCGCCCAGCAGCAGCCGGCCTATGCCGCGCTGTCGCTCACCCGCCGCGTGCCCACGCTGCGCCACGACGAGTTTGCGTTGTCGGAGTCCTCCGCCATCAGCGAATACCTGGACGAGGTCTTCCCCGGCGCCCCGCTGTACCCGACCGAACCGCAGGCGCGCGCCCGCGCCCGCCAGCTGCAGGCCTGGCTGCGCAGCGACCTGCAGCTGATCCGCCAGGAGCGCAGCAGCGACGTGATCTTCGCCGGTGCGCGCAAGGTACCGCTGACGCCGGCGGCGCAGGAGGCGGCACAGAAGCTGTTCGACATCGCCAGCGCGCTGCTACCGGACGATGCGGCCAACCTGTTCGGCGCCTGGAGCATCGCCGACCTGGATCTGGCCGCCACGCTCAATCGCCTGGTGCTGCACGGCGATGCGGTACCGGCGCCGCTGGCGCGCTACGCGCAGCAGCAGTGGCAACGCCCGGCGGTACAGCGCTGGCTGGCGCTGGCGGCACAGGCGCGCCACGGCCGCGCCGCCTGAGCGACCGCGCCCCGGGGCATGCCGCGGACTTGGGTTTTGGCTGCCGTTACCTACACTGGAAACAGAGTCTTCTCCGCCACCGGGCAAGACCAGCAACAAGGAGAACAGTGTGAGCAATGCCCCCAAAATCCTGGCCTTTGCCGGCAGCGCGCGTAAGGATTCCTGGAACAAGAAACTGGTCGCCATCGCGGCGGAAGGCGCGGCCATGGCCGGGGCCGAGGTGACGCACATCGACCTGCGCGATTACCCGACGCCGCTGTACGACGGCGACGACGAAAGCGAATACGGCATGCCGGCCAATGTATTGACGCTGCGCCAGCTGATGCTGGAGCACCAGGGCCTGCTGCTGGCCTCGCCGGAATACAACGGCTCGATCTCGCCGCTGCTGAAGAACGTCATCGACTGGGCCTCGCGCCCGGCGCCCGGCAGCAACGGGCCGTCGCCGTTCAGCGGCAAGGTGGCCACGCTGATGAGCGCCTCGCCCGGCGGCTTCGGCGGCCTGCGCGGCCTGGTGCATGTGCGCGCCATCCTCGGCAACCTGGGGGTGATCGTGCTGCCGGAGCAGCTGGCGATCGGCTCGGCGCACGAGGCGTTCGCCGCCGACGGCAGCATGGTCAGCGACAAGCAGCGCGCGGCGGTGGCCGAGCTGGGCGCCGGTCAGGCCCGGCTGCTGGCCAAGCTGCTGGGCGTCACGCTATCCACCGGCTGCACCGAGCGCCGCCACGATCCATCGCGGCTGAAGTAGCTGCGGCCAAGGTTGGCCGCAGGCTGCCAACCGGGCCAATGCACAAGGCCCTTGCGCAGTGCGCAAGGGCCTTGTTGTCTGGCGCTGCGGCGGCCACCGGCCATGGTGCAAACCGTGGCCGGCAAGCGTCGCCGGCCGCGCTCAGATGTCCGCTTCCACCTCGTTGCCCTTCTCTTCCATCCAGCTGCGGCGGCTGGAGGCTTCGCCCTTGCCCATCAGCTTGATGAACATGTCGCGGGTTTCCTGCAGCGCGCCGGGGCGCACCTGCACGCAGGACAGCCGGCGGGTATCCGGATTCATGGTGGTGTCCTTCAGCTGCTCCGGGTTCATCTCGCCCAGACCCTTGAAGCGCGAGATGCTCCAGGCGTTTTCCTTCACCCCCTCGCTGCGCAGGCGGTCGAGGATCGCCGTCATCTCGCCCTCGTCCAGCGCGTACAGCTTGCGCGGCGGCCGGTTCTTGCCCTGCCCGGGCACGTCGACGCGGAACAGCGGCGGCTGCGCGATGTAGATGTTGCCGTTCTCGATCAGGCGCGGGAAGTGGCGGAAGAACAGTGTCAGCAGCAGCACCTGGATGTGCGAACCGTCGACGTCGGCATCGGACAGGATGGCGATCTTGCCGTAGCGCAGGCCGGACAGCTCCGGGCTGTCGTCCGGGCCGTGCGGGTCGACGCCGATGGCCACCGCGATGTCGTGGATCTCAGCATTGGAGAACAGCTGGTCGCGGTCGGTCTCCCAGCTGTTGAGCACCTTGCCGCGCAGCGGCAGGATGGCCTGGTATTCCTTGTCGCGCGCCAGTTTGGCCGAACCGCCGGCGGAGTCGCCCTCCACCAGGAACAGCTCGTTGCGCTCGATGTCCTCGCTCTCGCAGTCGGTGAGCTTGCCCGGCAGCACCGCCACGCCGGAGCCCTTTTTCTTCTCTACCTTCTTGACCGACTTCAGGCGGCTCTGCGCCTGGCGGATCGCCAGCTCGGCGATGCGCTTGCCAGCTTCCACGTGCTGGTTC
This sequence comes from Vogesella facilis, assembly GCF_042648525.1. NCBI lineage: Bacteria > Pseudomonadati > Pseudomonadota > Betaproteobacteria > Neisseriales > Chromobacteriaceae > Vogesella > Vogesella facilis. Next base: position 568,446 of record NZ_JBHRXN010000036.1, read on the forward strand.
AGCCACAGCTCCACCGGGTCGCGCGCCAGGCCGGAAACCAGCTTCAGCGCATCGCGGCTGGTGAGCTTGTCCTTGGTCTGGCCCTGGAACTGCGGGTCGAGCACGCGGGCGGACAGCACGAAGCGCACCCGGCTCCACACGTCTTCCGCCATCAGTTTCACGCCGCGCGGCAGCAGGTTGTGGTGGTCGATGAAGCTCTTCACCGCCTCGTACACGCCGGCGCGCAGGCCGGCCTCGTGGGTGCCGCCCACCGGGGTGGGAATCAGGTTGACGTAGCTTTCGCCGCTGGCGCCGTCCTCGAACCAGGCCATCGCCCACTGCGCGCCCTCGCCGCGGGCAAACTGCTCGTGGTCGTCGCCGATATAGGCTTCGCCGGCGAACAGCGGCGCCACCGGCTCGTCATCGCCGCACAGCTCGGCGAGATAGCTCTTCAGCCCTTCCGGGTACTGCCACACCCTCACCTCGTCGCCGCTGGGGCGCTCCACAGTCAGCGTCACCGCCACGCCGGGCAGCAGCACCGCCTTGGCGCGCAGCAGGCGCTCCAGTTCCTGCATCGAGTAGCGCGGGCTTTCGAAATACTTGCCGTCCGGCCACACCCGCACGCGGGTGCCGCTGGTGCGCGCGCCGCAGTCGCCGATGCGGGCCAGCGGTTCGATCACGTCACCGCCGGCGAATACCAGCCGGTGCACGCCGCCCTCGCGCTTCACTTCCACTTCCAGCCGGGTGGACAGCGCGTTGGTCACCGACACGCCAACACCGTGCAGGCCACCGGAGAAGGCGTAGGCGCCGCCGTCCTTCTTGTTGAACTTGCCGCCGGCGTGCAGGCGGGTGAATACCAGCTCCACCACCGGCACGCCTTCCTGCGGGTGCAGGCCCACCGGAATGCCGCGGCCATCGTCTTCCACCGTCAGCGAGCCATCCTGGTGCACGGTGACCGCGATCTTGCGGGCGAAGCCGCCCAGTGCCTCGTCGGCGGCGTTGTCGATCACTTCCTGGCAGATGTGAGTAGGGTCAGTGGTGCGGGTGTACATGCCGGGCCGCTCTTTTACCGGCTCCAGCCCCTTGAGTACCCGTACCGAGGATTCGTCGTAGCTTTGTTGTGTCATGGCTGTCATTCAGATCAGTAGCGCGCCGCCTGCAGCGTCGCGAGTTGTCGGTTGTGGGCCGGCGCCAGTGTCAGCTGCGCCAGCAAGGCGCCGCACAGCGCCAGGAACATGTCCCATTGCGTGTCCCACGGGTCGCCCTGGGTGGCGAGGAAGGCATCGGCGCCGGAACCCAGCGCCAGCGCGGTCCACCATTCAATCAATTCGTACAGTGCAGAAAATGCCAGGCAGAAGCAGGTGGTGAGAAAGGCCAGCCAGCTACCGCGCAACGGCGTGCGGCGGCGGAGTACCTCGCGCGCCAGCAGCGCCGGAAAGAAGCCCTGCGCCAGGTGGCCGATGCGGTCGTAATGGTTGCGGCTGAAGTCGAACAGCTCCTGCAGCCAGAAGCCGAGCGGTGTCAGCGCATAGGTGTAGTGCGCGCCGATCAGCAGGATGATCGCATGCAGCGCCATCGCCCATGCGGCCAACCTTGTCCACGGGAAACGCCCCCACAGCAGCCAGACCAGCGGCAGGCCGAGCACCGCCGGCAGCGCCTCCAGCCACCAGGTGGCGGCATCGTGCGGCCGCCATGCCGACCAGGCAGCAACAACGGCCACGGCTGCAAAGGCAGCACGTGGCCGTGGCAAAGAAGAGATCATCACGAGTCCGGCCACTCCGGGCTAGGGCGTGCCGCCCCCGCCTGTCCGTTTCAGATAGTCGCCGTAGCTTTCCACGCCCTTGAGGAAGCGGGTCAGCTCGGTCAGCGCACGCTCGTACACATCTTTCTTGAATTCAATCACCGCATCCACCGGCGCCCAGTAGTCGTTCCAGCGCCAGCCGTCAAACTCGGGGTGACTGGTTGCCCGCAGGCAGACATCGCACTCGCGGCCCACCATGCGCAGCAGGAACCAGATCTGCTTCTGGCCGCGGTAGCTACCGCGCCATTCGCGGCGTACCCAGTTGCTGGGCACGTCGTAGCGCAGCCAGTCGCGGGTGCGCCCCAGAATCTTGACATGTTGCGGCAGCAGGCCGACTTCTTCCAGAAGCTCGCGGTACATCGCGGCCTCGGGGCTTTCGCCAGGTTTGATGCCTCCTTGCGGAAATTGCCACGAGTGCTCACGCACCCGCTTGCCCCAGAACACCTCGTTCTTGCCATTGACGAGGATGATTCCGACATTGGGGCGATATCCGTCCCGGTCCAGCATGGAAAAACCTGTAGTTCGTTAGTTGGCTCGATTTTTGCACATTTCGCATTTGTGCGCCATGCAGCGCCGGTTGCCGCGCGCGTGGCGCCGGCGTCACAGTGGCGTGCCAATCGCCTGCCGCCACGTTAAATAAAATTGACGAAATATTTAATATTCGGCTAAAAAAATAGACACACCTCCCCCAGGAGCCACGCATGGACCGCAGTTCCGTACCCCGGCCAGTTCACCGCGGCAGCCAGCTGGCGTTTGGCGTGTTCGAACAGCCGCTCAGCGCCGTCGGCGGCCGCGACAAACAGCGCCTCGCCTGTTTTGCCACTGCCATCAGCACGGACCTGCCCCATGACTCAAACACGCCACGACTGGCTGCAAGCGCACGCCATCACCCACATTGAATGCCTGATTCCCGACCTGAACGGCCTGCCGCGCGGCAAGCTGGTACCGGTCAGCCACTACCCAGCCAGCGGCCAGCTGCACTTTCCGCAAGTCAGCCTGCTGCAGACTCTGATGGGCGAGCCGCAGCAGCAGCTGGTGCCGGACAACGATCCGGACATGCTGCTGCTGCCGGATGAGCGCAGCCTCCGCCTGAAGCCGGGCAGCGGCCGCCGCATCGCCCAGCTGATACACGACTGCCATTACGAAGACGGCCGCATGGTGCCGTTTGCACCGCGCAATGTGCTCCGGCACGTGCTGGCGCAATACCAGCTGGCCGGCCTCACGCCGCAGGTGGCGCCGGAAATCGAGTTTTACCTGCTGAATGCCGCCGGCCAGCAGGCGGAAGCGCCGGGCGCCGCCTACTCGCTGGATCATGCCCAGCGCCAGGAAAGCTTTTTTGCCGCGCTGGAACAGCAGTGTCATCAGCAGGGTATCGCCACCGACATCCTGCTGCACGAGGTCGGCAACGGCCAATACGAACTCAATCTGCAGCACGGCGAGGCGCTGCAGCTGGCGGACCAGGTCTTTCTGCTGAAGCGCACCCTGCGCGCGCTGGCCGCGGCGCATGGCCTGAAAGCCTGCTTCATGGCCAAGCCGTTTGCCGGCCAGCCCGGCAGCGCCATGCACATCCACCAGAGCCTGCTGGACAAGGTTGGCCGCAATGCCTTCAGCCATGACGATGGCAGCGAGCATCCACGCTTTTCGCACTACATCGCCGGGCTGCAGCAGCATCTGCCGGCCGCCATGGCGCTGCTGGCGCCCAACCCCAATGCCTATCGCCGGCTGGCGGCCAACACCGCGGCGCCGATCAACGTGGAGTGGGGTTACGACAACCGCAGCTGCGGTCTGCGCGTACCGGCCTCGGCTCCGCAGGCACGGCGGGTGGAAAACCGCCTGCCCGGCATCGACTGCAACCCTTACCTGGCATTGGCCGCCACACTGGCCTGCGGCTTGCTTGGCCTGCAGGCGGAGTTGCCGGCCGCCCCGCCCCTGCGTGGCAGCGCCTATAACAAACAGGCCACCCTGCCGCCGGATCTGACCACCGCGTTAAGCCTGCTGGCGGCCGACAGCAGGCTGAGCCAAGTGCTGGGCAGCGAATTTGTCAGCCAGTTCATTGCCCTGAAACGGGTGGAGCTGGCCGATTTCCAGCAGCAGATCACGCCATGGGAACAGCACCATCTGCTGGATCAGGCGTAAGCCGTGCCATTGGTTTATGCACTCCGATTTATTAACGCATCAGAGTTGTTTTCTCCCCTACGGGGGGGTTTAATTAGCAGGCTTGTTGCATATAACACTTACAGGCTTCTGCGGGAGCACTTCAAGGAGAAACCATGAAGAAATCTATCCTGGCCCTGTCGCTTGGGCTGGCCCTGGCAGGTATCACCGGTAGCGCCGCTGCCGCGACCAAGGAACTGAACATCTACAACTGGTCGGACTACATTGCCGAGTCCACCATCCCGGCCTTCCAGAAAGCCACCGGCGTCAAGGTGCGTTACGACGTCTACGACAGTAACGAGATCCTGCAGGCCAAGATGCTGACCGGCAAATCCGGCTACGACCTGGTGCATCCGTCCAACACCTTCCTGGCCAAGCAGATCCAGGGCGGCCTGTATCAGCCGCTGGATCGCGCCAAGATCCCCAACTACAAGAACCTAGACCCGGAACTGATGAAGCTGATGACCGCTTTCGACCCGGGCAACAAGTTCGCCGTGCCGTACTTCTGGGGCATCAACACCATCGGCATCAACCCGGACAAGGTCAACAAGGCGCTGGGCGGCAAACTGCCGGACAACCAGTGGGACCTGCTGTTCAAGCCGGAATACCTGTCCAAGCTGAAGAGCTGCGGCGTGAGCATGCTGGATTCCCCGGCGGAAGTGTTCCCGGTGATCCTGCACTACATGGGCAAAAACCCGGCCAGCACCAGCGAAGCCGATTACAAGGCCGCCGCCGCCCTGCTCAAGCCGCTGCGCAGCAGCATCACCCGCTTCTCCTCTTCCGGCTACATCAACGAACTGGCCGGCGGTTCGCTGTGCATGGTACTGGGCTACGGTGGCGACCTGAACATCGCCAAGAAACGTGCTGAAGAAGCCAAGAACGGCGTGAAGGTACAGCCGCTGGTACCGAAGCAGGGCGTAGCGATCTGGGTCGACAGCATGGTAATGCCGAAAGATGCCAAGAACGTGGATAACGCCTACACCTGGATCAACTACATGCTGGACGCCAAGGTAGCGGCCGCCAATGCCAACTCTGTGAGCTATGCACCGGGCAGCCTGGCCGCCCGCCCGTTCATCGACAAGCAAAACCTGGCCAACCCGTCCATCTTCCCGGGCAAGGATGTGGTCGCCAAGAGCTTCGTGATGCCGAGCATGGATCCGAAAACCCAGCGCCTGACCACGCGTCTGTGGCAGGAATTCAAGACCGGCAAGTAAGCCAAGCAGGGCCGGCCTAGCCGGCCCTTTTTGCTGGTACAAGTGGTAGCATCGCAGCTTGTCTCGACAATCGATCCGCTCATGCCGTTCTTCTCCCGCAAGCCAGACCTGGCAAGCCTGCCCGGCTTCGCCATGCCAGCCGACTGCATGCAAACGCTGCATTCAGCCAGCGAGTTCCGTCAGACCCTGCTCCGGCTGATTCGCAGCGCCAAAACCCGCATTCACCTGGCCGCACTCTACCTGCAGCAGGATGAAGCCGGCGCCGAGGTGCTGGAAGCGCTGTACCAGGCCGCCAGCAGCAATCCGCGGCTGGATGTACGGTTGTTTGTTGATGCCCACCGCGCCCAACGCGGCCTGATTGGCCAAGGCAAGCAGGCGGGCAATGCCGCCTGGTACCGGCAGCGCGCACAGCAGCAGCCATTGGCCAACCTGGCCATTTATGGTGTGCCGGTGCAAAGCAAAGAGCTGTTCGGTGTGATGCACCTGAAGGGCTTCATTATCGATGATGCGGTGCTCTACAGCGGCGCCAGCCTCAACAACGTCTACCTGCACGTGGGCGAGCGCTATCGTTACGATCGCTACCACCTGCTGCAGCATGCCGAGCTGGCCGACAGCATGTCGCACTACCTGGTTGCGCAACTGGCCACCGATCCGGCACTTATCCGTCTGGATCGCCCGCCTGAGCCAGATGCCCGCGCTCAACGGCAACTAATACGCCAGTTGCGGCAAAAGCTGGCACACACACAATGCCGGCTACCTGCCGTAACGCGTGGCTCCGCCAGCATCCACCCGATTTGCGGGCAAGGGCGCGGCAACCCTTTCAATAGCCTGCTACTGCAGTTATTGCGCCAGCCAACGCAGCAACTGGTGATCTGCACCCCCTATTTCAATCTGCCACGTAGCGTCTTGCTACAGCTTGACGCCCTGCTCGCGCGCGGCATCAAGGTCGAAATCATCGTTGGCGACAAGCAGGCCAACGACTTCTACATCCCGCCGGAGCAACCGTTCAAGGTCATTGGCTGCCTGCCTTACCTGTACGAAATGAACCTGCGCCGCTTTGCCCGCAAGCGCCAGACCTATCTGCAAAGCGGCCAACTGACCCTGCGCCTGTGGCAGCACGAGGGCAACAGTTACCACCTGAAAGGGCTCTGGGTAGACCAGCAGTACATGCTGATCACCGGCAACAACCTGAACCCGCGTGCTTTTACCCTCGACCTGGAAAACGGCCTGCTCATCCACGACCCACACCACACCCTGAAACCACAAATCACCCAGGAACTGGCCAACATCCGCCAGCACACCGCCGTATTGAGCCACTACCGGCAGCTGCAGAAGCTGCGGGACTACCCGGAAAAAGTGCGCAAACTGCTCGGACGGCTAGGAAAACTGCGCATCGACCGGCTGTTTTATAGATTGCTGTGAAGCGGCCCTGTTTGCCACGCCAGCTTCTGTCCGCTCGGTAGCGCGCGACGCCCCCCCCCGTTCTCAGTAGCACTGAGCATTAGAGTCCGAGGTTAATTTACCTGATTTCTCAGCGAGTGATTTGGCGTAGGCCGCTGGCGTCAAACCGCCAAGCGCTTTCTTAGGTCTTTCGTTGTTGTATTCCCTACGCCAGGCTTCGATGACGACCTGGGCATGGCGCAGGCTGGTGAACCAGTGTTCGTTCAGACACTCATCCCGGAAGCGCCCGTTGAACGATTCGATGTAGGCGTTCTGATTGGGCTTGCCAGGCCCAATCAGGAAGAGTTGAACACCACGAGCATGTGCCCAGGTGAGCATGGCGTGGCTGCAGAACTCCTTGCCGTTATCTGTCCTGATCGCTTTGGGCAAACCACGTGTCTGCGCCAGCTGGTCGAGGATACGTGTCAGATGCAGGCCGCTCATCGCCCGCTCCGGCACAATGGCTACCGCCTCGTGCGTGGCGTCATCGACGACGGTCAGACTCTTGATGACACGCCCCTCTGCCGTCCGGTCGAACACAAAGTCCATCGACCAGACCTGATTGGCGGCCAAGGGGCGGGTCAGCGGGTGACCGTCTGCCACCGGCACCTTCTTGCGCTTACGCCGGCGAATTTGCAGCCCCGCCTCGGCATAGAGTCGATCCACCCGCTTGTGATTGACCTGCATGCCTTTCTGCCGCAGCTTCAGGTAAATCATGCCGACACCGTAGCGTCGGTGACGTTGCGCGAGTGCGATGATCTTCGCTTTCAAGGCGGCATTGCGGTTGGTGGCGGGCTGGTAACGGAATGAACTGGGGCTCATGCCGGCCAGGCGCAGTGATCGACGCTCGCTGAGCCCCTTGCCCACCAGATGGCGCACCAGCTCCCGCCGTGACGGTGCGCTCACCACTTTTTTCGCAGAGCCTCTTTGGCAATCTCGTTCTCGAGCATCGTCTCGGCCAGGAGTTTCTTCAGCCGCGCGTTCTCGGTCTCCAGCTCTTTGAGGCGTTTGGCCTCCGAGACATTCATGCCGCCAAACTTGCTGCGCCAGAGGTAATAGCTGGCTTCCGAGAAAGCGTGCTTGCGGCACAGCTCGGCCACGGGCATGCAGGCTTCTGCTTCGCGCAGGAAACCGATGATCTGTTCTTCGGTGAAACGTTTCTTCATGTCCAATCTCCGTGTCATGGTGGATTGGACTCTAAAGTCACGTGCTACTCAATACCGGGGGACGCCGGCGGGCCAGCGGCTTGGGTTCCGGCCCGGTACGGCACTTGCGCATCGGGTGGGCGCACGCCACAAAGCACAAAGCCCAGCTTGAT